>JAWKYB010000004.1 GCA_041396705.1 Alphaproteobacteria bacterium
GCCGGAATGGATGATCCTGGACGTCGTGCCGGTGATTCCGCCGGACCTGCGCCCGCTGGTGCCGCTCGACGGCGGCCGCTTCGCGACCTCCGACCTCAACGACCTCTACCGCCGGGTCATCAACCGCAACAACCGCCTGAAGCGGCTGATCGAGCTGCGCGCGCCCGACATCATCGTGCGCAACGAGAAGCGCATGCTGCAGGAGGCCGTCGACGCGCTGTTCGACAACGGCCGCCGCGGCCGCGTCATCACCGGCGCCAACAAGCGGCCGCTGAAGTCGCTCAGCGACATGCTGAAGGGCAAGCAGGGCCGGTTCCGGCAGAACCTGCTCGGCAAGCGTGTCGACTATTCCGGCCGCTCGGTCATCGTGGTCGGCCCGGAGCTGAAGCTGCACCAGTGCGGCCTGCCGAAGAAGATGGCGCTGGAGCTGTTCAAGCCGTTCATCTACTCGAAGCTCGAGCTCTACGGCATGGCGACCACGATCAAGGCCGCCAAGAAGATGGTGGAGAAGGAGCGGCCCGAGGTCTGGGACATCCTGGAAGAGGTGATCCGCGAGCATCCGGTGCTGCTGAACCGTGCGCCGACGCTGCACCGCCTCGGCATCCAGGCGTTCGAGCCGGTGCTGATCGAGGGCAAGGCGATCCAGCTGCACCCGCTGGTCTGCACCGCCTTCAACGCCGACTTCGACGGCGACCAGATGGCGGTGCACGTGCCGCTGTCGCTGGAGGCGCAGCTCGAGGCGCGCGTGTTGATGATGTCGACCAACAACATCCTCAGCCCGGCGAACGGCAAGCCGATCATCGTGCCGTCGCAGGACATCGTGCTCGGTCTCTACTACATCACCATGGACTCGCCGGTCGCGGTGGGCCCGGCGGTGAGCGTGGATTCGGCCGAGGCGCTGGCGGATGCGCTCGACAGCGGGCACGTGCTGCTGCGCAAGCCGGACGATCGCTCCGAGGAGCCGGCCTACAAGGACGCGGCCGACGCCTTCGCCAAGGTCAAGGCGGGCAAGGCGGTTGCGCACCGGGTGCCGACCTTCACCTCGATGGGCGAGATCGAGCATGCGGTCGAGGCCGGCGCGCTGTCGATCCACTCGCAGATTCGCGCCCGCCTGGCCACGGTCGACGAGACCGGGACCCCGGTGGTGCTGACGGTCAACACCACCCCGGGCCGCATGATGCTGGCCCAGGTGCTTCCGAAGCACCCGAACGTGCCGTTCGGTCTGGTCAACCGGCTGCTGACCAAGCGCGAGATCAGCCAGGTCATCGACGTGGTCTATCGCCACTGCGGGCAGAAGGAGACGGTGATCTTCTGCGACCGCATGATGAACATCGGCTTCACCCGGGCCTGCCGGGCCGGCATCTCGTTCGGCAAGGACGACCTGATCATCCCGGCGACCAAGGCCGAGCGGGTCGAAGAGACCCGCGCGCTGATCAAGGAGTTCGAGACCCAGTACCAGGAAGGCCTGATCACCCAGGGCGAGAAGTACAACAAGGTCGTCGACGCCTGGTCGCGGTGCACCGACCTCGTCGCCGAGGAGATGATGGCTGAGATGCAGCGCCCGACCGACCGGCGCGGCATCAACTCGGTCTACATGATGGCGCACTCCGGCGCCCGCGGCTCGGCCCAGCAGATCAAGCAGCTGGCCGGCATGCGCGGGCTGATGGCCAAGCCGTCGGGCGAGATCATCGAGACGCCGATCATCTCGAACTTCAAGGAAGGCCTGACCGTGCTGGAGTATTTCAACTCCACCCACGGCGCCCGCAAGGGCCTGGCCGACACGGCGCTGAAGACGGCCAACTCCGGCTATCTGACCCGCCGCCTGGTCGACGTGGCGCAGGACTGCATCATCACCGAGCACGACTGCGGCACCGAGAAGGGCCTGTCGATGTCAGCCATCATCGAAGGCGGCAACGTGGTCGAGACGCTGGGCGAGCGCATCCTGGGCCGCACGGTCATGCACGACGTCGTCCACCCCGAAACCGGCGAGACGCTGGCCGAGGCCGGGCAGATCCTGCAGGAGGAGGATGTCGAGCGCATCGAGCGCGCCGGCGTCGAGACCGTGCAGATCCGCTCGCCGCTGGTCTGCGAATCGCAGGTCGGCGTGTGCGGTCAGTGCTATGGACGCGACCTGGCCCGCGGTACCTCGGTCAATATCGGCGAGGCGGTCGGTGTGATCGCCGCCCAGTCGATCGGCGAGCCCGGCACCCAGCTGACCATGCGCACCTTCCACATCGGCGGTGCGGCGCAGAAGAGCGCGGTGAAAAGCCACATCGAGGCCAACTACGACGGCAAGGTCGAGCTGAAGAACCGCAACGTCGTCACCGATTCCGAGAACCGGCTGATCGTGATGGGCCGGAACTGCGAGCTGCGGGTGCTGGACGACAACGGGCGGGAGCGGGCCAAGCACCGCATCCCCTATGGCGCCAAGCTGCTGGTCGAGAATGGCGAGGCGGTCGCCCGCGGCACCCGCCTGGCCGAGTGGGATCCGTTCAACATCCCGGTCATCGTCGACCAGAGCGGCAAGGTGCGCTATCGCGACCTGGTCGAGAACGTCACCTTCAGCGAAGTGGTCGACGAGGCCACCGGCATCTCCAGCAAGGTGGTGATGGAATCGCCACGGTCGTCGGCGCTGCAGCCGGCGATCGACGTGGTCGACGAGGCCGGCGAGGTGCGCATCTCGGAGAGCGGCCAGCAGGCCACCTTCAAGCTGTCGGTCAACGCCATTCTCAGTGTCGAGGACGGCGCCGAGGTGGCGCCGGGCGACGTGATCGCGCGCGTGCCGCAGGAATCCTCCAAGACCAGGGACATCACCGGCGGTCTGCCGCGGGTGGCGGAGCTGTTCGAGGCGCGCAAGCCGAAGGACCATGCGGTGATCGCCGAGATCGACGGCCGCATCGAGTTCGGCAAGGACTACAAGGCCAAGCAGCGGGTGATCATCCGGCCGGACGACGAGGAGGCCGAGCCGTTCGAGTACCTGCTGCCGAAGGGCCGCAACGTGCTGGTGCGCGAGGGCGACTACGTCCAGAAGGGCGACCTGCTGGTCGACGGCAACCCGGTACCGCACGACATCCTGCGCGTGCTCGGCGTCGAGGAACTGGCCCGCTATCTGGTCAACGAGATCCAGGACGTCTATCGGCTGCAGGGCGTGAAGATCAACGACAAGCACATCGAGGTGATCGTTCGCCAGATGCTGCAGAAGGTCGAGATCGTCGAGCCCGGCGACACCACCTACCTGGTGGGCGAACTGGCGGACCGGGCCGAGTTCCAGGCGATCAACGAGGCGATGGTCGAGGAGGGCCTGCGCACCGCGATGGCGCAGCCGGTCCTGCAGGGCATCACCAAGGCGAGCCTGCAGACCCGGTCGTTCATTTCGGCGGCCTCGTTCCAGGAGACCACCCGCGTGCTCACCGACGCCGCCGTCAACGGCAAGATGGACGAGCTGAGCGGCCTGAAGGAGAACGTGATCGTCGGCCGGCTGATTCCCGCCGGCACCGGCAACATCATGAACAAGTACCGGCGCATCGCCGCCGACCACGACCGCGAGGTCGCCGAGCTGGCGACCGAGCGGGCGCAGCTTGCCGGCGCCGAGCCGGGCGCGGATGCGGGGCCGGACGCGCCGGCGGCCGACGCCGCCGAATAGGCCGCGCGCAAGCGTCGAACGCCGAAGGGCCGCCGGGCAACCGGCGGCCCTCGGTCTTTCCGCGACGGAACAACGCCGGGCGTTGCGGGCCCGCCATGCGCTCCGGGGCGCGGAGAACTGCGCCACTTTGACGTCGCCATGACTGTGCCGCATTCATCGTTTCTTGTTAGAGTTCGCATGTGCTTCGGATGGCACCGTCGGCACCGGCCCGGCGCCGCCGGGCGGCCGGCAAGGCTGGCGAACGGAAAAGATTGGGCTGCGGTCATGAGCGCTGAATTCGGTCGAACGGCAGGCAGGCGGCACGGGGCGGCGATCGCGCTCGCGCTGGCGCTCGCGTCCTGCGTTGCGACGTCCGCGCTGGCGGATTCGCTGGCGCCGCGCGAGGAAGGCCTGAACACGATCCAGACGCCGGACGGCGACGGCGGCAGCGACACCACGGCCGCCGTCGGCAGCGTTGCCGAGGATGTGGCCCTCTACGATTCGCCGCGTCCGATGTACGCCACCACCTCGGCCCGCGTCCGCTCCGGCCCCAGCACCGACTTCGACCCGGTCGGCACCATTCCCTATGCCGCCCTGGTCTCGGTCCTGGGCCAGGCGCCCAGCAGCGGCTGGCTCTATGTCGAGATGGCCGACGGCAGCCGCGGATTCACGGCTGCGCACCTGCTGTCCGAGAACCGGCCGTCGACCACGACCGGGCCGGCCACGACAGACAACGGCTCGA
The DNA here is from genome assembly GCA_041396705.1 of Alphaproteobacteria bacterium. Taxonomy (NCBI): domain Bacteria; kingdom Pseudomonadati; phylum Pseudomonadota; class Alphaproteobacteria; species Alphaproteobacteria bacterium. Next base: position 4,365 of record JAWKYB010000004.1, read on the forward strand.
CCGTCGAGACCGGCGCGACGCCGGTTTGCGTCGGCGGCCAGGTGCTGATCCGCATGGGCGACGGCCGCTCGATCTGCGCCACCCTGCAATAGGCCGGGCGTTCGCCGGGCGGCCTGCAGTACCCGGCCGACGGGCGACGGCGCAGACGCTTACGTGATTCCCGCGCAGGAAACGGACCGCGGCGCTTGACCCGCGTCGGCGCTTCGCCTATCACACCGCGGTTGCGGGGTGGCGGCAACGGCAACGGCTTTGTGGTTGACGCCATTGGGGCGCGTACATATAGTGCGCCGCTCGTTCCAGGGACGGTCGTGGCGACCGGGCGTATACCAGCGATCGCGCCGCCAAACACGCTCCCGAAGCAACGCTGAAGATCAAGCGGCTGGACCGCAATTGCCACGCCACCAGTAGGCAAGGCGAATGCGGGCGGTCGCTTATATGTTTTCGACGCGACCGGTCGGCGGAGGGCGCCGGGCGGCGTGTCGTGCCGGCGCATTTGCCCGGCGCTCGATAGGGATGAAGGTTGGATGCCGACGATCAACCAGTTGATCCGCAAGCCGCGCAAGGCACCGCGCGCACGCAACAAGGTGCCGGCGCTCGAGGCCTGCCCGCAGAAGCGCGGCGTGTGCACCCGCGTCTACACCACGACGCCGAAGAAGCCGAACTCGGCGCTGCGCAAGGTCGCGCGCGTGCGGCTGACCAACGGCTTCGAGGTGACAAGCTACATCCCGGGCATCGGCCATAACCTGCAGGAACACTCGGTGGTGATGATCCGCGGCGGCCGCGTCAAGGACCTGCCCGGCGTCCGCTACCACATCATCCGCGGTACCCTCGACACCCAGGGCGTCAAGGACCGCCGCCAGCGCCGGTCGAAATACGGCGCCAAGCGCCCGAAGTAAGGAGAGCCCCGGATGTCACGCCGCCACAGCGCCGTCCGACGCGAGATCATTCCGGATCCGTTGCACGGCGACCGCACGGTCACCAAGTTCATGAACTGCCTGATGCGCGACGGCAAGAAGTCGGCCGCCGAGCAGATCGTCTACGGCGCGTTCGAGCGCATGAGTCAGCGCGGCGTCGGCGATCCCCTGCGCCTGTTCCACGAGGCGCTGGAAAACGTGATGCCGCAGATCGAGGTGCGCTCGCGGCGCGTCGGCGGCGCCACCTACCAGGTTCCGAACGAGGTCCGGCCGGAGCGGGCGCAGGCGCTCGCCATCCGCTGGCTCATCTCGAATTCGCGCGGCCGGTCGGAAAAGACCATGGTCGAGCGCCTCTGCAACGAACTCATGGACGCAGCGAACAACCGCGGCGGCGCAATCAAGAAGCGGGAGGATACGCACCGGATGGCGGAGGCCAACAAGGCCTTCTCGCACTATCGCTGGTGACGCCAGGCGGCACACACGCCTGAGCACGAAGGAAACGGATTATCCCCATGGCGCGGCAGACTCCCCTCAACCGGTATCGCAACATCGGCATCATGGCCCACATCGATGCCGGCAAGACGACGACCACCGAGCGCATCCTCTATTACACCGGCCGGTCCCATAAGATCGGCGAGGTCCATGACGGCGCGGCGACCATGGACTGGATGGAGCAGGAGCAGGAGCGCGGCATCACCATCACCTCGGCCGCGACCACCGCGTTCTGGCGCGACCACCGGGTCAACATCATCGACACGCCGGGCCACGTCGACTTCACCATCGAGGTCGAGCGCTCGCTGCGCGTGCTCGACGGTGCCGTTGCCGTGTTCGACAGCGTCGCCGGCGTCGAGCCGCAGTCGGAGACCGTCTGGCGCCAGGCCGACAAGTACCGCGTGCCGCGGATGTGTTTCGTCAACAAGATGGACCGTATCGGCGCCGACTTCTTCCGCTGCGTGCAGATGATGGAAGACCGGCTGGGCGCCACCCCGCTGGTCACCCAGCTGCCGATCGGCACCGAGAGCGACTTCGTCGGCGTGGTCGACCTGATCCGCATGCGGGCGATCCGCTGGAAGGAAGAGACCCTCGGCGCCGAGTTCGTCTACGAGGATATCCCGGCCGATCTGGCCGACATCGCCGCCGAGTATCGCGAGAAGCTGGTCGAGGCCGCCGTCGAGCAGGACGAGCCGGCGCTCGAAGCCTATCTGGAGGGCAGCGAGCCGGACGAGGCGACGCTGATCAAGTGCATCCGCAAGGGCACGCTCAGCCTGACCTTCGTGCCGGTGCTGTGCGGCAGCGCGTTCAAGAACAAGGGCGTCCAGCCGCTGCTCGACGCCGTCGTCGACTACATGCCGGCGCCGACCGACGTGCCCGACGTGCGCGGCGTGAAGATGGACGGCGAGACCACCGACACCCGGCCGACCAACGACGAAGCGCCGTTCTCGGCGCTGGCGTTCAAGATCATGACCGATCCGTTCGTCGGCTCGCTGACCTTCGCCCGCATCTATTCGGGCGTGCTGGAGACCGGGACGTCGGTGATGAACTCGGTCAAGGACAACCGCGAGCGCGTCGGCCGCATGCTGCTGATGCATGCCAACCACCGCGAGGACATCAAGGAGGCCCGCGCCGGCGACATCGTCGCCATCTGCGGCCTGAAGGCGACCACCACCGGCGACACCCTGTGCGACCCGGTGAAGCCGATCATCCTGGAGCGGATGGAGTTCCCCGAGCCGGTGATCGAGGTCGCGGTCGAGCCGAAGACCAAGGGCGACCAGGAGAAGATGGGCATCGCCCTGTCGCGGCTGGCGCAGGAGGACCCGTCCTTCCGCGTGAGCTCCGACGCCGAGAGCGGCCAGACCATCATCAAGGGCATGGGCGAGCTGCACCTCGAGATCATCGTCGACCGCATGAAGCGCGAGTTCAAGGTCGAGGCCAATGTCGGTGCGCCGCAGGTGGCCTATCGCGAGACCATCACCCGCCGGCACGAGATCGACTACACCCACAAGAAGCAGTCCGGCGGCTCTGGCCAGTACGCGCGGATCAAGCTGGTGCTGGAGCCGGGCGAGGCCGGGTCGGGCTTCGCGTTCGAGAACGCGATCACCGGCGGCGCGGTGCCGAAGGAATACATCCCCGGCGTCGAGAAGGGCCTGAAGGGCTCCTGCGAATCCGGCGTGCTGGCCGGCTTTCCGATGATCGACTTCAAGGCCTCGCTGATCGACGGCGCCTATCACGACGTCGACTCCAGCGTGCTGGCGTTCGAGATCGCGGCGCGGGCGGCCTATCGCGAGGGCATGGCCAAGGCGGGCCCGGTGCTGCTGGAGCCGATCATGGACGTCGAGGTGGTGACGCCCGAGGAATATATGGGCGACGTCATCGGCGACCTGAACAGCCGGCGCGGCCAGATCCAGTCGATGGAGGCGCGCGGCAATGCCAACGTCGTCAAGGCGATGGTGCCGCTGGCCAACATGTTCGGCTACGTCAACACCCTGCGCTCGATGAGCCAGGGCCGTGCCACCTACACGATGCAGTTCCATCACTACGAGCAGGTTCCGCAGGCGGTTGCCGAGGAAGTCCGGGCCAAGATGGCCTGACGGCGCGGCCCCTGGCCGGCTGGTCGATTAGGCAAACACCTCCGCTCGCGGTCCGCCGGAGCGGGAATTGAGGGAAAGACCGACGATGGCGAAAGCGAAGTTTGAGCGGACGAAGCCGCACTGCAACATCGGGACGATTGGTCACGTGGACCACGGCAAGACGACGCTGACGGCGGCGATTACGAAGGTTTTGGCGGAGAGCGGCGGGGCGGCGTTCACGGACTACGACCAGATCGACAAGGCGCCTGAGGAGAAGGCGCGCGGGATCACGATCAACACGGCGCACGTGGAATACGAGACTCCGAACCGTCACTATGCGCATGTGGACTGCCCCGGTCACGCGGACTATGTGAAGAACATGATCACGGGCGCGGCGCAGATGGACGGCGCGATTCTAGTGGTTTCGGCGGCGGACGGTCCGATGCCGCGAGACGCGGGAGCACATACTGCTGGCGCGTCAGGTGGGCGTTCCGTCGCTGGTTGTGTTCCTGAACAAGGTGGACCAGGTCGACGACGCGGAGCTTCTGGAGCTTGTCGAGCTTGAGGTTCGCGAGCTGCTGTCGTCGTACGATTTTCCCGGCGACGACATTCCGGTGATCGCGGGCTCGGCGCTGGCGGCGCTGGAGGGCCGGGACGCGGGGATCGGTCACGACAAGATCCTCGAGCTGATGAAGGCGGTGGACGACTACATTCCGCAGCCCGAGCGCCCGAAGGACCGTCCGTTCCTGATGCCGATCGAGGACGTGTTCACGATCTCGGGCCGCGGCACGGTTGTGACGGGCCGGGTGGAGCGGGGCATCGTGAAGGTTGGCGACGAGATCGAGATCGTCGGGATCAAGGCGACGTCGAAGACGACGTGCACGGGCGTTGAGATGTTCCGCAAGCTTCTGGACCAGGGCGAGGCGGGTGACAATGTGGGCGTTCTGCTGCGCGGCACGAAGCGCGAGGACGTGGAGCGCGGTCAGGTGCTGGCGAAGCCGGGCTCGATCACGCCGCACACGAACTTCACGTGCGAGTGCTACATCCTGACGAAGGAGGAGGGCGGTCGTCACACGCCGTTCTTCTCGAACTACCGTCCGCAGTTCTACTTCCGGACGACGGACGTGACCGGCTCGATCAAGCTGCCCGAGGGCACGGAGATGGTGATGCCGGGCGACAACATCACGATGGACGTGGAGCTGATCGCGCCGATCGCGATGGACGAGGGCCTGCGCTTCGCCATCCGCGAGGGCGGCCGCACCGTCGGCGCCGGCGTCGTCGCCTCCATCAGCAAGTAAGCGGCAATCCAGGGAAAGACGGCGCGTCCCGGCCATGGCGGCCAGCGGACGCGCCGGAAGGATACGGCAATGGATAACCAGAACATTCGCATCCGCCTGAAGGCGTTCGACCACCGGGTGCTGGACCAGTCGACGAGCGAGATCGTCAATACGGCCAAGCGCACCGGTGCGCGGGTGCGGGGACCGATTCCGTTGCCGACGCGGATCGAGCGGTTCACGGTGCTGCGCTCGCCGCACATCGACAAGAAGTCGCGCGAGCAGTTCGAGATCCGGACCCACAAGCGCCTGCTCGATATCGTCGATCCGACGCCGCAGACGGTGGACGCGCTGATGAAGCTCGACCTCGCCGCCGGCGTCGACGTCGAAATCAAGCTCTGAGCGCGCGCTCAAGGTAGGACGAGGGAGCCATGCGGACTGGTATTATCGCACGCAAGCTGGGCATGACCCGCGTGTTCGACGCGGAGGGCGCGCATGTTCCGGTGACCGTGCTGGCCATGGACGACTGCCAGGTGATCGCCCAGCGGACCGAGGAGCGCGACGGCTACACCGCCGTGCAGCTCGGCGCCGGGCGCGCCAAGGTGAAGAATGTCGGCAAGCCCGAGCGCGAGCGCTTCGCCAAGGCCGGCGTCGAGCCGAAGATGAAGCTGAAGGAATTCCGGGTTGCCGCGGACGCGCTGGTCGATGTCGGCGCCAGCCTGTCGGCCGCGCACTTCGTGCCGGGCCAGCTGGTCGACGTGTCGTCGACCAGCATCGGCAAGGGCTTCGCCGGTGCGATGAAGCGGCACAACTTCGGCGGCCTGCGCGCCAGCCACGGCGTGTCGGTCAGCCACCGCAGCCACGGCTCGACCGGCCAGTGCCAGGACCCCGGCAAGGTGTTCAAGGGCAAGAAGATGGCCGGCCACATGGGCGACCGCATGGTCACCACCCAGAACCTGCAGGTGTTCCGCATCGACACCGACCGCGACCTGATCCTGGTCCGCGGCGCGGTGCCGGGCGCCGAGGGCGGCTGGGTCTATGTCCGCGACGCGGTCAAGCGCAAGCGGCCCGAGGACGCGCCCTATCCGGCCGGCCTGAAGGCGGCCGCAGGCGCGGCGGTCCCGGCCGAGGCGGCAGATACGCCTGCAGACACGGCGACCGATGCGGCGCCGGAGACCTCTGCGGACACGCAGGAAAGCTGAGGGCAGGGGCGATGAAGCTGAAAGTCGTCAATCTGGACGCGGCCGAGGCGGGCGACATCGACCTGCCCGACGAGATCTTCGGGGTCGAGGTGCGCCGCGACATCCTGGCGCGCGTGGTCAACTGGCAGTTGGCCAAGCGCCGCGCCGGCACCCACAAGGTCAAGGGGCGTTCCGAGATCGCGCGGACCGGCAAGAAGCTGGGCCGCCAGAAGGGCGGCGGCGGCGCCCGCCACGGGTCGCGCCGCAGCAACATCTTCATCGGCGGCGGCCGCGTGCACGGCCCGGTGGTGCGCGACCACAGCCACAAGCTGCCGAAGAAGGTGCGCCGGCTGGGCCTGATGTGCGCGCTGTCGGCCAAGGCGGCCGAGGGCCAGCTGCTGGTGCTGGACAGCATCGCGATGACGGAGCCGCGTACCGCGCCGCTGGCGGCCAAGCTGGCGAAGCTGGGCCTGAAGGGTGCGCTGGTCATCGACGGCCAGACGCCCGACGACAACTTCCAGCGCGCCGCGGCCAACATCCCGGGCATCGCCGTGCTGCCGAGCCAGGGCGCCAACGTGTACGACATCCTGAAGCGCGACACCCTGGTGCTGACCCGCGCCGGCGTCGCCGCCCTCAGCGAAAGGCTTGCGTCATGAAGAGCAAGTACCACCGGACGGTGAGCGTCAGCCGTGAGCGGATGTACGCCATCATCCGCGGTCCGGTGATCACCGAGAAGGCGACGATGGGCGCCGAGAACGGGCAGATCACCTTCCGGGTGTCGATGGACGCGACCAAGCCGGAGATCAAGCTGGCGGTCGAGCAGCTGTTCGACGTCAAGGTCACGGCGGTGAACACCCTGCGCCAGAAGGGCAAGATCAAGCGCTGGCGCGGCAAGCCGGGCCGGCGTCCGGACAGCAAGAAAGCCGTCGTGACCCTGGCCGAGGGCCAGTCGATCGACGTGACGACCGGCATCTGAGACCGGGCGAAGCGAGGCGAAGATGGCACTGAAGACCTACAACCCGACGACGCCCGGCCAGCGCCAGCTGGTGCTGGTCGACCGTTCGGCGCTGTACAAGGGCCGTCCGGTCAAGGCGCTGACCGAGGGCCTGACCAAGAAGGGCGGGCGCAACAACTACGGTCGGATCACCGCGCGGCGCATCGGCGGCGGCCACAAGCGGCTGTATCGCGTGGTCGACTTCAAGCGGCGCAATTTCGATCAGCCGGCGACGGTGGAGCGGATCGAGTACGATCCCAACCGCACGGCGTTCATCGCGCTGATCCGCTACGAGGACGGCACACAGAACTACATCCTGGCGCCGCAGCGCCTCGGCGTCGGCGACAGCGTGGTGTCCGGCCAGCGGGTCGACGTGAAGCCGGGCAACGCGATGCCGCTGAACTCGATCCCGGTCGGCACCATCGTGCACAACGTGGAGCTGAAGCCGGGCAAGGGCGGCCAGATGGCGCGGTCGGCCGGCACCTATGTGCAGTTGGTCGGCCGCGACTCCGGCTATGCCCAGCTGAAGCTGTCGTCGGGCGAGGTCCGCGTGGTGCGGGGCGAGTGCATGGCCACCATCGGCGCGGTGTCCAACCCCGACAAGTCGAACATCAAGCTCGGCAAGGCCGGGCGCAAGCGCTGGCTGGGCAAGCGCCCGTCGGTGCGCGGCGTGGCGATGAACCCGATCGACCATCCGCACGGCGGCGGCGAGGGCCGCACCAGCGGCGGCCGCCATCCGGTGACGCCGTGGGGCAAGCCGACCAAGGGCAAGAGGACGCGGCACAACAAGGCGACGGACAAGTTCATCATCCGCCGCCGGCGTTCGCGCAAGTAAGGGGGACGGGCGGTGGCACGTTCGGTTTGGAAGGGTCCGTTCGTCGACGGCTATCTGCTGAAGAAGGCCGACAAGGTACGCGAGTCGGGCCGCAACGAGGTGATCAAGATCTGGTCGCGGCGGTCGACCATCCTGCCGCAGTTCGTCGGCCTGACGTTCGGCGTCTACAACGGGCAGAAGTTCCTGCCGGTGCTGGTGACCGAGAACATGGTCGGCCACAAGTTCGGCGAGTTCTCGCCGACCCGGACCTACTACGGCCATGCGGCCGACAAGAAGGCGAAGAGGAAGTAGGGCGATGGGCAAGCCGGCAAACGAGCGCCGCCAGGCCGAGACCGAGGCGATGGCGAAGGTGACCAAGCTGAGGGTGAGCCCGCGCAAGCTGAACCTGGTCGCGCAGATGATCCGCGGCATGAAGGCCCAGGACGCGCTGGCCGCGCTGACCTTCTCGCCGCGCCGGATCTCGGGCGACGTGAAGAAGGTGCTGCAGTCAGCGATCGCCAATGCCGAGAACAACCACCAGCTCGACGTCGACCAGTTGGTCGTCGCCGAGGCCACGGTCGGCAAGGACCTGGTGATGAAGCGGTTCCGTCCGCGGGCGCGTGGCCGGGTCGGGCGCATCCGCAAGCCCTTCGCCCAGCTGACGATCGTGGTGCGCGAACAAGTCGAGGAGGCGGCCTGATGGGCCAGAAAGTCAATCCGATCGGGCTCAGGGTCGGGATCAACCGCACCTGGGATTCGCGCTGGTACGCCGACAGCGACTATGCGGCGCTGCTGCACGAAGACCTGAACCTGCGCAAGTATCTGGAAGGGCGGCTGTCGCAGGCCGGCATCAGCCGGATCACGATCGAGCGTCCGGCGAAGAAGGCGCGGGTGACGATCCACACCGCCCGGCCGGGCGTTGTGATCGGCAAGAAGGGCGCCGACATCGAGAAGCTGCGTCAGAGCCTGATGCAGATGACCAAGTCGGACGTGAACCTGAACATCGTCGAGATCCGCAAGACCGAGACCGAGGCCAAGCTGATCGCCGAGAACATCGCCCAGCAGCTGGAGCGCCGGGTGGCGTTCCGCCGTGCGATGAAGCGGGCGCTGCAGTCGGCGATGCGGCTGGGTGCGCAGGGCATCCGCATCGAGTGCTCGGGCCGCCTGGGCGGCGCCGAGATCGCGCGGTCGGAGACCTATCGCGAGGGGCGGGTGCCGCTGCACACGCTGCGCGGCGACGTCGACTACGGCACCGCGACCGCACGCACCACCTACGGCACCTGCGGCGTCAAGGTCTGGGTCTACAAGGGCGAGATCATGGCCCACGACCCGATGGCCCAGGACAAGCGGCTGGCCGACCAGCAGGCCCAGATGGGCCGCTGACGGAACGGATTAGAGAGGCGAGGCGAGAACCATGCTGTCTCCGAAGCGGACGAAATACCGCAAGGCGCACAAGGGCCGCATTCACGGCACCGCCAAGGGCGGCACCAGCCTGAACTTCGGCGCCTTCGGGCTGAAGGCGACGACGCCCGACCGGGTGACGGCACGCCAGATCGAGGCCGCGCGCCGCGCGATGACGCGTCACATGAAGCGCGCCGGCAAGGTGTGGATCCGCATCTTCCCGGACGTGCCGGTCAGCCAGAAGCCGGCAGAGGTGCGCCAGGGCAAGGGCAAGGGCTCGCCGGAATTCTGGGCGGCACGGGTGGCGCCGGGCCGGATCATGTTCGAAATCGACGGCGTGCCGGAAGATGTGGCGCATGAGGCGCTGCGGCTGGCGGCCGCCAAGCTGCCGATCCGCACCCGCATCGTCAGCCGTCTGGCGGCGGAGGCCTGAGCCATGAAGATCGGTGACATCCGCGGCAAGTCGCGCGAGGAGCTGACCGGCATGCTCGGCGACCTGCAGAAAGAGCAGTTCAACCTGCGTTTTCAGAGGGCCAGCGGGCAGCTGGAGAACACGGCCAGGGTGCGGCAGGTCCGGCGCGATATCGCGCGGATCAAGACCCTGCTGGGCGGCGCGTCGACCGCGCCGGCGAAGGGCTGAGGAGCGAGCGATGCCGAGACGCGTTTTGCAGGGCGTTGTGGTGAAGCGGTCGGGCGACAAGACGGTGTCCGTTCGCGTCGACCGCCGCGTCATGCACCCGATCTACAAGAAGTTCATCAGCCGCTCGAAGAAATACGCGGCGCATGACCCGGACAACCGCTGCGCCGCCGGCGACGCGGTGCGCATCCGCGAATGCCGCCCGATTTCGAAGAACAAGTGCTGGGAAGTGATCTTTGACGAGGCCGACCAGCCGGCCGGGGCGGAGGCTTAAGCCATGATCCAGATGCAAACCAATCTGGAGGTCGCCGACAATTCCGGCGCCCGCCGGGTGCAGTGCATCAAGGTGCTGGGCGGCTCCGGGCGGGTGTCCGCCGGCGTCGGCGACGTCATCGTCGTCAGCGTCAAGGAGGCGATCCCGCGCGGCAAGGTGAAGAAGGGCGACGTGCATCGCGCGGTGATCGTGCGCACCGCCAGCGACATCCGCCGCGTCGACGGCAGCGTGATCCGGTTCGACCGCAACGCCGCCGTGCTGATCAACAAGCAGGGCGAGCCGATCGGCACCCGCATCTTCGGCCCGGTGACGCGCGAGCTGCGCGGGCGCAACTTCATGCGCATCGTCTCGCTGGCGCCGGAAGTGCTGTAGGCCGAACGCACGGAGCACAACGGATCATGGCCGAGAAATTCAAGATCAAAAAGGGCGACCAGGTGGTGGTGACCACCGGCCGCCAGCAGGGCGCCAAGGGCGAGGTGCTGCGGGTCGACCGCGACAACCGCCGCGTCGTGGTGCAGGGCGTCAACATGGTCAAGCGCCACCAGCGCCCGTCGGCCGGCAACCCCGGCGGCATTATCGAGAAGGAGGCGTCGCTGCATATCTCGAATGTGGCGATCGCCGACCCGAAGACAGGTCAACCCACCCGCGTCGGGCTGCGCACGCTGGAGGACGGACGCAAGGTCCGGTTCGCCAAGCGGTCCGGCGAGATCATCGACAGGTGAGGCGGCGAGCCATGGCGGCACGACTGCAAGAGCAATACGTGAAGACGATCCGTCCGAAGCTGATGGAGCAGTTCGGTTACCGCAACACCATGCAGGCGCCGAAGCTGGAGAAGATCGTCATCAACATGGGCGTCGGCGAGGGCACCCAGGATTCGAAGAAGGTGACGGCGGCGGTCGGCGAGCTGAGCCGCATCGCCGGCCAGCGCGCGGTAGCGACCAAGGCGAAGAAGTCGGTCGCCGGCTTCAAGCTGCGCGAGGGCATGGCGATCGGCGCCAAGGTCACGCTGCGCGGCCAGCGCATGTACGAGTTCCTGGACCGGCTGGTCAACGTCGCCCTGCCGCGGGTCCGCGACTTCCGCGGACTCAATGCCAAGAGCTTCGACGGCCGCGGCAACTTCGCCATGGGCCTGAAGGAACAGATCGTGTTCCCCGAGATCGACTACGACAACGTCGACCAGGTGCGGGGCATGGACATCGTGGTCTGCACCACGGCCCGGACGGATGACGAGGCGCTGGCTCTGCTGCGTGCCTTCAACATGCCGCTCGGCAACCAGAGCTGATTGGAGAGGAAGGATGGCGAAGAAGAGCGCCATTGCGAAGAACAAGCAGCGGGCCGCGAAAGCGGCGCGCCATGCCGCTCGCCGGTCGGCCCTGCGTGCGCGGATCCGCGACGAGGCGCTGTCGCCGGAAGAGCGGTTCCAGGCGGTGCTGAAGCTGGCCGAGATGCCGCGCAACGGCGCCAAGGTGCGGATTCGCAACCGGTGCGAGTTGACCGGGCGACCGCGCGGCAATTACCGCAAGTTCAACCTCTGCCGGATCGCGCTGCGCGAGCTCGCCTCGATTGGCCAGATCCCAGGCATGATCAAATCGAGCTGGTAGAAGGAGAGTTTGCTCCATGGTGCTGAGCGACCCTCTGGGCGATATGCTCACGCGCATCCGCAACGGACAGCGCGCCGGGCTGAACACGATCGATACGCCCGCCTCGAACCTGCGCCGGCGCGTGCTGGACGTGCTGCAGCGCGAGGGCTACATCCGTGGCTACTCGCAGTTCAACGTGCGCAACGGCATCGACTTCTTCACGGTCGAGCTGAAGTATCACGAGGGCGAGCCGGTGATCCGCGAGATCAAGCGGGTCTCCAAGCCGGGCCGTCGCGTGTATGCGAAGATCAAGGACCTGCCGCGGGTCTATGGCGGGCTCGGCATCTCGATCCTGTCGACGCCGACCGGCGTGATCTCCGACGAGGACGCGCGCGCCGCCAATGTCGGCGGCGAGGTCCTCTGCGAGGTTTTCTAGGGCCGGCAGGCTGAGAAGGGCGCGAGCGCCAGGGAGAGTGCAATGTCGCGGGTAGGAAAACTGCCGGTTGCCGTGCCGAGCGGCGTCGAGGTGACGCTGGCGGACAAGGTGATCAAGGCGAAGGGCAAGCTGGGCGTGCAGGAAGTCGCGCTCACCGACGCTGTGCATGTCGAACATGCGGACGGCCAGGTCACGGTGAAGCCGCGCGACGACACCAAGCATTCGCGTGCGATGTGGGGAACCACCCGCGCGCAGATCCGCAACCTGTTCGCCGGCGTGTCGGAAGGGTTCACGGTGAACCTGGACATCATCGGCGTCGGCTATCGCGCCGCGGTGCAGGGCAACAACCTGCAGCTGCAGCTCGGCTTCAGCCACGACGTGATCTATCCGATCCCGGCAGGGCTGACGATCAAGTGCGAGACGCCGACGACGATCGCGATCAGCGGTGCGAACAAGCAGCATGTTGGCCAGGTGGCGGCCGAATTGCGCAGCTACCGTCCGCCCGAGCCGTACAAGGGCAAGGGCGTGAAGTACCGGGACGAGACGGTGCTGCGCAAGGAAGGCAAGAAGAAGTAGGGGCGGGACGATGGCGAGCACTACCAAGGAGCTGTTCGATCGGCGCAAGCGGCGCACGCGGTTCCGTCTGCGCGCGCAGGCCAACGGCCGTCCGCGGCTGTCGGTGTTCCGGTCGAGCAAGCATATCCACGCACAGATCATCGACGATGCGCGCGGCGTGACGCTGGTCAGCGCGTCGTCGCTGGACAAGGCGCTGCGCGGCGGCATGGCCAAGGGCTCGGACAAGGCGGCGGCGGCCGCCGTCGGCAAGGCGCTGGCCGAGCGGGCGAAGGAAGCCGGCATCGGCACGGTGGTGTTCGACCGCGGCGGCTATGCCTTCCACGGCCGGGTCAAGGCGCTGGCCGACGCGGCGCGCGAGGGCGGGCTGGAGTTCTAGGCGGCAACGCAGGGTGCCGGCGCGGTCAACCGCGCCGGGCATGAGCGAACGGAAGCGAGACTGATGGCAAGAGCGAGAGAAGAACGCAGCCACGAGAGCGAACTGGTTGAGAAGCTGGTCAGCATCAACCGCGTCGCCAAGGTGGTGAAGGGCGGCCGGCGCTTCGGCTTCGCAGCCCTGGTGGTGGTCGGCGACGGCCGCGGCCGGGTCGGCCACGGCCACGGCAAGGCCCGCGAGGTGCCGGAAGCGATCCGCAAGGCGACCGAATCCGCCAAGCGCAACATGATCAAGGTGCCGCTGCGCGAGAGCCGCACGCTGCACCACGACGTGCAGGGCGTGTTCGGCGCCGGCCGCGTGGTGATGCGCTCGGCCCCGCCGGGAACCGGCATCATCGCCGGCGGCCCGATGCGCGCGGTGTTCGAGAGCCTGGGTATCCAGGACGTCGTCGCCAAGTCGCTCGGCACCTCGAACCCGTACAACATGATTCGCGCCACCTTCGCCGGGCTCACGCGGTCGGTGTCCCCGCGCCAGGTGGCGGCCAAGCGGTCGAAGAAGACCAGCGACATCCTCGGCCGGCGCGGCCGCGGCGATGCGCCGGCGGAGGCCGCGGCGGAAGCGCAGGAGCAGGCGAATGGCTAAGGCAGGTGCCAAGGCGGGGGGGCAGCAGGCCGCCGGTCGGATCAAGGTTACCCAGATCGGCAGCCCGATCCGCCGGCCGGCCGACCAGCGCGCGACGCTGGTCGGGCTGGGGCTGAACAAGATGCACCGCAGCCGCGTGCTGGAAGACACGCCGGCCGTGCGGGGCATGATCAACAAGGTACAGCACCTGATCAGGGTCGAGCCGGCGGAATAGCGCGCGGGCCGTTGCGGGGTGGACTAAGACGATGAAGCTCAATCAGCTTTCAGACAATCCGGGCGCGCATCGCCCGCGCAAGCGGGTCGGTCGCGGTATCGGCTCGGGCCTGGGCAAGACCTCCGGTCATGGCCAGAAGGGCCAGAAGTCGCGCAGCGGCGTGGCGATCAACGGCTACGAGGGCGGCCAGATGCCGATCCATCGGCGCCTGCCCAAGCGCGGTTTCACCAACTATCCGTTCCGGGTCACCTATGACGTGGTCAATCTCGGCCGCCTGCAGAAGGCGGTCGAGGCCGGCAAGCTGAAGGCCGGGGCCGACGTCGACGCCGACGCGCTGGTCGCGGCCGGCCTGTTGCGGCGCAAGCGCAACCCGGTGCGGCTGCTGGCCAAGGGCGAACTGTCGGCCAAGCTGACCATCCATGCCGCTGCGGCCTCCAAGGCCGCGATCGAGGCGGTGGAGAAGGCGGGCGGCTCGGTTGTGCTGTCGCCGGTGAAGCCGGCCGCGCCCGAAGCCGAGTAACGGCCCCCTTCCGCAGCGAGCAGGGATTCCTTACGCATGGCCTCAGCCGCCGAACAACTGGCCGCCAACTTCAACTTCTCCGCGCTGGGCAAGGCGACGGAGCTGAAGAAGCGGATCTGGTTCACGCTCGGCATCCTGATCGTCTACCGCCTCGGCACCTATATCCCGCTGCCGGGCGTGGATTCGGTCGTGCTGGCCGAGGTTTTCGCCCAGCAGCAGGGCGGCATCCTGGGCATGTTCGACATGTTCAGCGGCGGCGCGCTGGGCCGGATGAGCATCTTCGCGCTCAACATCATGCCCTACATCTCGGCTTCCATCATCATGCAGCTGATGATGGCGATGTCGCCGAAGCTCGGCGAGCTGAAGAAGGAGGGCGAGGCCGGCCGCAAGAAAATCAACCAGTACACCCGGTACGGCACGGTGGTGCTGGCCGTGCTGCAGGGCTACGGCATCGCCTCGTTCCTCGAAGGCATGCAGCTCAGCAACGGCCAGCTGGCGGTGACCGATCCCGGCTGGTTCTTCCGGCTGACGATCGTCACCACCATCGTCGGCGGCACCATGTTCCTGATGTGGCTGGGCGAGCAGATCACCTCGCGCGGCATCGGCAACGGCATCTCGCTGATCATCTTTGCAGGCATCGTGGCGGCCTTCCCGTCGTCGTTGGCCGCGTTGCTGGAGATGGGCTACACCAACGAGATCTCGCCGGTGATCGTGATCCTGATGCTGATCGTCGCGGTGGCGGTGGTCGCGTTCGTCGTGTTCATGGAACGCGCGCAGCGGCGGCTGCTGGTGCAGTATCCGAAACGCCAGGTCGGGCAGAAGATGTTTGGCGGCGAGCGCTCGCACCTGCCGCTGAAGCTGAACACCTCCGGCGTCATCCCGGCGATCTTCGCCAGCTCGATCCTGCTGTTGCCGACCACCATGCTGACCTTCGGCGGCGGCCAGGCGCAGGAAGGCTTCCTCGGCGACCTGTCGCTCTATCTCGGCCACGGCCAGCCGGTCTATCTGCTGCTCTATGCGGCGCTGATCGTGTTCTTCTGCTTCTTCTACACGTCGATCGTGTTCAACCCGGACGAGACGGCGGAGAACCTGCGCCGCTACGGCGGCTACATCCCCGGCTACAAGCCGGGCAAGAGCACGGCGCGGCACCTGGACTACGTGCTGACCCGACTGACCGTGATCGGTGCGGCCTATCTCACCCTGGTCTGCCTGCTGCCGGAGATCCTGATCTCGCAATATGCCGTGCCGTTCACCTTCGGCGGCACCAGCCTGCTGATCGTGGTCGTGGTCTCGCTCGACACCGTCGGCCAGATCCATTCGCACCTGCTGGCGCATCAGTATGAGGGGCTGGTGAAGAAGGCCAAGCTGCGCGGGCGCCGCGGATGAACATCATTCTGTTGGGACCGCCGGGTGCGGGCAAGGGCACCCAGGCCGGCCGGCTGCAGGCCGAGCGCGGCATGGTGCAGTTGTCGACCGGCGACATGCTGCGCGCCGCGGTCAAGGCGAACACGTTGCTGGGCCGGCGCGCCAAGGAGATCATGGACCGCGGCGACCTGGTGCCCGACGAGGTGATGGTGGCGATGATCGCCGAGCGGATCGACGAGCCGGACTGTGCCGGCGGCTTCATTCTCGACGGTTTCCCGCGCACGGTGGCCCAGGCCCAGGCGCTGGACGCGATGCTGAGCGCGAAGGGCCTCAAGCTCGACCGGGTGATCGAACTGCGGGTCGACGAGGAGGCGCTGATCGCGCGCATCGGCAACCGCGCCGCCGAGGCGGCGGCGGCGGGGCAGGCGACCCGTGCCGACGACGACGTCGCGGTGGCACGCCGCCGCTTCGAGGTGTACCGCGCGCAGACCGCGCCGATCCTGCCCTACTATCGCGACAAGGGCATGCTCCGCACGGTCGACGGCATGCAGGATATCGAGGGCGTCTATCGCGACATTGTCGCACTGCTGGACCGGGCCGATGGCGATTGACACGGGCTTGCGGGCCTGTATATTCGGCGGCCTTCACGCAACCGAAACAAGGCGGCGCGCGAGCGCGTGCGCGGGTTTTTGCATTCTGGGCCGCGCGGCGGCAGGCTGGGGAGAGTAACGGGTGGCGCGAATTTCCGGCGTCAATATTCCGACGCAGAAGCGGGTGCACATTGCACTGCGCTACATCTATGGCATCGGTCCGGCCAAGGCGAAGGAGATCTGCGACAAGGTGGGTCTGCCGGACGAGCGCCGGGTCCACGACCTGACCGAGGACGAGATCATCCGCATCCGCGAGGTGATCGACACCGACTACACGGTCGAAGGCGACCTGCGGCGCGAGACCGCGATGAACATCAAGCGGCTGATGGACCTGGGCTGCTATCGCGGCCTGCGGCACCGCAAGCAGCTGCCGGTGCGCGGCCAGCGCACCCACACCAACGCGCGCACACGCAAGGGGCGCGCCCGGGCAATCGCAGGCAAGAAGAAGTAGCGCGGTCGGGGACCGAGGGGTTCTGGACGGCGAACCGGCCGGTTTCGACCGCCGGGGGACAGGAGCAACGGGATGGCGAAAGCCACAGCGGCGCGGCCACGGCGGCGCGAAAGAAAGAACATCACGTCGGGTGTGGCCCACGTCAACGCGACGTTCAACAACACGATGATCACGATCACCGATGCCCAGGGCAACGCGATCTCGTGGTCGTCGGCAGGCAGCCAGGGTTTCAAGGGCTCGCGCAAGTCGACCCCCTATGCCGCGCAGACCGCCGCCGAGGATGCCGGTCGCAAGGCGCAGGAGCACGGCATGCGGACGCTGGAGGTCGAGGTCAAGGGCCCCGGCTCCGGCCGCGAATCCGCGCTCAGGGCGCTGCAGGCGGTGGGCTTCACCATCACCTCGATCCGCGACGTCACGCCGATCCCGCACAACGGATGCCGCGCGCGCAAGCGTCGCCGCGTCTGATTTCTTCGTTTCGCCGGCCTTCGACAGCCGGCCAGTCCGCCGGGTGGCGGGCGCTCCCGCAATAGCGGCATGCGGTGGTCAGAGTCCGCCGTGCCGTTTGCAGAAAGGCCTGATCGGTGCTCCAGAAGAATTGGACAGAGCTGAAGAAGCCGAACCGGCTGCAGATCGAAGCCAAGGGCGAGAACCGCAACGTCGCGGAGATCGAGGCGGAGCCGCTGGAGCGCGGCTTCGGCCTGACGCTGGGCAACGCCCTGCGCCGCGTGCTGCTGTCGTCGCTGCAGGGCGCCGCGGTGACCGCGGTCAAGATCGACGGCGTGCTGCACGAATTCTCGTCGATCCCGGGCGTCCGCGAGGATGTTACCGATATCATCCTGAACATCAAGTCGATGGGCCTGCGCATGCACGGCGAAGGCCCGAAACGGATGACGCTGATCGCCACCGGCCCGGGCGAGGTGACTGCCGGCGCGATCGAGTCCGGCCACGACATCGAGGTGCTGAACCCGAAGCACCACATCATGACCCTGGACGACGGTGCGCGGGTGTCGATGGAGCTGACGGTGGAGACCGGCAAGGGCTATGTGCCGGCGTCGGCGAGCCGGGCCGAGGACGCGCCGATCGGCCTGATCCCGGTCGACGCGCTGTTCAGCCCGGTCAAGCGCGTGTCTTACCGGGTCGAGAACGCCCGCGTCGGCCAGGTCACCGACTATGACAAGCTGGTGCTGACGCTGGAGACCAACGGTGCGGTGACGCCCGAGGATGCGGTGGCGCTGGCCGCGCGCATCCTGCAGGACCAGCTGCAGACGTTCATCAACTTCGAGGAGCCGCGCGCCGAGACCGCCCACGAGGAGGCCGAGGAGATTCCGTTCAACCGGAACCTGCTGCGCAAGGTCGACGAGCTGGAGCTGTCGGTCCGCTCGGCCAACTGCCTGAAGAACGACAACATCATCTACATCGGCGACCTGGTCCAGAAGACCGAGGCTGAGATGCTGCGGACGCCGAACTTCGGCCGCAAATCCCTGAACGAGATCAAGGAAGTGCTGGCCAACATGGGCCTGACCCTGGGCATGGAAATCCCCAGCTGGCCGCCGGAGAATATCGAGGATCTTGCCAAGCGCCTGGAGGAGCCGTTCTGATCGGCCGGTGCCGACGGAGCGGCAGAAAAGGCGCGGACGCTGAGCGCGCGCAGGGAGACGGACGATGCGTCACAGAATGGCCAACCGGAAGCTGGGCCGCACCCACAGCCACCGCCAGGCGATGCTGGCCAACATGGTCGCCTCGCTGGTGAAGCATGAGCAGATCACCACGACGCTGCCGAAGGCGCGCGAGCTGCGCCGGGTTGCCGACCGCATGATCACCCTGGGCAAACGCGGCGGCCTGCACGCACGCCGCCAGGCGCTGCGGGTGATCCCGGATGCGAAGCTGACCGACAAGCTGTTCACCACGCTGGCCGAGCGCTATGCCGCGCGCAACGGCGGCTACACGCGGGTGATGAAGGCGGGCTTCCGCTACGGCGACAACGCGCCGCTGGCAATCATCGAGCTGGTCGACCGCGACCCGGACGCCAAGGGCCAGGACTCCGGCCCGGTGAAGGCCGCGGAGGCGGAAGAGGACTGAACCGGCCGCACACCGGCCGGATTGACGATGCGGGGGCAGCCGGCGACGGCTGCCCTTTGCATTTGGCGGCCGGCGATGCTTTGGGTCGGCGCGGCAAATCGGCTAGATTTCGCCGCGGGCGTTGTACTCGATGGGGGAGATGACCGCGTGAACGGGCGGAACGGCGCCGGCGCGTGCCGGCTTGGACGATGGGTGAATGCGGCGGCGCTGGCCGCGCTGACGCTGGCCGGCGCGCAGGCGCTGGCGGCGGATATCGAATGGCCGCCGCGCGAGGGCGGCGCCGGCGCGGTCGTCGTGCCGGAGAGCATGGCGCAGATCCAGCTGTCGTTCTCGCCGCTGGTCGAACTGGCGACCCCGGCGGTGGTCAATATCTACACCAGTGTGCGCGTCGGCGGGGCCGCCGACGGCGAGCCCAGCACCCGGCTGCGCGACGACCCGTTCTTCGGCGGCTTCTTCGGCAGCGAGGACAGCGAACCGGCCGAGGAGGAGCCGCTGTCGCTCGGTTCCGGCGTGATCGTTTCGCCCGACGGCATCGTCGTCACCAACGACCACGTCGTCGACGGCGCCGACACCATCGTGGTGGCCTTGTCCGACCGCCGCGAGTTCGTCGCCGAGCTGCTCGGCACCGACCCGAGCACCGACCTGGCCGTGCTGCGCATCCGCGTGCCCGGCGGGCCGCTGACCTATCTCGAGCTCGGCGACTCCGACCGGGCCAAGGTCGGCGACATCGTGCTGGCGATCGGCAACCCGTTCGGCGTCGGCCAGACCGTGACCAGCGGCATCATCTCGGCGCTGGCCCGCACCGACATCGGCATTTCCGACTACGCGTTCTTCATCCAGACCGATGCCTCGATCAATCCCGGCAACTCCGGCGGCGCGCTGATCGCCATGGACGGCCGGCTGATCGGGATCAATTCCGAGATCATCACCACCTCGTCCGGCGGCTCGCACGGCATCGGGCTCGCGATCCCGGTCAACATGGTGCGCAGCGTGGTCGGCGCGCTGATCGCCGAAGGCATCGTCGCCCGGCCATGGCTGGGCGTGACCACCGAGGACGTGACCTCGGCGATGGCCAGCGCGGTGGGCCTGGCGCGCCCGTTCGGCGCGCTGGTCACCGGCGTCGCGCCGGACAGCCCAGCGGCGCTGGCCGGCCTGCAGGTCGGCGACGTGCTGATGTCGATCGACGGCAACGAGCTGGAGAACGGCGAGGCGCTGCGTTTCCGCATCGGCACCCACAAGGCCGACGACAAGGTCGACCTGGTCGCGATGCGCGACGGCACCGTGGTCCAGCTCAGCGCCGTGCTGGCCCTGCCGCCAAGCGTGACCGAGGTGGCGGAGGGCACGCCCCTGGACGGTCAGCATCCGCTGGCCGGCGCCGTCGTGGTGACGCTGACCGAGGCGCTGATGAACGAATATGATCTTGGTCATATGCGCGGCGGCGCGCTGGTGACCGGCGTCCAGCCCGGCTCGCCCGCCGCCCGCATCGGCCTGCATGAGGGCGACGTGGTGGTCGGCATCAACGGCCGCGAGGTGCAGTCGGTCGACATCCTGCTGCGCAACGTCGCCGAACCGCAGCCGGAATGGCAGATCGCCTTCGTGCGCGACGGCAAGCTGCTGACCGTCGGCATTCACGGCTAGCCGTCGCGGGGCTGCGGTGGCCACGCTGTTCGAGAGCCAGGCGCCGCGACCGCTGGCCGACCGGCTGCGCCCGCAGCGGCTGCCTGAGGTGGTCGGCCAGGACCACCTGCTCGGTCCTGACGGGCCGATCGGCCGCATGGTCAAGACCGGTCGGCTCAGCTCGATCGTGCTCTGGGGCCCGCCAGGCTGCGGCAAGACCACGATCGCCCGCCTGCTGGCCGATGCCACCGACATGGCCTTCGTCGCGCTGTCGGCGGTGTTCTCCGGCGTGGCCGACCTGCGCAAGGCGTTCGAGCAGGCGCGCGAGCGCCGGCTGGCTGGGCAGGGCACGCTGCTGTTCGTCGACGAGATCCATCGCTTCAACCGCGCCCAGCAGGATGGCTTCCTGCCCTATGTGGAGGACGGCACGGTCATCCTGGTCGGCGCCACCACCGAGAATCCGTCGTTCGAGCTCAATGCGGCGCTGATGTCGCGGATGCAGGTGCTGGTGCTGCATCGGCTGGGCGACGCCGCGCTGGAGAAGCTGCTGGTCCGCGCCGAGGAGCTGGAGGGCCGCGCGCTGCCGCTGGACGACGAGGCGCGGGCGGCCCTGCGCGCAATGGCCGACGGCGACGGCCGCTTCCTGCTCAACCTGGCCGAGGAGGTGTTCGCGTTGCCGGCCGACATCGGTACGGTCGACACCCAGCGGCTGGCGCAGCTTGTGCAGCGGCGCGCGCCGGTCTACGACAAGAAGCAGGACGGCCACTACAACCTGATCTCCGCCCTGCACAAGAGCCTGCGCGGCTCCGACGTCGATGCCGCGCTCTACTGGCTCGCCCGCATGCTGGAGGCCGGCGAGGACCCGCTCTACGTGGCCAGGCGCATGCTGCGCTTCGCCTACGAGGACGTCGGCATGGCCGACCCGCAGGCGGCAATCCAGGCGCTGAACGCCTGGGAGACCTACGAGCGGCTGGGCACGCCGGAGGGCGAGATCGCGCTGGTGCAGACCGCGATCTACCTGGCCACCGCGCCGAAATCGAACGCGGCCTACCGGGCGGAGAAGAACGCGCGGGCGGCGGCGCGCGAGACCGGCTCGCTGATGCCGCCCAAGCACATCCTCAACGCGCCGACGCGCCTGATGAAGAACCTGGGCTACGGCGCCGGCTACGACTACGACCACGACGCGCCCGATGCCTTCTCTGGCCAGAACTACTTCCCCGACGGCATGCGCCGGCGGCGGCTGTACGAGCCGGTCGAGCGCGGCTTCGAGCGCGAGGTGCTGAAGCGGCTGGCCTATTGGGAACGCCTGCGCCAGGACCGCCAGGCGGCGACGCCGGCCGAACCGGCCGAGGCGAAGCCGTGACCGCGCTGACCCTGGCGGCGGTGGCGGCCGGCGGTGCCGCCGGCGCGGTCGCGCGCTATCTGACGATGAGCGCGGTCGGCGCGCTGGTCGGCGTCGGCTTTCCCTACGGCACCCTGACGGTAAACGTTGTCGGTTCCTTCGTGCTCGGCGTGCTGGTCGAGCTCGGCGCGCAGATCTGGTCGCCGGCGCCGGAGCTGCGCGCAATGCTGGTGGTGGGGTTCCTCGGGGCCTTCACCACCTTCTCCACCTTCTCGCTGGATGTGATCGTGCTGATCGAGCGCAAGACCTACGGGCCGGCGGCCGCCTATGTGGCGGCCTCGGTCGTGCTCTCCGTCGCCGCCCTGTTCGCCGGCATGCGCCTGATGCGGGGGCTGCTGGGATGAGCGGTGTCGCCTCGCACACCGTGACGGCCGAAGATGCCGACGTCCGGCTCGACCGCTGGTTCCGCCGCCTGGCGCCGCAGCTCAGCCACGGTCGCCTGGAAAAGCTGCTGCGCACCGGCCAGGTGCGCGTCGACGGCAAGCGCGCCAAGGCGAGCCAACGGCTGCAGGCGGGCCAGGTGGTGCGCGTCCCGCCGCTGGGCGAACCGGCAACCGCCGACGCGCCGGCCCGGCCGCAGCCGGCGCTGACGGCGGCCGAGATCGCCGAGGTGCGCGGCTGGGTGCTGCATCGCGACGCCGACGTGATCGCCATCGCCAAGCCGGCCGGGCTTGCGGTGCAGGGCGGTACCGGCACGACCCGCCATCTCGACGCGATGCTGGAGGCGCTGCAATTCGACGCCGCCGAGCGGCCGCGGCTGGTCCACCGGCTCGACAAGGACACCAGCGGCGTGCTGCTGCTGGCGCGGTCGGCGCCCGCTGCCCGTGCGCTGACCGCGTCGTTCCGCGCTCGCGACGCCGAGAAGCTGTACTGGGCGATCGTCGTCCGCGGCCCGGACCGCGAGGTGGGAACCATCGACCTGGCCTTGCGCAAGAAGACGGGCCGCGCCGGTGAGCAGATGGAGGTCGATCCGGAAGGCGGGCAGCGCGCGATCACCGACATGCGGGTCGTCGACAGGGCAGGCAAGCGTGCGGCCTGGCTGGCCCTGTGGCCGCGCACCGGCCGCACCCACCAGCTGCGCGTGCATTGCGCGGCGGTCGGCGCGCCGATCCTGGGCGATGGCAAATACGGCGGCGCCGACGCCTTCATCACCGGCGCTGACATCGCCCACCGCCTGCACCTGCACGCGCGCCGCATCGACATCGCCCATCCGGCAGGCGGCCGGCTGGCGGTGACCGCCCCGCTGCCGGAGGATCTGCGGGTGACCTGGCAGTTCTTCGGCTTCGACGAGGCCGATTTCGACCGGATGGAAGTCGATGACGACTGACGGCGCGCCGCGGCTGGCCCTGTTCGACTGCGACGGCACGCTGGTCGACAGCCAGCGCACGATCATCCAGTCGATGGGCGGCGCTTTCGCCGCAATCGGGCGGGTGGCGCCGGACGAGGAGCGGATTCGCCGCGTCGTCGGCCTGCGGCTGGACATGGCGATCGCCAAGCTGGCCGGCGGGCTGCCAGGCTCGGAACTGGACGCGGCGGTGGACGGCTATCGCGAGACGTTCCTGCGGCTGCATGCCGACCCGGACCATGCCGAGCCGCTCTATGACGGGGCACTGGCCGCGCTCGACGTGCTGGCGGCGGCCGGCTGGCTGCTCGGTATCGCCACCGGCAAGTCGCGCAGCGGACTGGTCTCGACGCTCGACCGCCACGGCCTGCGCGGCCGGTTCGTGACGCTGCAGACCGCCGACGACGCGGCCGGCAAGCCCTCGCCGGAGATGGTCTACCGGGCGCTGGACGAAACCGGCGTGGCGGTGTCGCGGACCGTGGTGATCGGCGACACCGGCTTTGACATCGCCATGGCCGCCAACGCGGGCGCGCGGTCGCTGGGGGTCGCCTGGGGCTATCACCCGCCAGAGGAGCTGGCCGAGGCCGGAGCCGCCGGCGTCGCCCGGCGGTTCAGCGAGGTGCCGGGGCTGCTCGATGCCCTGGTGGCGCGGTGAAACGGTTCTTCAAGCAGGCGGGTTGCCGGCGCACCGAGGCCGGCTGGGCTGTCGAGCTGGACGGCCGGCCGGTGCGCACGCCGGGCCGGCGTGCGCTGTGCCTGCCGCGTCAGGCCCTGGCCGAGGCGCTGTGTGCCGAATGGAACGCGCAGGGCGAGAAGATCGACATGCGCGCGATGCCGCTGAACCGCATCGCCAACGCCGCCATCGACCTGGTTCCGGATCGCCGCGACGAGGTGATCGACCAGATCGTGCGCTATGGCGCGACCGATCTGTTGTGCTACCGGACGGCCGAGCAGCCGGAGCTGGCGGCGCGCCAGCAGGCGACCTGGCAGCCGGTGCTCGACTGGCTGATGCGTCAGCACGACGCGCCGCTGGCCGTTACCGACGCGGTGACGCCGGTCGGCCAGCCGGAGGCCTCGCTGGCGGCGATCCGCGCGGCGCTGAGGCCGCGGGACGATTTCGCGCTGGCGGCGATTTCCAACCTCACCGCGGTGCTGGGTTCGGTGGCATTGGCCCTCGCCGTGGTCGACCGTGCGGTGACGTCGGATGCGGCCTGGGCGGCGTCGATCCTCGACGAGACCCACCAGGCGCGGCTGTGGGGCGAGGACGCCGAGGCTGCGGGCGCGCGGGCGGCGCGGCGGGCCGACTTCGACGTGGCGGTGCGGATGCTTGCGCTGCTGGCGGCGGCCGACGATGACTGACCGGCAGGCGTGGCTGCTGCGGATCGCCGGCCGCGTCCAGGGCGTCGGCTTTCGCGCCTGGATCGTGCGCGAGGCGGTGCGCCGCGAACTCGACGGCTGGGTGCGCAACCGTCGCGACGGCACGGTCGAGGCGCTGTTCGCCGGGCCGGCGGCGGCGGTCGCGGCGATGATCGAAGCTTGCCGCCGCGGTCCGATCGGCGCGAGGGTCGACCGGGTCGAGACCGGCGAGCCGGCGGCGGCGGATGTGCCGGCGCGCGGGCGGGGCTTCGCGCAGCGGCCGACGGAGTAGGCGATGGCGGGGAACGGGATGCGTCTGGCAGCGGTGCGGGTGTTCGTCAGCGACATCGCCGGCGCGGTCGATTTCTATCGCGACCAGCTGGGCCTGCAGCCGGAAGCGGTGTCGCTCGACGACGGCTATGCCGTTTTTCCGCTGGCGAACGGCGCCGACCTGATCGTCGAGGCCGACGCGCCGGAGGAGGACGGCGAGGAGGGGCTGGTCGGCCGCTTCGTCGGCGCGTCGCTGGCGGTGGACGACATCGAGGAGGCGTATCAGTCGCTGAGCGAGCAGGGCGTGCGCTTTGCCGACCCGCCCGAGCGCCAGCCGTGGGGCGGCTGGCTGGCCCACTTCATGGACCCCGACGACAACGTGCTGTCGCTGGTCCAGCTGCCTGAGGCCGATCCGGCGGTGTAGGCCGCGGTCTCAGCCGCGGCGCAGCGCCGCCGTCGCGGCGGTGGCCAGGAACAGCATCGTCGCCACCACGACGATCGACGGGCCGGCCGGGGTGTCGAGCTGCAGCGACGCGATCAGGCCGAGCACGGCGGCGCTGGCGCCGATGCCCGCGGCGGCAATCGCCATCTGTTCCGGCGTGCGTGCCAGCGGCCGGGCCGCGGCCGCCGGAATGATCAGCATGGCAGTGATCAGCAGGATACCGACCATCTGCATCGCCAGCGCGACCACGATGGCGATCAGCAGCATGAACAGCAGCTCGATCGGGGCCGGCGCGGTGCCTTCCGCCGCGGCGAGGTCGCGGTCGATGGTGATCGCCAGCAGCCGCCGCCAGGCCAGCGCCAGCACCGCCAGCACGCCGGCGCCGCCCGCCCATATCGTCGCCAGTGCGGCGTCGTCGACCGCCAGGATGTCGCCGAACAGATAGCCGATCAGGTCGAGACGGATGCCGCCGGTGACGCCGATGACGACCAGGCCGATCGCCAGCGCGGCATGGGCGAGGATGCCGAGCAGGGTGTCGGTGGCGAAGGTCTCCGCCCGCTGCAGGCCGTAGAGTGCCAGCGCCACCAGGATCGCGGCGATGGCGACCCCGACGGTCAGATCGATCCCGGCGACCACGCCGAGCGCGACGCCGAGCAGGGCCGAATGGGCCATGGTGTCGCCGAAATAGGCCATGCGCCGCCAGACCACGAAACAGCCCAGCGGGCAGGCGACAACGGCGACGCCGACCGCTGCGGCCAGCGCGCGCACGAAGAAATCGTCAAACATGCTCGTGGTCGTGCTTGTGCGCGTAGACCGCGATGGCATCGACCGCGCGCGGACCGAACAGGGCGCGGTATTCCGGCGAGCCGCTGACGTCATGGGCGCTGCCGGTGCAGCAGACATGGCCGTTGAGGCAGACCACGCGGTCGGTGGCGGCCATGACGATGTGCAGGTCGTGCGAGACCATCAGCACGCCGCAGCCGGTGCGCGCGCGGGTGTCGGCGATCAGCTGGTAGAGCGCCGCCTCGCCGGCATAGTCGACGCCCTGGACCGGCTCATCGAGGACCAGCAGCGCCGGCTTGCGCATCATCGCGCGGGCCAGCAGCACCCGCTGCAGCTCGCCGCCCGACAGCCGCTGCACCGGGCGGTCGAGGGTGTGGGCGACCCCGGTCGCCTCCAGCGCTTGCCGCAGCTCGGCACCGTCGTGGCGCGACGTCGCCGTCATCATCCGGCGCACGGTCAGCGGCAAGGTCGGGTCGATGCGCAGCCGTTGCGGCACGTAGCCGACGGTCAGGCCCGGCCGGCGGACGACGGTGCCGCGATGGATGTGCGCGACCCCGAGCAGTGCGCGGACCAGCGTGGTCTTGCCGCCGCCGTTGGGCCCGATCAGGGTGACGATCTCGCCGCTGGCGACCGCGATGTCGACATTGCGCAGGACCCAGTGGTCCTGCGCGCGCACGCCCAGCCCCTCGGCGCGAATCAGCGGCTCGCCGGCCCGCATCGGGCCCATCCCGGGCGCCATGGCGTCCATTACGAGCCCGCGGCGCAGTTGGGGCAGATGCCCGCGATCTCGACCGTCGGCGCGGTCACCTTGAAGCCGGCATCGCCCGCCGCGTGCACGATGGCGCGCTCCACGGTCTCGTCGGCCATCTCCGCCACGGTGCCGCAGTCCCGGCAGATCAGGAACTGCGCGCCGTGCGGCCGATCGGGGGTCCAGCAGCTGACGAAGGCGTTGATGCTGGCCAGCCGGTGGACCAGCCCCTGCTCCTGCAGGAACTCCAGCGCGCGATAGACCTGCGCCGGCGCCGGCCGGCGTTCGCCCCAGTCGAGGCGGTCCATGATCTCATAGGCGCCGCGCGGCGCGTGGTCCTCCAGCAGCAGCCTCAGCACGGCGCGGCGCTGGTCGGTCAGACGCACGCCGCGTGCCGCGCACAGCGCCTCTGCCGCTCCGAGCGCCTGGTCGATGCAATGCCGGTGGTCGTGATCGGGCTGCGGGAACCCGTGGCCATCGGTCTCAGCCTTCTGTCTTGCCATGTCCGATGAGATAACATAACAATGCATGGCTTTCCAGATATGTGATAACATCACACTCAATCGGGATCGGGGGGATCGGCGGTGCGGAAGTGGCTTCTGGCGGCGGCTGTCGGTGCAGGTTCGACGATGGCGACGGGTGCGGCGGCGGAGGGACCGGCCGTCGTGACCAGCATCCTGCCGCTGCACGGCCTGGTCGCCGGCGTGATGAACGGCGTCGGCTCGCCGACCCTGCTGGTGGAGGATGGCGGCTCGCCGCATGGCTATGCCCTGCGCCCGTCGCAGGCGCGGACGCTGGCCGAGGCCGACGCCGTCTTCTGGATCGGCAGCGGCATGGAGGGGTTCCTGACCGAGCCGCTGGCGGCACTGGCCGGCGACGCCGCCGTGCTGGCGATGACGGACGCGCCCGGCATCGTGCCGCTGCCGGTGCGCGAAGGCGGGCTGTGGGAGGCGCACGATCATGCCGCCGGTGAGGAAGACGGCGATGCGCATGGCGAAGGCGATCATGGCGATGCGGCGCACGACGAAGACGGCGAAGAACTGATCGACCACCACCTGTGGCTCGACCCCGACAATGCGATCGCGATGGTCGCGGCCGTCGCTGACACCCTCGGCGCGATCGACCCGGCCAATGCCGAGGCATACGCCGCCAACGCCGAAGCGCTGCAGTTGCGGATCGGCGCCCTCGACGCCGCACTCGCCGCGCGCTTCGCCTCCCTCCGCGACCGGCCCTATGTGGTCTTCCACGACGCCTTCCAGTATCTTGAGGCGCATTACGGGCTCTCGCCGGTGGGCTCGGTGACGGTCAGCCCGGAGGCGCCGGTCAGTGCGGCGCGGCTGGCTGAGATCGAGGCGCGGATCCGCGCCACCGGCGCGGTCTGCGTGTTCGCCGAGCCGCAGTTCCGGCCGGCGCTGATCGAGACCATCGTCGCCGACACCGGCGTGCGTGCCGGCACGCTCGACCCGCTGGGCGTGGCCGGCGGCGACGCGCAGGAGGATTATTTCGCGCTGATGAACGGACTGGCCGACAGTCTCGCCGGCTGCCTCGGCGGGTAGCTCAGGCGGGCACGGTCGGTGCGCCGAACACCGCCTCGAACGCCTCGCGCAGGGCAAGGTCGGCGTCGGTCATGGTCACCGGCAGGCCGAGATCGACCAGCGAGGTGACGCCATAGGGCGACTCGGCACCGGCTTCGATGCCGCACGGGACGATGCCGCGGAAGTGGCTCAGGTCCGGGTCGACATTGAGCGCGATGCCGTGGAAGCTGACCCACTTGCGCACGCGCACGCCGATCGCCGCGACCTTGTCCTCGCGACCGCCGCCGCGGGCGACCCAGATGCCGACACGGCCGTCGCGCCGCTCGCCGCGCAGGTTGAAGCGCGACAGCGCCTCGATCAGCCACTGCTCCAGGTCATGCACGAAGCAGCGGATGTCGCGGCCGCGCCGGTCGAGGTCGAGCATGACATAGGCCACCCGCTGGCCGGGGCCGTGATAGGTGTACTGGCCGCCACGGCCGGTCTGGTAGACCGGGAACCGGTCGGGCCATAGCAGGTCCTCGCGCCGGGCGCTGGTGCCGCCGGTGTAGAGCGCCGGGTGCTCGAGCAGCCAGACCAGCTCCGCCGCGGTGCCGGCGCGGATCGCGGCGACCCGGGCCTCCATCGCGGCAAGCGCATCGGGATAGGCCACCGGCCGCTCCGCGATCCGCCATTCCACCGGCGCCGCGGGCCGGTCGCGAAGCCGGCAGATTTCCAGGGCTTGGCTTGCGCTGGTCAGCGCCATTTGCTATCTCCGCACGGCACATGGCGTGCGAACGGGCGCCTGGGCGGTCGTGGCGGAATTGGTAGACGCGCAGCGTTGAGGTCGCTGTGGGGGAAACCCCGTGGAAGTTCGAGTCTTCTCGACCGCACCATCTGAACTAGCTTTGCTATGTCGGGCCCGTGGGCTTCACCACGGGCCTTGTTTTGTACCAGGTTCGGACCCGAGGCAAGCCAATGGCCGAAGCCGCGCGGCAAGACCCGATCCAGGCCCCGGAGACCGAAGAGGCTGAAGACCTCTATGGCCTGACCGACGAGGTCACCCGCGCGATCGTCGAGGCGATCGACACCAAGCGCTTCGACGAGGTCGCCCGCCTCACCGCCGAGCTGCATGCCGCCGACGTCGCCGACCTGATCGAGCGGCTGGGCGGCGAGCGGCGCGAACTGCTGATCAAGGCGATCGGCCCGTCGCTGCTGCCCGAGACCCTCAGCCACCTCGACTATCAGGTCCGCGAGGAACTGGTCGACCTGTTGCCGGCGTCGGAGATCGCGGCGGCGCTGGCCGAGCTCGACACCGACGACGCGCTCGAGATCATCGAGGATCTCGACACCGCCCAGCAGCGCGAGGTGCTGGCCGAGCTGCCGGCGCCCGACCGCGCGCTGGTCGAGCAGGGCCTGACCTATCCCGAGGAGTCGGCCGGCCGGCTGATGCAGCGCGCCTTCGTGATGGTGCCGCAGTTCTGGACCGTCGGCGAGACCATCGATCACCTGCGCGACAGCAAGGACGACGAGAGCCTGCCGGACGAGTTCTACGACCTGTTCGTCGTCGACCCGAAGATGCAGCTGGTCGGCGCGGTGGCGCTGAGCCGGATCATGCGCAGCCGGCGCAAGGTGAAAATCGCCGAGCTGATGAAGGAGGACATCAAGCGCATCCCGGTCGACATGGACCAGGAGGAGGTGGCGTTCCTGTTCCGCCAGTACGGTCTGGTCGACGCGCCGGTGATCGACGCCGACGGGCGTCTGCTGGGCATGATCACGGTGGACGACATCGTGCACGTGGTCGGCGAGGAGGCCGAGGAGGACATGCTGAAGCTGGCCGGCGTGCAGGAGTCCGACGTGTTCTCCGCCGTGCTCAACACGACTCGGTCGCGCTTCACCTGGCTGTTCATCAACCTGCTGACCGCGATCGCGGCCTCGGTGGTGATCGGGCTGTTCGAGGATGCCATCGCCGCGGTGGTGGCGCTGGCCGTGCTGATGCCGATCGTCGCCTCGATGGGCGGCAATGCCGGGACCCAGACCCTGACCGTGGCGGTGCGCGCGCTCGCCACCCGCGAGCTGTCGCCCTCCAACGCCTGGCGGGTAATCTTCAAGGAGGTGATGGTCGGGCTGATCAACGGGCTCAGCTTCGCGCTGATCATGGGCGCGATCGCATTCTTCTGGTTCTCGTCGTGGCAGATCGGCGCGGTGATCGGCGCAGCGATGGTGCTGAACCTGCTGGCCGCCGCCTTCTTCGGCGCGTTCATTCCGCTGGGGCTGGAACGGCTGGGCGTCGACCCGGCGGTCGCCTCGAGCGTGTTCCTGACCACCGTCACCGACATCGTCGGGTTCCTGGCGTTCCTCGGCCTGGCCACGGTGTTCCTGCTGTGAGCGACGGCATCGTCATCCGCGACGGCCGCGACGCCGACAGCGACGCGGTGATCGCGCTGGTCGACCTGTGCTGGTCGGCCTATCCCGGCGTGATCCTCGACGTCGACCTGGAAGAGCCCGGCCTGCGCCACCCGGCCAGCCATTTCCGCGCCAAGGACGGCAGGTTCTGGACGGCCTGGCGCGGCGCGGCGCTGCACGGCATCGTCGGCTACGCCTTCGATCCCGCCACCGCCACGGTCGAGCTGCACAAGCTCTACGTCCATCCGGACGCCCGCCGCGGCGGGCTCGGCCGGCGGCTGACCGCGCTGGTGGAGGCGGCGGCGCGCGACCGCGGCGCCGCCCGGATCGAGCTGTGGTCCGACACCCGCTTCGAGACCGCGCACCGGTTCTACCGCGGCCTCGGCTACACCCGGACCGGCCGCACCCGCGACCTGCACGACCTGTCGAACACGACGGAGTTCCACTTCGAGAAGCGGCTGGGCCCGTAGCCGACCTCTCCACCCGCGAGCTTGTCCCACGCCGGTTGTGCCGGCACCGCCATTGCCACCAGCCGCAAGCCGGCGCGGCGATCCAGGCTGGGCGCAGGTGCGGCTGTGCGGTTGCCCTGGATTGCCGCGGCGCTGCGCGCCTCGCAACGACGGCGGGTGGGGCAGCGGGCGGCGCGAGGTCCTCGTTGTCCGCGCGGCAGGCCGGTAGCGCCATGCCCCTCCGTCATCGCGGGCCGCCGGGTCAGAGTGCGCTGAGGTCCAGCGTGCAGTCCTGCCAGCTGCCGCCCTCGGCGTTGGATTTGACGGCGGCGGTGACGAACTTGATGCCGCGGGCGCCGTCCTCGACGGTCGGGAACGCGACGTGGCCGGCAGGCAGGGTGCGGCCGTCGCGGCGCGCGGCGATGGCGACGGCGAACTCGGCATAGAGATTGGCCCAGGCCTCGAACCAGCCCTCGGCATAGCCGCGGGGCAGGGTGACGTAGCGCTGGGTCGAATCCGCCATGCTGCCGCCGACACCGCGGGTGATGATCTGCTCGGCCTCGCCCAGGCGGGTGTAGCGCAGCTTCTCAGATTCGCTCTGCAGCCATTCCAGCCGGCCGTCGTCGCCATAGATGCGCAGGTGCAGCCCGCCGCGCTCGCCGGCCGCGACCTGGGTTACGTTCAGCGTGCCGGGCACGCCGCCGGCGAAGCGCACGTGCATGAATGCGGTGTCCTCCATCGGCTTCGGCCGGCTGCAGGTGTGGAACTCGGCCCGCACCTGTTGCATCTCCAGGCCGCTGACGAAGGTGGACAGGTGCCACGCATGGGTGCCGATGTCGGCCGCGGTGCTGGCCGCGCCGGACTGGGCCGGGTCGATGCGCCAGGAAAACTGCTTGGTTTCCTCGGCGCCGGGGAAGGCAAGGAACTCGTCGAAATAGGCAACGTGGATCTGGCGGATGCGACCGACAGCGCCGGCGGCGACCATGTCGCGCATCTGGCGGACCATGGCGTTGGCGGCGAAGGCATGGGTGACGCCGAACACCACCCCGGCCTTGCGCACCCGGCGGACGAGGTCGATGGCGTCGTCCAGCGTCGTGGTCAGCGGCTTGTCGCAGATGACGTCGTAACCGGCGTCGAGGAAGGTGCAGCACATCGCATGGTGCTTGTCGTTCGGGGTGACGACGCAGACCGCGTCGATGCCGTCCGGCCGCTGCTTCTCCTTCGCTGCCATCTCGCGATAGTCGGTGTAGATGCGATCCTCGGCCAGGTGCCAGGCCCGGCCGGATTCGACGGCCACCTCGGGCCGGGCCGACAATGCGCCGGCGACCACTTCCCAGCGGTTGGTGATGCGGGCACCGGTGGCCTGGATCGTGCCGATCATGGCGCCCTTGCCGCCGCCGACGAAGCCGAGCCGCAGGCGCCGACCCCAGGTCTCGAAGCCGGCCTGGTTGGCGATGTTGTCGCCGCTCATGGTTTCCCTCCCCGATGAGTATGGTTTCGTTCGTTCTAATCGTTTCGGACGCCGGTGGAAACGGGCCGACGGGGACGTCCCGGCCCCGGCCGTCAGCGCTGCCTGGCGAAACGGGGCGGCAGGACGATGCCGGCGCGCTGGCGGACGGCGTCGGCGCGCTCTGCGGCCTCGGCCAGGACGGCGGCCTCGTCGAAGGTGGCGATGGCGCCGTCCCGCAGCACCCAGCGCCCGTCGATCATCACCGAGCGGACATTGGCGGCGTGCATGGCGCTAACCAGCCCGGCGACCGGGTCGTGCAGCGGCAGCGTGCCGGCGCTGCGCGGGTCGATCAGCACGAGGTCGGCCTTCTTGCCGGCGGCGAGGCTGCCGATCTGGTCGTCCCAGGCCAATGCGCGGGCGCCGTTGACGGTCGCCATCTCCAGGATGGTCTCCGCCGGCATCACGGTCGGGTCGAGCCAGCGGCCCTTGTGGATCAGCCCGGCGAGCCACATCTCGTCGATCAGGTCCATGCGGTTGTTCGATGGGGCGCCGTCGGTGCCCAGCGTTACGCACAGGCCCTTGGCGACCATCTCCGGCACCGGGGCGAAGCCGAGCACGCGCATGGCCGCGGCCGGGTTGTGGCTGACCTTGACGTCGTGCAGCACGAACAAGTCGATGTCGCGCGGGGTCAGCCAGACCGTGTGCACCGCCAGCAGGTCGGGTCCGAGCGCGTCGAGCCGCGCCATGTGGGCGACCGGGGTCTCGCCGAAGCGGGCCTCGACGAAGCGGACCTCGTCGATCACCTCGGCCAGGTGCATGTTGATGCCGGTGCCGTGCGCGCGCGCCAGTGCCACGGTGCCGCGCACCAGTTCGTCGGAACAGTTGAACAGGGTGCGCAGGCCGAACCAGTGGCGGATCCGGCCGTCGGCGGCGCCCTGCCAGCGCCGGTGCTGCTGCAACTGGCGGTCAAGGCATTCCCGGGTCGGCAGCACCCAGCGCTCGGGCAGGCCCTCGCCGGAATCCATCGTCGACTGGCACAGCACGGCGCGCAGGCCGGCCTGCTCGACGGCGCTGCCCATGGCGTCGACATGCTGGCCGCCGGCCTCGCAGAAGGTGGTGACGCCGGAGCGCACCAGCTCGGCCATGCACAGCAGCGACGAGATCAGCTGGTCGTCGTGGGTCAGGCTGCTCTCATAGGGCCAGAT
The DNA here is from genome assembly GCA_041396705.1 of Alphaproteobacteria bacterium. NCBI lineage: Bacteria > Pseudomonadati > Pseudomonadota > Alphaproteobacteria > Alphaproteobacteria bacterium. Next base: position 38,288 of record JAWKYB010000004.1, read on the forward strand.
GCGGTCGTGCAGCCAGGTCAACAGGTCGACGTCGTCGCCCAGCCCGCGGCCGAGCTGCTGCGACAGGTGGACATGTGTGTTGACCAGGCCCGGGATCAGGATGTGGCCGGACGCGTCGATCCGCACGGCATCGGCGGCGGCAAGGCCGGGCTCGCCCGGCGCACCGACCGCCGCGATGCGGTCGCCGTCGACCAGCACCGTGCCCGGGTCGAGCACCCGGCGCCGGTCGTCCATCGTGACGACCAGCGCATTCTCGATCAGGGTACGGGCCATGCCCGGCTAGTTCGGCAGCCGGTCGTCGACGCCCTCGACGTACCAGTCCATCCCCAGCAGCATGCCGTCATCGGCCACGGCGCCGGCCGCGATGCGGACGGTGCCGTCCTGGTCGGCCACCGGCCCGGCGAAGGGATGTGCGGTGCCGGCGGCGATCGCGGCGCGCCTGTCCTCGATCAGCGCGCGCGCGTCGTCGGGGACCCCGGCGTGCAGCGGGGCGAGCTCGATCATGCCGCGGTCGAAGCCGCCCCAGACGTTGGCCGACTGCCAGGTGCCGTCGATCACGGCACGGGCCGTTTCCTCGTAGAAGCCGGCCCAGTTGTAGACGACCGAGGTCAGGTGGGCGTCCGGGCCGTAGCTGGATCGGTCGGAGCCGACCGAGATCGACCAGACGCCGGCTTCCTGGGCCGCGATGGTCGGCGCCGGCGAGTCGGTGAACTGCGAGATCACGTCTGCGCCCTGGGCGATCAGTGCCTGGGCCGCCTCGGTTTCCTTGCCCGGGTCGTACCAGGACGAGATCCAGATCACCTTGACCGTCGCCTCGGGGTTGACCGAGCGCATGCCGAGGGTGAACGCGTTGATGCCGCGGATGACCTCGGGGATCGGGAAGGAGGCGATGAAGCCGGCGACGCCGCTCTGGCTGACGCTGCCCGCGGCGATGCCGGACAGGTAACGCGCCTCGTAGGCGCGGGCATGGTAGACGCCCATGTTGTCGAGCAGTGTGTAGCCGGTGGCGTGCTCGAACACCGCGTCGGGATAGCTCGCCGCCACCTCGGCCATCGGGTTCATGAACCCGAACGAGGTGGCGAACACGAGGCCGGCGCCGTTCTCGACCATCTGGCGCATGACACGGGCCGCGTCGCCCTCGGCCACGCTTTCCACGTAGCTGGTCTCCACCGCGTCGCCCAGCGCCGCCTCCAGCGCCAGCCGGCCCTGGTCGTGCTGGTAGGTCCATCCGCCGTCGCCGATCGGGCTGTTGTAGACGAAGCCGATCTTCAGCGGCTCGGCGAAGGCGGTGGTCGCGGTCGCGACCGCCGCGGCGGCCAGCCCGGCCGCCAGCGTCCTGTGCATCATCCTCTCCCCCAGTTCCCTTGCGCGCCAGGCGAGCGGCACGCGCCAACCGATGCTAGCGGCGCCGAAAACCGCTGTCGATCAGATCAGGCCAAGCGCGCGCAGTTCGCGCGCCATCTCCTCCGGCGGCGCTTCGCCGACCCAGTCGGCGGCATCGGGCGGGCGCCGGTCCGGCTTCAGATAGCGCCAGCCCTGGAACGGCCGCATCGGCCAGGCCTCGGTCGGGACATGGCGGTTCTCCAGGCCGATCAGGCACAGGGGCTGGCCGTCGTCGCGGGTGGTGCGCTCGAAGCCGGTGATCCGCTGCCGGCAGGCGATCGCCCCCTGGATCACCCAGTAGAGCGAACCGCCGGACGCGAGAATCTCGTCGGCCAGCTTCGGCGTGTTGCGGGTGCCGTGGAAGATGCGGAACGCGCCGCGGTCCGGCGAGGTCTCGGCCCAGCGGGCGGCGTGATAGGCCTTCAGGTCGGCAATGCCCTCGGCGCCGACGCACAGCTTGACGAGATCAACCATAAGATGAGATCAAGGCAATAGTGGTCTGTTTATGAACATTTTATTCGATGACCACCCGTTGGCTGTATCGTCGATGCGGAGGCTGCCGACGCTTCGGATCCGCATGCCGGTGTTAGTCGGAAGCCGGCGCGATGACAACCAGCAGATCGCCGCGCGCGACCTGGTCGCCGACGGCGCAGCCGACGGTCTCGACCACGCCGTCGCGGTCGGCGGCCAGCGCGTGCAGGGTCTTCATCGCTTCCAGCGCCAGCAGGGGCGCGCCGGCCGCGACCGCGGCGCCGGGCCGGACGTGAACCGCCTGGACGCGGCCGGGCAGCGGCGCACGGATGCGGCCGTCGCCGGCGGCGGCATCGCTGCCGGCACGCGGGGCAGGACGTGACACGACGTGCCGGGCGCCGCCGGTCAGCACCGCCAGCGCGTTGTCGTGCGGCAGCACATGGCCGGCAATCGCACGGCCGTTGCACACCAGCCGAAGCAGGCCGCCGTCATCGCGGTCTTCGCGCAGGTCGAGGTCGATGCCATCGCCGCGCAGCGCCAGGCCCCGTGGGCGGTAGGCGACGGCGAGGTCGGCGGCCGCGGCGCCGTCGACCGCAAGCGTCAGCGCGGCCGTGCCACGGCCGGACACGCGCCAGCCGTCGCGTCGCGACCAGGGGTCGCCGTCGCCCGACGACGGCCGCAGCAGGTGCCAGGCGGCGAGGGCCAGCGCGTCGGCGCGACGGTCCGGCAGACCGGCGAGCAGCGCGGGCAGGGCGCGCTCTAGCCAGCCGATGTCGACCGGTCCGGCCCGCAGTGCCGGGTCGCCGGCAATGGCGGCGAGCAGGCCGAGGTTGCTGGCTCCGGGACCGACCGCGGTGTCGCGCAGCGCCGAGGCGAGGCCGCGCCAGGCATCGGTGCGGTCGAGGCCGTGCACCACCAGCTTGGCCAGCAGCGAGTCATAGGCGCCCGGCACGCTGTCGCCGGCCTCGTAGCCGGTGTCGACACGGACACCGCCGTGCGGCCAGGCGGCGAGCGCGAGCGGGCCGGGATCCGGCGCGAAACCGCGGGCCGGGTCTTCGGCGATGACGCGCGCTTCGACGGCGTGGCCGTTGACCGCGATCTCGTGTTGCCGACACGGCAGCGGCGCGCCGGCGGCGACCGTCAACTGCCAGGCGACCAGGTCGATGCCGGTAACCGCCTCGGTGACCGGATGCTCCACCTGAAGTCTGGTGTTCATCTCCATGAAATAGAACGAATTATCTGGCGACAACAGAAACTCGACCGTGCCGGCGCCGCGGTAGTCGACGGCGCGGGCGCAGGTCACCGCGGCCTCGGCCATGGCGGCGCGGACCGGCGCGGCGATGGCCGGCGCCGGCGCCTCCTCGACCAGCTTCTGTCGGCGTCGCTGGATCGAGCAGTCGCGGTCGTGCAGGTGGACGACGTTGCCGTGGCGGTCGGCGACGATCTGGACCTCGACGTGACGGGCGCCGGCGACGAAGCGTTCCAGCAGCAGCCGGCCGTCGCCGAAGGCGGCCTGGGCCTCGGCGCGGGCCTGGCGCAGGGCGTCGGCGAGGTCCTGCAGCGATTCGACCAGGCGAATGCCACGCCCGCCGCCGCCGGCCGTCGCCTTGACCAGCAGCGGGAAGCCGATCGCGGTCGCGCCAGCGGCGAAGCCGGTCTCGGACTGGTCGTTGCCGTCATAGCCCGGCGTGACCGGCACGCCGGCCGCGGCCATGCGCATCCGCGCGGCGTCCTTCGATCCCATCGCCCGCATCGCCGCGGCCGGCGGCCCGACGAAGACGATGTCGGCGGCGGCGCAGGCCTCGGCGAAACCCGCATTCTCGGCCAGGAAGCCGTAGCCGGGGTGGATCGCCCCGGCGCCGGCAACGCGGGCAGCGGCCAGGATGCGGGCGGGGTCGAGGTAGCTCTCGCCCGGCGCGGCGGGACCGATGTGCACCGCCTCGTCGCAGCGGCGGACGTGGCGGGCGCCGGCATCGGCGTCGCTGAACACGGCGATCGTGCGCAGCCCCATCCTGCGTGCCGTGTCGGCGATGCGGCAGGCGATCTCGCCCCTGTTCGCGATCAGCAGGCTGTCGAACGGCCGGGCCGGCGGCTCAGCCACGATCGCCGCCATGCGGTCCGGAGCCGCGGTTGCGGGCGTAGTTGAGGATTTCCGACACGCCGATCAGCACCAGCACCGCGCCCAGCACCACCTGCAGCGACACGATCAGGCGCGCGCTGTCGCTGGCCGGCACGATGTCGCCGTAGCCCACGGTCGACAGCGTCACCACCGAGAAATACAGGCATTCGGCGAAGGTCATGTCGCGGGCGACGCCGTCGATGCGGAAGTGCGAGGCCAGCGAGTAGCGATCGATCAGCCGGTAGAGCGCGGCGAACACGATCACGTTGAACATGTAGAAGGTGATGAAGGCGAAGGCCGGCGCGGTGACGAAGGTCAGCCCGCGCCAGAAGGATTCGAAGATCAGCCCGGTGTCGATCAGGAACACCGCGATATCGCGGGCCAGCCAGGCCGCGATCGCGGCGATCCCGGTCATCGCCGCCAACATCGCCGCGGCATGCAGGAGCGGAGCCATCGCCACCGTGTTGGTGAAGAAGGTGGCGACGCCGATCAGCGCGATCGGGCTCAGCCAGCGCCAGAACTTCGGCACCTGGCGCCCGCCGACCGCCTGGCGGTTGCGGATCGTCGTCTCGATGTCGGCGCGATGGACCCAGGTGCCGCCGATGAAGCCGATCACCGGCATCGGCATGCCGATCATCAAGGCCCAGTCGGGCACGTCGGCGAAGTTGGCCGACACGAAGAAGACGAACAGGCAGGCATAGATCACCAGCCCGTTGGTCATCGCCAGGTTGAACAGCCGACTGTGCGGTACCAGCCGGTAGATGACCGCATAGCCGGCGAGGATGGTGGCGAAGATGACGATGCTGAGCTGATGGCCGGCGACCTCGCCGGTCGCCAGGGTGATCAGGATGGCGAAGGTCGCAGTGGCGACGTGGCTGGTGATCCAGTGATCGCGCAGGTTGATGGCCACCGCCCCGGCCCGTCAGCTGTCCCTGCCCGCCCAGGACGGCGGCCGCTTGGCGAAGAAGGCGTCGAGGCCCTCGCGCCCCTCCGGCGCGGCGCGCAGGCGCGCGATCAGGTCGGCGGTGAAGCCGCGCAGCGCATCGTCGACCGGGCCGGCCGCACGCCGGACCAGCGCCTTCGCCTCCGCCTGCGCGCCCGGGGCGCCGGCGAGCAGCAGGCCGGCCAGTTCGGCCGCACGCGCATCGGGGTCCGCCGCGATCTCCTGCACCAGGCCGACCGCACGGGCCATGTCGGCCGGCACCACCTCCGCCGTCAGCATCAGTCGCCGGGCCCAGCTCTGGCCGAGAGCGCGGACCACATAGGGCCCGATCACCGCCGGCGCGAGCCCGAGCCGGACCTCGGACAGGCAGAAGCGCGCGCTCAGGTCGCAGAGAGCGATGTCGCAGGCGCAGACCAGACCGACGCCGCCGCCATAGGTGGCGCCGCGGACCACCGCGACCGTCGGCACCGGCAGCTGGTCGAGGCGGGCAACCGCTTCGGCGAAGGCATGGGCGCTCGCCCGGTTCTCCTCCGGGCCCTGCGCGCCCGCCTGCCGCATCCAGCCCAGGTCGGCGCCCGCGCTGAAATGGTCGCCGGCGCCGGTCAGGATGACGGCGCGGATCCGGTCGTCGGCCTCGATCGCGGCGAGGCCGTCGTCGAGCGCACCGATCAGCCCGTCGTCGAAGGCGTTGCGCTTCTCGGGCCGGTTCAGCGTCAGCCTGGCAATCGCGCCGTCCACGTCGAGCAGTATGGGCTGGTCGGTCACGGGCCTACATCCGGAACACGCCGAATCGCGTCGGCTCGGCCGGCGCCTGCCGCACGATGCCGAGGGCAAGCCCGAGCACGTCGCGAGTCGATCTCGGGTCGATGATGCCATCATCCCACAGTCGCGCGGTGGCGTAATAGGGGCTGCCCTCGGCCTCGTAGCGGTGCAGGATCGGCTGGCGGAACGCGTCCTCGTCCCCGGCCGGCCAGGATTCGCCTTTTGCTTCCATGGCGTTGCGGCGCACCGTTGCCAGCACGCTGGCGGCCTGCTCGCCGCCCATCACCGAAATGCGCGCGGTCGGCCAGGCGAACAGGAACCGCGGGCCGTAGGCACGTCCGCACATGGCGTAGTTGCCGGCGCCGAACGAGCCGCCGACCAGCAGGCTGATCTTCGGCACCCGGGCGCAGGCGACCGCGGCGACCATCTTGGCGCCGTGCTTGGCGATGCCGCCGGCCTCGTACTCGCGGCCGACCATGAATCCGGAGATATTGTGCAGGAAGATCAATGGGATATGCCGCTGGGCGCAGATCTCGATGAAATGCGTCGCCTTCAGCGCCGACTCCGCGAACAGAATCCCATTATTAGCAATGATTCCAACGTGATGTCCGGCAATATGGGCAAATCCGGTGAGCAAGGTTTCGCCATAGTGCGGCTTGAATGCGTCGAACCGGCTGTCGTCGACGATCCGGGCCAGGATCTCGTGCATGTCCAGCTGGCGATGCAGGTCGACCGGGGCCACCGCATCGAGCTCGGTGACGGAATGGCGCGGCGGCAGGGCCGCGCGGTCCGGCGTCGCCGCGACGCAGGCCGGCACCGCGGCCATCGCCTCGCGGGCCAGCGCGATCGCGTGCGCGTCGTCGTCGGCCACCGCATCGACCACGCCGGACAGCCGGGCATGCACGTCGGCACCGCCCAGTTCCTCGGCGCTGATCCGCTCGCCCGTTGCCGCCTGCACCAGCGGCGGCCCGCCGAGGAAGATCGCGCCCTGGCCGCGGACGATGACGGCATAGTCGGCCATCGCCGGGACATAGGCGCCGCCGGCGGTGGACCAGCCGAACACCACCGCGATCTGCGCGATGCCGGCCGCCGACATGGTGGCCTGGTTGTAAAAGATCCGGCCGAAATGGTCGCGGTCGGGAAACACCTCGGCCTGGTGCGGCAGGTTGGCGCCGCCGGATTCGACCAGGTAGATGCAGGGCAGCCGGTTCTCCGCCGCGATCTCCTGGGCGCGCAGGTGCTTCTTCACCGTCAGCGGGACATAGGTGCCGCCCTTCACCGTCGGGTCGTTGGCCACGATCATCGCCAGCCGGCCGGCGACGAGACCGATGCCGGTGACCAGGCCGGCGCCGGGCGCGGCATCTTCGTACAGGCCGCCGGCGGCGAGCGGCGACAGCTCCAGGAACGGCGCGCCGGGGTCGAGCAGGCGGTCGATGCGCGCACGGACCGGCAGCTTGCCGCGGTCGCGCAGGGTCTGCTGGGCGGCCTCGCCGCCGCCAAGGGCCGCCGCGGCGATCTGGCGGTGCAGGTCGTCGCAGAGCGTTCGCACGCGCGCGGCACGGGCCTGGGTGTCGGCGTCGTTGGCAGCCAGGTTGGAACTGAGGATCGCCACCCGCGCGCCGCCGGCTACCAGCCGCCCTGTTCGATCCACGCCGCCAGGTCCGGCAGGCGGTCGACGCCCCAGAACGGATCGTCGCCGACCAGGAAGTAGGGCGAGCCGAAGATCTTGCGCTCGATGGCGCTGTCGACCGCCGCGCGCAGCCGCTCCTTCACCGCCGGGTCGGCGATGCCGGCCTCGGCGGCGGCGCGGTCGTGGCCGCAGTCGGCAAGGACGTCGACCACGGCCGGCGGCTTCGACAGGTCGCGGCCCGCGCCGAAGATGGCCGCGTAGGCGCGCTTGGCGAAGGCCACGGCGGCGGACGGATCCGACCCGTCGAGCCAGTAGAACGCCCGCGAGGCCGCAACGCCGGAGAAGGGAAATGGGTCGGGCAGGCGGAAAGGCACCCCGGTGCGCCGCGCCGAGCGCGCCATGTCGTGTCGCGCGTAGTCGCCCTTCAGCGGCTGGTCGAGCAGCGGCGAAGAGCCGGTCAGCTTGAACAGCGCGCCGAGCAGGAACGGGCGCCAGGCGACCGTGCTGCCGTTCGCGGCGGCGACGTCGTCGATGCGCTGGGCGGCGAGATAGCCGTAGGGGCTGGAGAAATCGAACCAGAACTCGATCGGCGTGGCGGGCAGGGTCACAGGATGTCTCCGGCAGGCGGATTGCGGCGGGCGGTGACCTCGATCTCGACTCTCATCCGGGGGTCGACCATGCCGGCGACAAGCGTCGTGTTCGCCGGCCGCGCCGCGCGGCAGTGGCGGCCGACGATCGGCGCGACCACGTCGAAATCTGCGGCATCGGCGAGATAGATCCGGATGCGGAGCAGGTCGGCCAGGGTGCAGCCGGCCTGGTCGAGTGCCGCGGCGATGTTGCGGAAGCATTGCTCGGTCTGCGCGCCGACGTCGTCGCTGATGGCGCCGGTCGCATAGTCGAAGCCGGTGGTGCCGGACACCATCACCCACTCGCCGTCGACCACGGCGCGGGCATAGCCGGCCAGCTCCTCGAAGTGCGAGCCGGAGGAGATGCGGCTACCGCGCATCGACGTCGTCCGCGGAGTAGCTCGCGTGCACGCTCACCCGCCTTCCTCGAACAGCTCGCGGCCGATCAGCATGCGGCGGATCTCGCTGGTGCCGGCGCCGATCTCGTAGAGCTTGGCGTCGCGCAGCAGCCGGCCGGCCGGATAGTCGTTGATGTAGCCGTTGCCGCCCAGCGCCTGCACCGCCTGCAGCGCCACCTGGGTGGCCTGCTCGGAGGCATAGAGGATGGCGCCCGCGGCGTCCTTGCGGGTGGTCTCGCCGCGGTCGCAGGCGGCGGCGACGGCATAGACGTAGGCCCGGGCCGAGTTCAGCGCGACATACATGTCGGCCAGCTTGGCCTGCATCAGCTGGAAGGCGCCGATCGGCCGGCCGAACTGCTGGCGATCGTGGACATAGGGCAGCACCAGGTCGAGGGCCGCCTGCATGATGCCGAGCGGCCCGCCGGCGAGCACCACGCGCTCGTAGTCGAGGCCGCTCATCAGGATGGCGACGCCGTTGCCGGCCTCGCCGAGCACGTTGGCGGCGGGCACCGCGCAGTCGTGGAACACCAGCTCGCCGGTGTCCGACCCGCGCATGCCGAGCTTGTCCAGCTTCTGCGCCGGCCTGAAACCCGGCATGTCGCGCTCGATCAGAAAGGCGGTGATGCCGCGCTTGCCGGCGTCCGGGTCGGTCTTGGCATAGACCACCAGCACGTCGGCATGCGGGCCGTTGGTGCACCACATCTTGGTGCCGTTCAGCAGGTAGTGGTCGCCGCGCAGCTCGGCCCGGCAGCGCATCGAGACCACGTCCGAGCCCGCGCCGGCCTCGCTCATCGCCAGGGCGCCGAGCGCATCGCCGGAAATCAGGCCGGGCAGATAGCGCGCCTTCTGCGCGGCGGTGCCGAACCGGCGGATCTGGTTGACGCACAGGTTGGAATGGGCGCCGTAGCTCAGGCCGACCGCCGCGGAGGCGCGGCTGATCTCCTCCATGGCGATGACATGGTGGAGATAGCCCATGCCGGCGCCGCCGTCGGCCTCCCCGACGGTCAGCCCGAGCAGGCCGAGCGCGCCGAGCCGGGGCCACAGGTCGCGCGGGAACAGGTTGTCGTGGTCGATGGCTTGCGCGCGCGGCGCGATCTCGGCCGCCGCGAACTGGGCGACCGTGTCGCGCAGCAGCGTCGCGGTTTCGTCAAGGCCGAAGCTGAGCATGGTCACCATGACCGGCATCCTTCCGCCGCCACCGGCGGTGCCGGCGCGCGCTCGGCGTATTTGTGCAGCCCGGCGGCGGGCGACGCAAGCATCGGCCGGCCCCGGGTTGCCGGCGAACGGCGCGACGCGGGCGGGATGCGGGGATTCGGCGATGGGTCCGACGGCGGCCGCCCGTGCGGGGACATGCGGGCCGCGACAATGCACGGGCGGCGCGAATTCAATACGCGACCGCGCTGTACATTGGCGCCGCCGTTAAGCATCGCGCAAGGGATGTGGCGTAGGTTTGGAGAACGCCATCCCGGTGCGCGGTGCATCGGCGAGTCGGGCGCAGGGTTCGGAGTGGCAGATGAACGCGCCGGCGACGGGGCAAGAGCGTCAGCGGCATGTACGCACCGCGGTGCTGATCGCCGGCCGGCTGGCCGCCGGCGGCGGCAGCCACGCCTGCGAAATCATCAACATCTCCATCGGCGGCGCCCGGCTGCGGCTGGACAGCGTGCCGGCGACACTGGACGCCGTCACCGTGCAGGTCGACGGCTATCCGGACCTGACCGGCTATGTGGTCTGGCGTGCCGACCGCGAGGTCGGCGTCGAGTTCGACTACGAATCGCGCGAGACGGCGCAGCAGATGCAGCTCGAGGCGAAGCCGGCCAACCTGCCCAGCGACCGGCGGCGTACCATCCGCGTCTCCGTGCTGTGGTCCGGCCGGGTGCTGTTCGATGCCGACCACGACGACCTGGCATGCATGGTGCTGAACGTGTCGACCGAGGGCGCGCGCCTGCGCCTGACCGCCCCGGTGGAGTCGGTAGACGGCGCGTCCGTTCGCCTGCAGATCGACCGTCTCGGCATCCTTGAAGGCCGGGTCGCCTGGGCCCGCGACGACGAGATGGCGATCATCTTCGACGAGGATCCGGACCGCATCGCCGAGCGGCTGAGCGCGGTACTGCCGCGCGCCCAGTTCAACATGCTGAACGCCGCCGACGAGGACGCGGCCTGACCGCCGCGCCCGCCGTCCGTTCCGCGCAGGCCTACTCGGCCGCCTTCGGCTCCGCCTCGGCGAGCAGGCGCTCGGCCAGCGCGCGCTTCTGCTCCGGCGTCATCTTCTTGGTCTCGTTGTAGATCACGCGCTCGTTGATCGCCTGGTTCCAGTAGTCGAGCGCACCGAAGCCGAGCAGCACCGCCTTGCCGACGAACTGGCGCAGCACCTCGTTGGTCGGGCCCATCACCCAGCCGGCCTTGGCGTCGCGCAGATAGCGCTCGATGCCCAGGTCCTTCTTGTAGCCGGTGCCGCCGCAGGCATGCAGCATCTTGTCGGACACCTCGGCCACGTTCTTGGCCGCCTGGAACTTGATCTGCCAGCACCAGTGCAGATAGGCCGCGCGCGGCAGGTTCGACGGGTCGCCCTTGTGGATCGACCAGTCGCAGTCGTTGGTGGCGTCGTCCAGCGCCTTGGCGACCATGAAGTCGAGCGCGCGGCAGGCGTTGGTCGAGATCAGGCCCTCGCCGAAATAGTCCTGGATGGTCGGGTAGTCGCAGACCCGCATGCCGACGTCGACGTGCTTCTTGCGGGTGGTGTGCATCAGCCCGATGTCCATCATGCCGAGCGCGATGCCGTTCCAGCACGCCGACGAGCAGATCAGGAAGAACGGGTCCACCGCCTCGTCGTTCGAGTTGGCGCCGTCGCCCTTCGGGCCGACCATGCGGTCCTTCGGGATCTCGACGTTGTCGACCAGCAGCGTGCCCGACTGGTTTCCGCGCAGCCCGAGAGCGTCCCACTTCGACGGCTCGGCCTTGACCTCGTCGCCCATGATCAGGAAGCAGCTCAGGTCGGAATAGTTGCCGTCGAAATTCGGGCTGGTGGTCTGCACGATGTACCAGTCGGCAAATCCGCCCGACGTGGTCCAGGAGGCCTTTTTCAGCACCCGCCACTTATCGCCGGCGTCCTCGGCCCGCGAACTCACCGGGTACCAGAAATGCGACCCGGTCTCCGGGTCGGAATAGCTCAGCGTGCCGACCAGGCATTCCTTGTCCAGCCGGCGCATCAGCGCCTCGATGGTCGGGTTGTCGTAGGCGCGTAGCATGGCCGCGGCGACCGCGCCCAGGTGCATGGTGTAGCACATCGCGGTCGAGGCGCAGCCGTAGCGCGCGATCGTTTCCACCGCCATCGCCGCGCAGACGTGGGACTGGCCGAGCCCGCCCCATTCCTTCGGCACCAGCAGGCCGAGGAAGCCGTGGGCGGCGAGCGCCTCGAAGTTCTTGCGCGGGAAGATCAGCCCGCGGTCGCTCTCGACCGCGTTGTCGCGCAGGGTCGTGCGGCACAGCTCGATAAGCTTGGCCTGCAGCCGCTTCTGCTCGTCGTTGAGCAGCCACTGCGGATCCCACTCGAAGCCGAGACCCCAGAAAGGCTCGCTGCCCCACATCTTCGCCGCGCTCATGTGCACCCTCGCTGCCTGTTCGGCTGGAGGCCGCGCGGCCGGCACTGGCGCCGGCAGGGCGTGCGGCCGTCCGCCCGTTGTTCGCGCCGCTGCGCCCGCGGGCGCAGCCGACTGCCGGAGAAAACGGTAGCTGAGGCGCCGACGCGGGAGCAAGAACCGGAACGGCACGACAGGACCAAATCGGACCAGTCGGCGAAGATTGGTCTGAGCCACCATGGCCTGCGGCCAGGCATCGGAGCGGCGTCCGCTTCGCAGCGCAAGGGCACCGTGCGGTTGGGGTTCGGCGCAGGAGCCGCGGAAATGGCGGCACAGGCCGAGCCATGCGCGACGGGCCGTGCGCGCCGGTGCGTTGCGCGCACCGTCTGTAATGGTTCGAATTGGCCTTGTTTTGGGTCATCCTTTGGTTCGGATTTGCCCGGCAAGTGGTCTAATCACTTGACCGGTCGTTGCGCCTCGACGCTATGATCGACGCACTTCAGGCGAGCGGCCCGCACGGCAGGCGGGCAGGACCGGTCGCGGCGCGCGCGGGGGCGGGCGTCCGGCGCAGAGGGAGGAACGGATCATGGTGAGGCGGGGATTCCAGCTGTCACGGCGGCGGGTACTGGGCGGGGGCGCGGCCGGCTTGGCGGCGCTGGGTGCGGTCACCCAGGCGCCGCGCAAGGCAAGCGCGGAAGAGAAGACGGTCAAGATCGGCTTCCTGGCTCCGCTGACCGGCGAGGTCGCGGCCTGGGGGCTGCCCGGCCTGTACGGCTGCCAGATCTGGGCCGAGCACGTGAACGCCGCCGGCGGGCTGGCCATCGGCGGCGACCAGTACATGGTCGAGCTGGTGCCCTACGACAACGAATACCTCGCCGACAAGGCCTCGGTCGGCATGACCCAGCTGGTGTTCGAGGACGGCGTCAAGTTCGTGATGATGCTGGGCGGCGACACCATGCCGGCGGCCTTGCCGTCGCCTCGCAGGCCGACATGCTGGTCTCGACCCTGCTGCCCAGCGACCTGACGCCGGACACGCCGAACCTGATCGCACCGTGCGAGGTGCACCCGATCTACAACGTCACCGGCGTGCAGTGGGTGGCGGAGAACCGGCCCGAACTGAAGACGGCGGTGATCTGCGCCCAGGACGATTCGCTCGGCCGGCCTTCGGTCGCCACCTACCAGGCGGCATTCGAGGCGGCCGGGATCACGGTCAACGACACGCTGTTCTTCGATATCTCGACCACCGACTTCGCCCCGGTGATGACCTCGATGCTGTCGTCGAACCCGGACATCCTGTGCCTGGACACGGCCTATGCCGACTTCGTCAACCTGCTGTGCGAGCAGGCCTACCAGCAGGGCTTCAAGGGTCAGATCATCTCGTGCACCTGCGACTACTACCACGACGTCGTCGCCAACACGTCGAAGGAGTTCATGGAGGGCTTCGTCTTCCAGTTCCCCGATTTCGACGACGCGGCGCTGAACGATCCGCGCATCAACTTCCGCGACCCCAACGCGTTCTATGCCGAATATGCCGAGCGGTTCCCGGGCGAATGGAGCGCGGTGTCGTGGGAATACGCCTCGATCCTGGACCTGTGGGCCGACGCCGCGACCCGGGCCGGCAGCGTGGAGCCGCAGGACGTGCTGGCCGCGATGAAGGAAGGCGGCACCGGCAAGCACTGCTTCGGCGCGGCCGAGTGGTGGGGCAAGGACCTGTTCGGCATCGACAATGCACTGGTCGGCGACTGGCCGGTGGTGGTGATCCGCGACGGCAAGGCCGAGATCGCCGAGTTCAAGAGCATCCCGGCCTGGTGGGAAGCCCATAAGGACACCCTCATCGCCAAGATGGAGGAGATGGGCGAGATGTACTACCAGCGTGGCTGACGCCGCGCGTCCGATCGCAACGTCCGCGCGCGTCGTCCGGGCGGGGCCATGCCTCGCCCGGCGCCGTGCCGCGCAGCCCGGCGCCGCCTGAATGCCCGACCTCGCCACCCTGCTGCAGACGGTGCTGAACGCGCTCTATGCCTCCAGCTACATGGCGCTGGTCGCGGTCGGCCTGGTGCTGATCTTCGGCGTGATGCGGATCGTCAATTTCGCCCACGGCGAGCTCTACATGGCCGGCGCCTTCGCGGTCTACACCGTGACGGTGGAGCAGTCGGGACCGTTCCTGCTCGGGCTTGCGGTCGCCGTGATCGTGGTGGCGCTGATCGGGCTGGCGATGGAGCGCGGGCTGTTCCGGCCGATGCGCGACAACCCGTTGGGCGGCCTGATCCTGTCGATCGGCCTGCTGCTGATCCTGCAGTCGCTGGCGGTGGTACAGTTCGGGGTGCGGGCCAAGGACCTGCCCAACATCCTCGACGGCAGCCTGCAGCTCGGCATCGAAGGCGCACAGCTGGCCTATGAGCGGGCGCTGGTGATCGGCGTCGCCGTGCTGGTGCTGGGCCTGCTCTACCTGTTCCTGCGTCATACCCGCACCGGCTGGGCGCTCAGGGCCTGCGCCCAGGACCCGGAGGCGGCGCAGCTGCAGGGCATCTCGGTCAACCGCACCGCGCAGATCGCGGTCGGGCTCGGCGCGGCGCTGGCCGGCATCGCCGGCGGGCTGATGGCGATGAACGTGCCGATCGAGCCCTATATGGGCCATTCCATCATCGTCGCCGCCTTCATCGTGATCATCGTCGGCGGCATCGGCAGCCTGGAGGGCGCGGTGGTCGCGGCCGTGCTCTACGCCTTCGTCGACACCTTCGTCACCACCTATACCGACGGCACGGTCGCCGGCATCGTCGGGCTGCTGCTGATGCTGGTCGTGCTGGTGGTCAAGCCGACCGGGCTGTTCGGCGCGCGCGAGCGGGCATGAGCCGATGAGCGCGATCGCGGCCCGGCAGGGGGCGGCCGGCGGCAGCGCCTGGCGGCCGCTGGCGACGGCCGTCGGCTGGCTGGTGCTGGCCGCCGGCCTGCTGGCGTTGCCGCACCTGCTGTCGATCTCGCAGCGCGAACTGGCGGTGCTGCTGCTGGTCAACATCCTGCTGGTCGCCAGCTACCGGCTGATCACGCTGACCGGCGAGTGGTCGCTGGGCCATGTGGTGATGATGGGCGTCGGCGGCTATGGCAGCGCGCTGCTGGCGTCGCTGCTCGGCCTGCCGGTGGTGCTGGCCATGGCCGGCGGCGCGGCGGTTACCGGGCTGGTGGCCTGGCTGCTCAGCTTCCCGCTGTTCCGGATGAAGGGCTTCTACTTCCTGATCGGCTCGTTTGCCGCGGCCGAGGTGATCCGGCTCTGCTGGAAGAAGTTCACCGTGCCGTTCGGCGGCCCGAAGGGGCTGACCCAGGTGCCGGCGCTGCCCGACCTGCATCTCGGCGGTCTGGCCGACTGGCTGTCGCTCCGGCTCGGCGAACCGGGCGCCGGCGGCCAGACCGGCGACTATTTCCTCGGCCTGATGCCGGTGCACGAGGATCTGCTGATCCGCTTCTCGAAGCCGCTGTTCACCGCCAACTACTATTATTTCTGCCTGGTGGTCGTTGCCGCGTCGCTGTGGCTGCTGTGGCGGGTGGAGCGCTCGCGCATCGGCATGACATTCCATGCGATCCACTGGCAGGATTCGCTCGCCGCCTCGGTGGGCGTCGACACCCGCCGCTATCGCACGCTGGCGCTGGTGATCGGCTCGGCCTTCGCCGGCCTGGCCGGCGCGCTGATGGCGCACGGCGTCGGCTCGGTGTCGCCGAACCGGTTCGACGTGGCGCAGATGGTCTATGTGCTGATCTGGGTGATCGTCGGCGGCACGGCCACATTCGCCGGCCCGATCGTCGGCGTGATTGCGTTGACCATCCTGAACGAGGTGGTGTTGCGCGAACTGGACGTGGAGGCGTTGCGCCCGGCCTTCTACGGTGGCATTCTGATTCTCAGCGTGCTGTTCCTGCCGCGGGGCCTGGAGGGAGCCTGGACCTGGCGGCGCCGCGGCAAAGGCAAGACCGCGGCGGAGCAATCGAGGCACTAAGGTGCCGGCGCATCGGCGACTGTCGATATGCAGTCGAGCCGGTGTGATCAACGTACGGATGCCAAAAAACGGCCTGCCGTTCGGCACGGGCACGTCATAGATGTGCCATTCCCGTGCCCAGAACTTGTTGAATGCTTGCATTCCCTGTTAGACTCACATTCCCTCAGCGGGAGAAGCGCGGCGATTCGCAACGAATTCGCCTTTCCGGGCCGTCGCGTCGAAACATCAAAGGAGGCAGACAATATGCGGATAGCAGGTGGCGTCATTGCCATCATCGTCGGCATCATTCAGACGATCTTGACGGCTTTGCTGGTCTTCGGCACGCAGATGATCGATGAGGCGATGCAAAGCGCGGAGGGTCAGCAGGCGATCGCCGACGCTGCCGGCGGGGATGCGGAAGCCGCCGCTGCGATGACCTCCGAAGTGGTCAGCACCCTGGGCTGGGTCGCCTGGGTCGCGCTCATCGTTTCGATCATCGTGGTTGTGCTCGGAATCATGATCTGCGCGAGCAAGAACCCGGTCAACGGCATCATCGTCGCCATCATCGGCATCGTGCTGCTCGTGCTGTCGTTGATCCAGGGCGGCGACGTGCTTCTGCCGATCATCTGGAATGGCCTGATCATCCTTGCCGGCGTGCTCGGCTACATGGGGGCCAAGAAAGACAGCGGCATGGCTGCTGCCTGAGCCGCAGCCCTTGCGCGACTGCGGGAGCGGATACCCCACGGGTTTCTGCTCCCGTTTCGCGGTCTTCCTTTCGGCAAGACGCATCCGATCGACCGTCGGCGACAAGCAGCCCGGCAGCGATTCCCCGATGAAGGACAACGACGATTGTCACCAACGGGCGGCAGGATTGCGCACAGTTCATCTGGTAAATGGAGGCAGAGCATCATGAAGCTCGTCGGTGGTCTAATCGGCCTGATCGCGGGCGCCGTCCTCGCCGTGATCGGTATCATCAACGTGGTCCAGGGGTCGGGCGCCTCGAGCGAGGCGACCGAGCAGATCACGGCCATGCTGGAAGGCGCAGGCATCCAGGTGGAAGGCGATGACTTCGTCGGCGCGATCCGGGCGAAAATCGAGGAACTGCGCGGCACAGAAGGCGCCGACCAGGCGATGATCACGCAGCTCGAGACGATGGCGACCCAGCTGGAAGAGGGCATGGGCGCGGTCGGCGACTACATGACCTGGTTCTACATCGCCATCATCGGCGGGGTGATCGCCGTCATCCTCGGCTTCCTGTCGATCAAGGGAACCGGCATGGCGATGCCGGGGCTGCTGACCCTTGTCGGCATAGCCTTGACCGTGATTGCCTTCATCATGGCGTCGGACCATGCGATCAGCTGGATCGTCGCGATCGTCGTGGCGGTCGGCGGCGTGCTGGCCGCGCTCGGGTCGAAGCAGAGCCAATCCGCGGCCTGACCCGTCGCACAAGCGTATCCGGTAGACGGCCCGGCGGCTTCGCCGGGCCGTTTTTTTGTTCCGTATTTCCGTATCCGCCGGCGAGACGCAACGCACCGGCCTGGCCGGTGCAACCGGAACGCTGGACAGCGGGTCCCGGATGCGCCGGAATGGACCCGCTTGTTTGGCGGGAGGCAGCGATGCGTGTGTGGGGAACGGTGGTGCTCGTGCTGGGCGCCATCCTTTTTGCGGTCAAGCTCTCCACGGCGAGCCTCAGCCAGCTCGCCGGGCAGGCGATGATGCCCGTCCTCACCGAGAACAGCCTGATGGGTCAGGCCAGCCGGGGCAACGACGAGGCCATGCAGCTGCTGCAGGAAATCGGTGCGATCGACATCGAGAATGTCGCGTTGATGCCGGGCGAACTGGAGCGGCTGCGCCAGGGCAGCGATTATTCGCCGGAAGTCCTCGATCTGTTTGAGAGCGACATCGAACGCATGCAGTCGCTGGCGGTCGAGATCGAGGCGACGAACCGGCTGCGCCTGCCGCAGAACCTGCTGCTGATCGTCATTCTCGGCGCGGCCTTTGTCGTATTCGCGACCCGCCGTGTGGTTCCCGGCCTGATCGTTGCCACCGTGGCCGGCGTGGCCAACCTGGCGACCCTGGTTTGGGCGCAGGCCGGGACGCTTGCCCTGCTGTTCGGCCTTGCCGTGCCGATCGGGGCGGCCATCGCCTATGTCGGCTATCGCCGCGAACAGCGTGCAAAGGCGCAGCTGCCGAAGGGCTACGACGTCTTCGATTGAGGGCCGATCCCGCCCGAGCGGAGTCAGGTCCGGGCATCGAGCAGCAGCCGGGCCGCGCCGGCGAGCCTGCGCTCGTCGCCGAATGCCAGCCGCGCGGCCGTGCTTTGCCAGGCCGCCAACGCCGGCCCGGACTGCAGCCCCGCTAGGCCGGGCCTCTCCCGCAACGCCGCCAGCCGGTCGCGGCCCTCGGCCCACAGCGCCGCGAGCCGGCGCCGGCCGACCGACTCGAACCCCGCCGCATCGCGCTGCCTGAGCCGCAGGTGGAAGGTGGAACTGCGCGCGCCGACGGCCGGCTGCAGGCCGTGGCCCAGGCCTCGCCGGCCATCCAGCGTTCGGCAAGCCTGTCCAGCGCTGCCGTGTCGCCGTCCAGCGCTGCGAGATCGGCCGAGGCGGTGACCCGGCGCAGGTCGTCGGCCGCGAAGTGGGTCTCGGCCAGCGCCGCGGCGCCTGCCAGCGCGGTCCGGGCGGCCGCCGCGTGGCCACCCGCGAGCGCGGCGAGAGCCGCTGCCATCGCCCGTTCCCAGGTCCAGGCCTCGACCGGCCAGCCGGCGCGGGCAAGCGCGGCGCGGACCGGCTCGGCTATGTCTTCCTCAGCCGCCGAGATAGGCGCGGCGGACATGGTCGTTCTCGTGCAGGTCGTTGGCCGGCCCCTCGAGCGCGACGCTGCCGGTCTCCAGCACGTAGGCATAGTGCGCGAGCTTCAGCGCCAGCTCGGCGTTCTGCTCGACCAGCACGATGGTGATGCCGCGCTCGGCCAGGACGCGGATGATGCGGGCGATCTCCTGCACCACCACCGGCGCCAGCCCCATCGACGGCTCGTCCAGCAGCAGCAGCTTCGGCTTGGCCATCAGCGCGCGTCCGATCGCCAGCATCTGCTGCTCGCCGCCGGACAGGGTCTTGGCCCACTGGCCGCGCCGCTCCTTCAGCCGGGGGAACCGCTCGAACACGTCGTCGAGATCGTTGGCCACCGCATGACGGTCGTGGCGGAGGAAGGCACCGGTGCGCAGATTCTCAAGCACCGTCAGGTCGGGAAACACGCGCCGGCCCTCCGGCACGTGGGCAATGCCACGGGCGACGATCTTCTCGGCCGGCAGCCGGTCGATCCGTTCGTCGCCGAAGCGGATCTCGCCCTGCGACAGCCGGTTGAGGCCGGAGATCGAGCGCAGCGTGGTGCTCTTGCCGGCACCGTTGGCGCCGATGATGGTGACGATGCCGCCCTCCGGCACGGTCATGCTGACGCCCTTCAGCGCGGCAACGCTGCTGTAGTGGACGACCGCGTCCCTGATCTCAAGCCGCATCCAGGCTGGCTCCCAGATAGGCTTCGATCACGGCCGGATTGCTGCGGATCTCGTCCGGCCCGCCCTCGGCAAGCAGGCGGCCGAAGCTGAGCACGGTGATGCGCTCGCACAGGCCCATCACCGCCTGCATGTCGTGCTCGACCAGCAGCATGGTGACGCCGCGGTCGCGCACCTTGCGCATCAGCGTCATCATCGTGCCGGTCTCCTCCGGATTCATGCCGGTGAACGGCTCGTCCAGCAGCAGCACCGTCGGCTCGGCGGCGAGGGCGACGGCGATGCCGAGCGCCCGCTGCATGCCGTGGCTGAGCGATCCGGCCGTATCGTGCGCCCGCCCGGCCAGGCCGACGAACGCGAGGATGTCCTCTGCCGCGCGCCGCGCGCCGGCTTCGACCGCGCCGGTCAGACCCAGCACCTGGCGCAGGAACGAGGCATGGGCGTGCATGTGCCGGCCGACCAGCACATTCTCCAGCACCGTCATCTCGCGAAACAGCGTGGTCGACTGGAAGGTGCGGATCAGGCCGCGCCGCGCGATCTGCGCGGTCGACAGCCCGCCGATGTCGGCGCCGCGATAGAGCACGCGGCCTGACGTCGGCTTGTAGTAGCCGGAAACGACGTTGAAGGTGGTGGTCTTGCCGGCGCCGTTGGGCCCGATCAGGCCGTGAATGGTGCCTTCCTCGATCATGAAGCTGACGTCTGCGACGGCCATCAGCCCGCCGAACCGACGGCTCAGGTTGCGCACCTCGAGTATTGCCATGGTATGCGCGGCCGTAACCTTGCCAATCCGCTGACCCGCTGGCAGGGTGGCGACTGGCCGCGAGAAGATCAAGCGCAACGAACCGGTTCGGGCCGATTCCGTACCGTTGGCGGCCGATTGGTCGCCTATTGGTCCGGCCATGCGCAGGATGGGGGATTTGCATGGCCGACGAGCGCATCTATCTGGCCGGCCCGGAGGTGTTCTTGCCCGATCCGATGGCGGCTGCGGCGGCCAAGAAGGCCATCTGCGCCCGCCATGGTTTCGTCGGCGTGTTTCCGCTCGACAAGTCGCTGGACCTGGGCGGCCTCGCACCGTTCGAGGCCGGTTGGCGCATCTCGGCCGCCAACGAGCAGCTGATGCGCGGCTGCGACCTGATCATCGCCAACATGACGCCGTTCCGCGGCCCCAGCATGGACGTGGGCACCGCCTTCGAGATGGGCTTCATGCGCGCCCTCGGCCGGCTGGTGCTGGGCTACAGCAACGACGGGCGGGGTTTCGCGGAGCGCACCCGGGCCTGCCTGGACATCGCGCCCGGCGCCAGCGACGCCGACGGCATGGCGATCGAGGAATTCGGCATGGCCGACAACCTGATGATGCACGGTGCGGTGGCGGCTTCGGGCGCGACGGTGGAGGTGACGCAAGCGCCGCCGGACGCGCGCTTCACCGCGCTGGACGCCTTCGCCCGCTGTGTCGCCCAGGCGCGCGCTCTGCTGAGCTGAACCGAGCCGGGCCGGCTGCCCGGCGGCTCAGTGGATGTCGTCGGACTGGCCGAACGCGGCTTCGAGCTTGTCGAGACTGAAGTCGGCGCTGCGGGCGCAGGCGAGGATCGGCGCCTCCTTGCGGGTGACCAGGTCGGCCGCGGCCAGCACCGCGTCCACCGCATCCTTGGGCACGATCACCGCGCCGTGGCGGTCGGCATGGATCAGGTCGTCGTGCTGGGCGACCATGCCGGCGATGGCGACCTCGCAGCCGAAGTCGACCAGATGCGCCCAGATGTGCGACGGCACCACGGTGCCGGACAGCATCGCGAAATCCGGCGCGATCGCGTCGAGGTCGCGGATGGCGCCGTTGGTGACCACGCCGAGGCAGCCGCACGCCTTGTGGATCGCCGAATTGACCTCGCCCCAGAACGAGCCGAGGCCGGGCGTGTCGTCGACATCCTGGATCAGCGAGATGTGCGGGCCGTCGCCGGCGGCAACGTAGCGGTAGTAAGCCATGCGCTGGGCGCGGACCGCGGCCGGATCGCCGGCTGGCGGGCGGGCGCTGCGTATGGTGGCGGTGCGGGCGTAGCCGACCATCGGCTTCAGCTCCGGGAACGGGGCGATCAGCGTGCGCACGGTGAAGCCGAAGCCGCGCCGCTCGGGCCGCGCCACCTCCAGCGCATTGCAGATCGTCGGCGTGTCATAGGCGGCGAGCGCGTTGAGGCGGGCCTGGTCGATCATGGTCTGGTCTCGGCAGCTGGTGTGCGGTGGCGGGCGTCCACTATGCCCAGAGCCACAGGGCCATGGCAATCGCCCAAAGGGCGCCGGCGATCCACAGCACGTAGTCGCCGCAGCGCAGGAACGCGTCGCGATAGGCGTTGGCGACCAGCCGGGCGGCGTAGTCGCCGCGTGGCAGGTCGTCCGTGTCCAGCATCACCCAGACCTCGGTGTTGCGGTGGTTCATGCGATGGGCGCGCATGGCGCGGTAGCGCAGCACCAGCGCCAGGATCGAGAACAGGATGGCGCCCGACTTGGCGCACAGATAGGGGTCGAACGACAGGCCGACCATCACGCACATGATGCCGAGCCCGACAAAGCCGCAGGCGCGGGAAACGCTGATCAGGGCAAGGCGCGGA
Organism: Alphaproteobacteria bacterium; assembly: GCA_041396705.1. Lineage (NCBI taxonomy): Bacteria > Pseudomonadati > Pseudomonadota > Alphaproteobacteria > Alphaproteobacteria bacterium. The sequence goes on from JAWKYB010000004.1 coordinate 60,265, forward strand.
ATGGTGTCCATGGCTCGGTCCGCACTCGTAAGCCTTTACGATTGCCCAATGCCGGCCCGGCGGCCAATCAACACCCCGTGTCGCGCCGGCGTCGGTGACGGCCGGGCCGGGTGCGGCGATCAGCCGACGGCGTTGTCCAGCGCGGGAATGCTCAGCGCGGCGGCGGCGGCGAACCAGACCCAAAGGCTGGTCTTGTCGGTCGTCGCGCGCCGGGTCAGGCGCTCGAACAGCGCCGCGACCACGCCGCTCAGCATCAGGGTCAGCGTCGCGGTGATCAGCGAGGTCAGATAGAAGCTGAGCTCGGGCGTGAACGGCAGGAAACCGGGATACCAGGCCAGCGCATAGCCCCAGACGTAGAACACGGCGGGCGAGAAGATGCCGTTGACGATGCACACGCCGACCAGCAGGAAGATGACGAAGTCCTTGTCCATGCCGGTCAGCCCTGCGTGGCCGGGATCTCGATGCCGGGCGCGATGCCGAGCTCGAGGAACAGCACGAACAGGGCGACCCGCAGCAGCATCAGCCAGACCACGGTGAAGCCGATCAGCAGGGGCCGCGGCACGCTGCGCGGCGTGAGGGTCCCGAAGGTGGCCAGCACGGGGTCGGTCAGCCGCTGGAAGGCGCGCCAGATGTAATTGTCCCACGCCGGCGGCACGAACAGGCCGAGCAGCACACGCGCCAGCATGGTGTAGATCAGCACCGCCAGCGCATAGTTGGGCAGGTGGAAGTACCAGTAGTCCCAGAAGCTGGTGTCCATGCCGGTGCGGCCGCTTCCTTGCGCAGCGGGGCGAGTCCCCGGCGGCAAGCTTAGCGAAAGAAGGGGCGCATGGCTGCGCCCCTTCGCATCGTACGGCCGACGGCCGGATCGGCGAGGCGTCAGGCCTGCTTGGCCTCGGTCTCGCGGTCCATCAGCGCCTCGCCCTTGGGAATGCGCAGGGCCTCGATGAAGTCCTGCATCTCCTGCGACGGTGCCGGCGTCATCAGGCTGACGACGTAGGTCACCAGGAAGCCGATCGGGATGCCGAAGATTCCGGCGGAGATGTTGCTGATCCCCCAGATCGGCTCCGCCCCGAAGCCGACGCCGGCATGGGTGTAGATCAGGTAGGCCAGCGTGACGCCGAAACCGGCGATCATGCCCCAGACGGCGCCGGCCTTGGTGGTGCGCTTCCACCAAACGCCCAGCACCAGGGCCGGGAACAGGCCGGCGGCAGCGAGGCTGAACGCCCAGGCGACCAGCGCCAGGATGTTGCCCATGTCGAGGAAGGCGACCGCGCTGGCACCCGCCACCGCGACGATGACCAGCAGCACGCGTGCCACCACCAGGCGGCGGCGGGTCGAGGCATGCGGGTCGATCATCCGGTAGTAGATGTCGTGGCTGAGCGCGTTGGCGATGGCCAGCAGCAGGCCGTCGGCCGTCGACAGGGCGGCGGCGAGACCGCCGGCGGCGACCAGCCCGGCGATGACATAGGGCAGGCCCGCGATCTCCGGCGTCGCGATCACGACCACGTCGGTCTGGATGGCGAAGGCGGAATGGACCAGTTCGGTGATCCCGCCGGCCTGGCAGGCTTCGTAGATGGCCTGTGCGGTCATCGCGATGTCGGCCGCCTTGTTGCCGGTGAAGCCGCAGACGCTGACGCGTCCGAGGTCGCCGAAGGACTGGATCCAGCTGTTGCTGGCCAGCAGTGCCTGCACGTCGTCGACGCTGGCCACGCTGGCGCCGAGCACGTTCTGGTAGACCTCGAGCTTGGCGAAGGAGGCATAGGCCGGCGCGGTGAAGTAGAGCAGGAAGATGAACAGCAGCGACCAGCCGACCGACTTGCGCGCGTCGCGCACGCTGGGCGTGGTGAAGAACCGCATCAGCACGTGCGGCAGCGAGGCGGTGCCGATCATCAGGCAGACGATCAGCGCGAAGAAATTCAGCGCCTCGGTGAAGTTCTGCGGCGTCTGGATGAATGGCTTGGCGCCGGCCAGGGCCGGCTTGGTCGCCTCCAGTTCCTGGATCTGCTGCAGCACCTGACCGTACATGATCTGCGGCAGCGGCACGCCGGTCTGCTGGGCCGACAGGATCACCACAGGCACCAGATAGGCGACGATCAGCACGATGTACTGGGCGACCTGGGTCCAGGTCACCGCGCGCATCCCGCCGAGCATCGAGCAGACCAGAATGCCGAGCAGGCCGACGTAGACCGCGACCGAAAAATCCATGTCGAGGAAGCGCGACGCGATCTCGCCGGTGCCGGTGATCTGGCCGAGGATGTAGGTGAACGAGCAGCAGAACAGCACGATGATGCCGATCAGCCGGGCGACGTTGCCGCCATAGCGGGCGCCGAGGAAATCGGGCACCGTGTAGGCGCCGAACTTCCGCAGATAGGGCGCGATCAGCACCGCCACCAGCACATAGCCGCCGGTCCAGCCGAGCACGAAGGCGAGATAGCTGTAGCCGGCATTGTAGAGCCCGCCGGCCATGGCGATGAACGAGGCCGCCGACATCCAGTCCGCAGCGGTCGCCATGCCGTTGTACAGCGCCGGGACCTTGCGGCCGGCGACATAGTATTCCGACACCTGCATGGTGCGCGATAGAATGCCGATGCCGGCATAGACCGCGATGGTGAAGAAGACGAACAGGTAGCCGATGATGTCGTTGGGCAGGCCGACCTGTTCGAGGACGGCCAGCAGGATGACGAAGGCCGCAAAACCGCCGGTATAGATACCGTAGATCCGGCCCAGATTCTGGGTGAAATCGCCTCTCATGACTGCGCTCCCCGCCTCAGTCTTCCGACAGCCCGCATTCCTCGTCGATCCGGTTCTGCCGGGCGGAGAACCAGAAGCAGAGGATCACGAACACGATGAGCGAGCCTTGCGCGGCGAAGTACCAGCCGAGCGGGAATCCGAGAATTACGATGTCGTTGAGCGCATCCACGAAGAAATGGATGACGAAGCTGAAGATCAGCCAGATCAGCAGCGTGACCCACATCAAGTTCTTGGTCCGCTGCCAGTGGCGCCGGGCAACCTCCGGCGCTATTCCAGTGTCCGCCATTCCCTAGAACCTCCTGCACGCATCGGTGCCAGCACCGCTGTTGGGCACGTTCCGGATTCTTGGATGGCAGTCCCGTCGGCAAACCAGGCCGATCGTCGATGCTCTTCCGTCCCGCCTTGCCGAGGGGTCCGCCTGAGGGCCGTCCGTCTCTCCCGCAATGACGAATTCGCTTGTTGACCAAGCGAAACACTCATACCCGTATCGTCGGAGTCTCGACAAGACCTATGACAGGTCCGTGAAATGCTGCGCCGCATGGTTGAAGGGCTGCTCGGCACTCCACTGAAGGTCGAGTCGCGCGCCGACCTATGCGCGTTCATGGCCGGACGGGCCGCGTTCGTGTCGCAGAAGGCGATGTTCGAGTACTGCCGGGCCCGCGCCGGCGTGATGTGGGACAAGCTGATGCTCGAGGCCGACTTCGTCGCCGGCCTGGAGCGCGGCCGCTGGCAGGCCTATGTCGCCGCACTGGCCGATCTGGCATTGGTCTGCGACGTCGCGATCAGGGCCGGCGGGTGCGCGCCGCAGCCGGCTGCGCTGGGCGACGTGGCCGCTGAGGTGCTGGGCGCGGAGCCGCGGCTGGCGCAGGCCGGCGTCGCGGTCGCGCCGGAGGTCGCCGCCATCCGTCTCAGCCTCGATCGCGCGGCCATGGCGCCGCCACGCAGGGTGCATGAGATCGCGGTCCGCGCCGGCGGCCGCATCTATGCCCTGATGCCGATCCACCCGGACATGCGGCGCCACGACGAGACCACCATCGTCAACAACGTGCGCTTCCTGATGGTGCGTGCCTATGAGGACCTGGCCCAAGGGCTGGACCCGGCGCGGCTCGGCGCGGAACTCGGTCGTGCCGCGCGGGACGGCGCGTAACCGCTCCCGATATGGCCTTGCGGTCGGAAACGAGAAAGGGGCCCGCGGCGGGGCCCCTTTTCCGTATCCGCGCGATCCGGCGCCGGGTCAGGCGGTGGCTTCCTCGACCATCTTGTTGACGTCGGCGGCAACCTCCATGTGGGCCATGTGGCCGACCTTGCCGACCTTGGTCACCTTGACGTTGCCGGCGAGGCCGTCGCCGTGGCCGGGCGGCAGGATCCGGTCCAGCTCGCCCCAGATGATGCGCACCGGCACTGCCAGTCCGGCCAGTTGGTCGCGCAGCTGCGCGGCCTGCTTGCCGCCGGCGAACACCGCGCCGCTGATCGTCTTCAGCGCGCCCTCGACCCCGTCGAGACGCTTGAACTTCAGCACCTCGTTGACCATGTCGCGGGTCACCAGCTCGGGCACGCCGAACAGCATCTGCAACACCGGCTTCATGTCGTTGCGCCGCTGCGCGCCGATGAAGCCGTTGATGTAGTCCATGTTGATCTCGCCGCCGAGGCCGGCCGGGCTGACCAGGGTCAGCGAGGCGACCTTGCCGGGCGCCGCCGCGGCGACCGCGATCGCGATCGCGCCGCCGAGCGAGTGGCCGACCAGATGCGCCTTGTCGACGTCGATCACGTCGAGGAACTTGGCGACCGTGTCGACCAGCATCTGGAACGAACCGTCGCCGACGCTCTTCGACGAGGCGCCGTGGCCGGGCAGGTCGAGCGCGAAGGTGCGGTGATTGGAGGCCAGCACCGGCTGGTTGAACATCCAGTTGTTCAGGTCGCCGCCGAAGCCGTGGATGAACACCACGGCCGGACCGTCCTGGCCCACCTGCAGGTAGTTGATCTTGCGGCCGTCGATCTCGGCGCTCTGCGCCTTCGGCGCGGCCGCTTCGGCCGCCGCCATCAGCTCGGCGAACTCGTCCTCGAACTTCTTGACGAAGGCGTCGATGTCGGCGTCCGACGCCGCGCCGTTGACCACCACCGCCATCAGCGCGCCCACCGGCAGCGTCTCGCCGGGCTTGGCCACCAGGCGCTTGACGGTGCCGCTGATCGTCGCCTCCAGCGCGTTGGCGATCTTCGACGTCTCGATGTCGCAGATTTCCTTGCCCGGCGCGATGCTGTCGCCTTCGGCAACGTGCCAGTCGGTCAGGGTGCCTTCCTGCATGGCGAGGCCCCATTTCGGCATCACCACGGCTTGAATCGCTTCGCTCATGATCTCAATCCCTGGGGCATCGTCCCCGCTTGCGCCAGGCGGTCCCCCTGTCTGGTCCGGTCCGGCGCAGGTCGATGATGGCAGGCCCCGGTCGCCATCCGGCGCCACGGCTCGTTCGGGTGCTTGGTGTCGGTGCGGCGACGGCGCCGCGCGCAGCTACGCGCGGCGCCGTCGACCGGGCATCGGGGCCGCGCTCAGGCGTGGCCGTGGACTGCGCGCACGGCTGCGGCGATCTTGTCGGCGGAGGGAATGTAGATGTCCTCCAGCGCGGGCGAGAATGGCACCGGCGCATGGGGCGCCGTCACCATCCTGATCGGCGCCTTCAGCGCGCCGAACGCCTCCTGCGCCACCACCGCCGAAACGTCGGTGGCGATGTTGCAGCGCGGGTGCGCCTCGTCCACCACCACCAACCGGCCGGTGTTCTCGACGCTCTCCAGCACCGTATCCATGTCGATCGGCGAGGTGGTGCGCAGGTCGATCACGTCGCACTCGATGCCGTCCTTCGACAGCGCGTCTGCGGCGTCCTTCGACAGGCCGACCATGCGGCCCAGGGTGACGATGGTGACGTCGTCGCCCTCGCGGACCAGGTTCGCCTCGCCCATCGGGATCGTGTACGGATCCTCCGGCACGTCCTCCTCGATGTCGTAGAGCAGCTTGTGCTCGAAGAACATCACCGGGTCGTTGTCGCGGATCGCTGCCGTCAGCAGGCCCTTGGCCTCATAGGGCGACGACGGCACGACGCACTTCAGGCCGGGGATGTGGGTGAACAGCGGGTACAGGCACTGCGAATGCTGTGCCGCCGCCCGGAAGCCGGCGCCGATCATGCAGCGGATCACCACCGGCGTCTCGGCCTTGCCGCCGAACATGTAGCGGAACTTGGCCGCCTGGTTGAAGATCTGGTCGAAGCAGACCCCCATGAAGTCGACGAACATCAGCTCGGCCACCGGCCTGAGGCCGGAGGTGGCCGCGCCGATCGCGGCGCCGACGAAGGCGCTTTCCGAGATCGGCGTGTCCAGCACCCGGGTCGGGCCGAAGATCGGCTGCAACCCCTTGGTCACGCCGAGCGGGCCGCCCCACGCGTCCTGCTCGCCGGGGGCCTCGGTGCCGCCGGCGATGTCCTCGCCCATGATCACGACGGTCTTGTCGCGTTCCATTTCCTGCCGCAGCGCCTCGTTGATGGCGCCACGGAATGAGAGCTTGCGAGCCATGGCTTTCCCCTCGCTTTTCTGCGCTGACGGTCAGTAGGAGACGTAAACGTCGGTCAGCAGCTCGCTGTCCGGCGGGTCGGGGGCCGACTTGGCGTCGGCGACCGCACCGTCGACCAGCTTGGCGACCTCAGCATCGATCTCGTCCATGACCTTGGCCTCCAGCAGGCCGGTCTCGGTGACCTTCTGGCGGAAGATGTTCAGGCAGTCCTTGCTCTCGCGGAACTTCTCCACCTCGCCCTTGCCGCGATAGGTCATCGCGTCGCCTTCGAAGTGGCCGTAGAAGCGGGTGAGCTTGACCTCCATCAGCGTCGGACCGCCACCTTTGCGGGCCCGCTCGATCGCTTCGCCGGCCGCCTCGTAGACGGCGAAGAAGTCGAAGCCGTCGACCTGGACGCCGGGCATGCCGAACGCCTCGGCCCGCTTGACGATGTCGCCGCTCGACACCGACCAGTAGGAGGGCGTGGACTCGGCGTAGCCATTGTTCTCGAACACGAAGATCACCGGCAGCTTCCAGACCGTTGCCAGGTTCATCGATTCGAAGGTGGTGCCCTGGTTGGAGCCGCCGTCGCCGACGAAGGCGACCGCGACGCCGCCGGTGCCGAGGGTCTTCGCCGCCAGCGCCGCGCCGCAGACCAGAGGCGGGCCGCCGCCGACGATGCCGTTGGCCCCCATCATGCCCTTGTCGAGGTCGGCGATGTGCATCGAGCCGCCCTTGCCGTTGCAGAGCCCGCCTTCCTTGCCGAAGATCTCGCGCATCATGGCGTTGACGTCGCAGCCCTTGGCGATGCAGTGGCCGTGGCCGCGGTGGGTGCTGGCGATGTAGTCGACCCCTTCGCTGAGGTGCTGGCAGACGCCGACGCCGCTCGCTTCCTCACCCGCGTACAGGTGGACGAAGCCGGGAATCTCGCCATTGCCGAACTCGACGTGCAGGCGCTCCTCGAAGTCGCGGATGGTTTTCATCCGCGTGTAGGCCTGGATCAACTCATCGCGGCTCAATTGCAGCATATGGCTCCTCCCCTAGCTGTCTTCCCGTAACGGACGGGGCCGGCGGTTGTCGTTTTCTGCCCCGGCGGTCCGCCCCGCCGCGGCCGGTGGTCAATAATAAGCACGCCCGTCCGCGCTGGAAAATAGGTGCCAGCGGTTGGCGTTGAATGTCAGCCAGCAGGTCTCGCCGGCCTTGCCGGTGAAGCCCGGCTTGGTGCGGACCAGCACGCGCCGGCCGTCGGCCAGCTCGGTGTCGACCAGCATGTCGCCGCCGATCGGCTCGGTGACGAACACCTTGGCCTGGAAGCTGTGCGGACCGCTCGCCTCCATCGCGATGGCAACGTCGTCGGGCCGGACGCCCATCCGGGCGGCGCCACCGGCGACGCCGTCGAGCCCGGCGGCCTGCGCCGCGGTCATCGGCACCGCGAAGGACGGGTGGGTGACCAGCACCGCGCCGCCGTCGCCCCTGAGCTCGCAATCGACGAAGTTCATCGGCGGCTCGCCGACGAAGCCCGCGACCCACTCGTTGACCGGATGGTCGTAGATCTCGGCCGGCGTGCCGTATTGCTGCAGCACGCCCTCGTGCATCACCGCGATCTTGTCGGCCATCGACAGCGCCTCGAGCTGGTCGTGGGTGACATAGATCATCGAGGTGCCGAGCGTGCGCTGCATGTGCTTCAGCTCGCCGCGCATGTGGGCCCTGAGCTTGGCGTCCAGATGCGCGATCGGCTCATCGAACAGGAACAGCTGCGGCTCGCGCACGATGGCGCGCCCGATGGCCACGCGCTGCTTCTGGCCGCCGGACAGTTCCTGCGGGCGGCGGTCGAGCAAATGGCCGATCTCCAGCAGCTCGGCGGCCTGACGCACCTTCTTGTCGATGGTCGGCTTGTCGACGTTGCGCAGCTTCAGCGCGTTGGCGATGTTGTTGAACACGGTCTTGTGCGGATAGAGCGCGTAGTTCTCGAACACCATCGCGATGTCGCGGTCCTTCGGCGGCAGTTCGTTGACCCGCTTGCCGCCGAAGCTGACGTCGCCGGCCGAGATGTGCTCGAGCCCGGCCAGCATGCGCAGCGTCGACGACTTGCCGCAGCCCGAAGGCCCCAGCACCGAAAGGAACTCGCCATCGGCGCAGACCAGGTTCAGGTCCTTCACCGCGACGGTCTTGCCGTAATATTTCCAGACGTGGTCGATGCGGATTTCGGCCATTGCCGCGACTATCCTTCCGTATTCGCGCGCCGCTGCGTCATTCGCGCACCGCGCCCATCGTCAGACCGGCCACCAGATAGCGGCGGATCAGAAGCCCGAGGAACATCATCGGCACGGTCGTCACCACGCCGGCGGCCATGATGCTGCCCCACTGGATGTTCTGCGGCTGCACCAGCCCGCGGGTGGCGACCGGCAGGGTCTTGGCGCCGCCGGATCCGATGATCGAGGCGAACAGATAGTCGTTCCAGGCGAACAGCACGCACAGCACCAGGAACGCGCCGACGCCGGGGGCGACCAGCGGCAGGATCTCGCGCAGGGCCTGCAGCCGGGTGCAGCCGTCGCACATCGCCGCTTCCTCGATGGCGTAGGGCACGTTGTCGAAGAAGCCCTTCAGGATCCAGATCGCGAAGGGCAGGTTGAAGGTGGTGTAGGCGATGATCAGGCCGGGCAGCGTGCCGACCAGGTCGAGGCTGCGGAAGATCGCCCACAGCGGCACGATCACCGCCACCACCGGCGCCATGCGGGTGGAGATGATCCAGAAGAACAGGTCCTTCTTGCCGCGGAAGTCCATGCGGCTGAGGCTGTAGGCCGCCATCGCGCCCAGCACCACCGAGATCGCCGCCGAACCCGCCGCCGCGACCAGGCTGTTGACCAGGTAGGTCGAGAAGCTTTCCTGCACGAACAGGTTCTCGTAGTGGGCGAAGGTCGGCGTGAAGTTGAAGAAGGTGGGCAGGGCGTCGCCCCAATCGCCGACTGCCGGCAGTTGGAACGCCTCCAGCAGATCCTTGATCGACGAGACGAACATGATGAAGATCGGCAGCAGGCTCCAGACCAGATAGAAGATCAGGAACGCCACTGAGAACACCGCGAAGGCGGTGCGTGCCGGCGACCGGTACTGGACGATCTCGCGCGAGGCCATGGCGCGGCTATCCTTCGGCCGGCGCGCCGTGGGCGCGCTTCTGGGACGGATCCTCGAACACCCTGACCAGCAGCATGCCGAGGATGATCGTGACCAGCAGCAGGGTGAAGGCGATCGCCGCGCCCCGGTCCAGCTTGAAGAACGAGAAGGACACGTCGAACAGGTAGACCGGCAGGATCTTGGTCGCGTCGGCCGGCCCGCCGCCGGTCAGCACCAGGATCGCATCGATGAAGCGGAAATTGTCCATGAACCGCAGCAGGATGGCGATCAGCAGGAACGGGTACAGGTTCGGCAGGGTGATCTGCAGGAAGTTCTTCAGCGGGCCGGCGCCGTCGACGAGATTCGCCTCGGCCTGGTCCTGCGGCACGCGCTTCATGCCGGCCAGCGTGATCAGGGTGATCAGCGGCGTCCACTGCCACACGTCGACCAGCACGATGCCGAACATCGCCGTCGACGGGTCGCCCAGGATCGACTTGGCGTCGAGGATGCCCAGGCTCTGGAACAGCCAGTGGTACCAGCCGAAGGTGCCGTTGTAGAGGAAGTACCAGACGGTGCCCGCGATCACCGGCGCCATCATCATCGGCATCAGGAACAGGGTGACCAGCCACTTTTCCATGCGGCTGCCGTTCAGCACCACCGCCAGGAACACGCCGATCGCCACTTCCAGCACCATGCACATGGCGGAGTATTTGATCAGCAGCCACCAGCCGTTGAGATACTCGTCGTCCCGGACCAGCCGGGTGAAATTCTTGAAGTCGTTCCACTTGTTGATGTCGCCCGCATCGCCGACGGAATGCAGGCTCATGTAGATCAGCCAGAAGAACGGATAGAGGCTGATGCAGGCCAGCAGGACGATCGCCGGCAGCATCAGGTACCAGTAGAACGCCTTCGACGGTTCCTTGTTCAGGTTGGCCGGCGTGCCGTCGACGCGGAACGCGCCCCAGTCGGGCGCACGGTCGCCCGGCCGGGCGGCAACGACGCTGCGCCTGTGCTCGCCTGCCTCCGTGGCCGCTGTCATCGCGGCGTCACCGATCGGTCAGGCCCGTTCGTGCTGACGGACATGTCTTTCCTTGCGTCCACGGGGACCGAGCGCCGCAGGCCGATGGCCCCGGAGCCGCGCAGGTGCGCGTTCCGGGGCCGCCGGTCCGATCGACTAGATGTCGTGCAGGTCGTCCAGCCGTTCCTTGATGTTGGCGCAGGCTTCCTCCGGCGTCGCGCTGCCGGCGACGCAGGCCTGGCACTCGGAAGCGATGATGTTGTGGTACTCGTTCGCTTCCGGGATCTTCGGCCCGAGCACGAAGTGCGGGTCGCGGATGCCGATGTCGTAGACCGCCTCGAAGGTCAGCGCGTTCGGCATGTCGGTCGGCCGGTTGCGGGCCGCCACCACATCGGGACGCTCCAGCACCGACTTGCGGGTCGGCGTGCCGCCCAGGCCCTTCAGCACGTCGTACTGGATGTTGGCCGACGTCGCCCAGATCGCGAAGATGTAGGCGGCGCGCTGCAGATCCTCGGACGCATTGCCATTGATGCCGATGCCGCCGATGCCGCAGTTGCAGCCGTTGACCAGTTCGCCGTCGCCGACCAGGTATTCCGGCGCGCCCTTCGGGCAGGGGGCGTAGGCGGTCTTGCCGCCGGACGCCACCGACGTGTTCTGGTCCTCGATCGAGGCCGCGAACTCGTGGTACTGCACCTGCATCGCGATCTGGCCGGCCTGGTAGACCGTGTTCAGCTCCAGCGTGCCGTTGGCCAGGTTGTCCGGGTGGCTGGCGTCGGCCTGCTCCTTGTACGCCTCCATGGCGCGGATCGACTGCGCGTCGCCCCAGTTGGTCGGCCCCGGCTCCTTCGAGCCCAGCTTGTCGTCGATGTTGAAGTCGACCCAGCGGCCGTGCGCGAAAAGCAGGCGCTGGATGTCGAGCTGGGTGGTCCAGGCGAACGAGCCCTGGTGCTGGGCATAGCCGTACGGCACGTCCTCGCCGCCCTCGCGCAGGGCCTTGAAGAACTTGGCGAAGTCGGTCACCTGCTTCCAGGTCGTGTCCTGGGTGAACTCGAGCCGGTAGCCGTATTCCGCCTCGAACTGCGGGCTGTACTTCTCATACAGATCCTGCCGGTAGAAGGTGCAGGCCACCGCCGCATCGTAGGGGAAGGCGACCAGCCGCGAGCTGTCGTAGAACCAGCCGCAGGCCTTCAGGAAGTTCTCGAACCAGACGTCCTCACCGTAGCCCTCGGGGTCCTGGGGAAGGGTGTCGTCGCCGAGCCACTGGTTGAGGTCCGCATAATAGTCCGCGAAGGGCGAGCCGATGGGCTTGTCCTGCACGTAGTTCAGGTGGAAGTCGGACGAGCCCGAGCGCAGGTCGATGCCGACCTTCTGCTGCACCACCGGCAGGTCGTCGGTGAGGATTTCCACCTCGATCCCGGTCAGGTCGTAGAAGGTCTGGATGGTGTCGCGGATGGCGAAGGAGGGCGGGGTGTTCTCCGACATGAACACCAGCTTGGAGCCCTCGTACTGGCGCCACTTCGCATCGTCCGACGACTGGGCGTAGACCGGGCGCCGTGCGATCACGGAGTTCAGACCGACGGCCAGCGAACCTGCGCCGAGCGCCGTGGCGGCACCGCCGCCCAATTCGAGAAATTTCCGCCGGCTGACGCTCTTGTACAGCGGCTTGTCTGGCACTTTGAACATCGGTCGTCTCCTCCCCAGGGATTCCAAACCGCGGTCTGCGCTGATGATCCCGACCGTCCGCAATTCGGCGCCGGGCCCGTTGGTTGTTCGGCTGATTTACGGGCCCGATCCGCAGTTTGCGGGATCGAATTGACACTCCTTTGAATTGACCGCGGGAACTCCGGCATGTGAGGGCGCAACATTTGTTCGTGTCAAGCGTCTTTTGACAGGCGGCGGGTGCGGCATGCTGGTAAACGATTGCAGCCCGGCGACCCGAGGGCCCCGGCGCCCCTGCCATTCCCGATCGGTTGCAAAACGGCAATGGACGTATTGCCTTCCGGGCCGTCGCAGGCTATGCGAAGAAAAAAGCGCGCCGCACGGAAGCTGGCGCGGAAACTGGATTCTGGCGGCCAGGCAGGCTTTCGGCCGCGTGTCGGGTGGGAAACGTGACCGATCTCAAGCTGCGTGGATTGAGCAAGTCGTTCGGCCGGGTCACCGCGCTGCGTGGCGTCGACCTCGACATCGACGCGGGTGAGTTCTTCGCGATTCTCGGCCCCAGTGCCTCCGGCAAGACCACAACCCTGCGCTGCATCGCCGGCATCGAGGCGCCCGATGCCGGCCGCGTGTTGTTCGCCGGCCGGGACGTGACGGGCGAGCCGGTGCAGCAGCGCCAGATGGCGATGGTGTTCCAGACCTTCGCGCTCTACCCGCATATGTCGATCTTCGACAACCTCGCCTACCCGCTGCGCGAGGCCGGGCTCGGCGCCCGCGAGGTGCGGCAGCGGGTCGGCGAGGTGGCCGAGATGCTGCGGCTGTCGCACACGCTGAAGCGCAAGCCGGGCACCGCGTCCGGCGGCGAGCAGCAGCGGGTGGCGATCGGCCGGGCGCTGGTGCGCAAGCCGAAGCTGTTGCTGCTCGACGAGCCGCTGACCAACCTGGACGCCAAGCTGCGGCACGACACCCGGGCCGAATTCAAGCGCCTGCATCGCGAGATCGGCGCGACCATGCTGTATGTCACGCCGGACCAGCTGGAGGCGCTCAGCATGGGCCAGCGGGTCGGCGTGTTGCGCGATGGGCGGATCGTGCAGGTCGGCACGCCGGCCGAGCTGTACCGGCGTCCCGGCGACGACTATGTGGCGACGATGGTCGGCGACCCGCCGATGAACATGCTGCAGGGCAGGCTCAAGCTCGACGGCGGCCGCGCTGCCGTGTCGCTGCCGTTCGCAGAGGTCGCGGACGGACCCTGGGCGCAGGCGCTCGGCAATTTCGCGCAGGGCGAGGCGGTCTGGTTCGGCATCCGGCCGCATGACCTGAAACCGGTCAGCGGCGACCCGCGCGGGCCCAATTTTTCGGCAAAGGTGCACCTGACCGAACCGCTGGGCGACGTCACGGTGCTCGATATGCAGGCAGCGGACACGGTGTTCAAAATCGTGCTGCCCGAAGAGGAGGCGCTGGCCTATCCGGTCGGTACCGAAGTGCGGCTGGAGTTCGAACCCAGCCATACGCATGTGTTTGCGCAGCAAACGGGAACTGCGATACGCTGACTCGGTCGCGGAAAAGAAAGCGACGGGTCGGTGTCTGGCAGGAAAGTCGCCGGACAGGGCGGCAAGAGCTGAAAAGCGAGGGAGGAAAGACCACGATGAAGCGAATTTTGGCAATGACGTCTGCGCTGGGTGGAACGGCGGCGGTCGCACTGGTCGCGTCCGCGTTCGTCGCGCCCGTTTCCGCGCAGGACTCGGTCAAGCTGGTGATGGCCGCGCCGGACTGGCCGCCGACCCGCTTCCTGCAGGAATATGCGAACGCCAACTACGTGTCGCCGTCGGGCCGCAACGTCACGGTCGAGCTCGATTTCATTCCGTGGCCGACGTTCTACGAGCGTGTCGCCGCCTCGCTGACCTCTGGCGAGCAGAAGTACAACATGGTGATCACCGACAGCCAGTGGCTGGGCGCGTTCATCGAGGGCGGCTACTACCGCGAGATGACCCAGGAGATCCTGGCGGATCCGGAGCTGTCGGCCCTGGTCGCCGACCTGCACCCGGCCCTGGTCTCGGCCTATTCGGCCTATCCCTACTTGACCCCGGACCAGATCCGCGAGCACCCCTTCCCGCATCCGGACGCGCACTACTACGGGTTCCCGCAGTTCCCGGATACCTACATCACCTATTATCGCACCGACCTGTTCTGCAACGAGGAAGAGGGCGCGGCGTTCCAGGAAGAGTACGGCTACAACCTGCCGTGCACCTATGAGGACTGGGAAGACGTCGACTGGGACAAGTATGCCGACATCGGCGAGTTCTTCCAGCGCTCGGCGGGCGAGACCCTGGCCGGCGAGACGCTGACCGAGGACTTCGCCGGCATCGGCTACCAGGCGGGCAAGGGCTACGACTTCTCGTCGATGGCCATCAATGCCTTCATCTGGCAGTACGGCGGCAGCATCTGGAACGAGTCCGGCCAGCCGTGCGCCCAGGCCGAGGGCGTGGTCAACTCCGACATCGCCGTCGAGGCGTTCGAGCACTATCTCGACCTGCTGCAGTACATGCCGGCCGCCGTGCACACCGGCCAGATGGACATCTTCGTCCTCAACGACCTCTATGCGCAGGGCAAGGTGGCGTCGGAGATCAACTGGGTCGGCCTCGGCGCCCCGGTCATGGACCCGGCGACCAGCAAGGTGTCCGAGGTCTCGGGCTTCGCGCCGGCCCCGGGCCTGCGGCTGGACGACGGCAGCATCTCGCGCTTCGGCAACCAGGGCGGCCAGCCGTTCGTGGTCACCACCTGGAGCACCGACGTCGAGATCGAGGAAGCCGTGAACTTCATCAAGTTCTGGCTCAGCGACGACGTGCAATGGGCGTTCACCGCGGCCGGCGGCCAGTCGGGCCGGGTCTCGATCATGCAGAAGGACGGCTACAACGACCTCGGGCCGTTCAACCGCGCCCATGTGGAGATGATGGAGTGGCAGCGTGACGTCTGGCACATTCCGGAGTTCTTCGAGCTGCTGACCTACCAGCAGGACCAGTTCGACCGGGCCATCACCGGCCAGATCGGCGCCAAGGAAGCGCTGGACCTGGTCGCGGCCCAGCAGCAGGAGGTCCTCTCCGAGGCCGGCCGCATCGTGGCGCCCGACTCCGCTGAGTGCAACTGATCGCACCTGAACCAAGGCGCGGCGCCGGCAGGTCCGGCGCCGCGTTTTTTTGAGAGACGGCCGCGGCGGCAGGCACATTCGGCGCGGCAGGCAGCGGCGCCGGGGAGCAGTTGGGGAAGTGACGCAGGCAAGCGAAGCAACGGCCCTGTCGGGGCCCGCGGACACGGGGGGGACGGCGGCCGCCGGGCGTCGCCGCTCGTTCGTCGACCGGAACAGAGGGCCTTTGCTGGTGACGCCGGCGCTGGTGACCCTGTTCGTGATGAACATCTTCCCGCTGATGTGGTCGTTCGGCCTCAGCTTCTACAACTACCGGCTGACCCGCCAGGACCTGCCGGAGTTCGTCTGGCTCGACAACTACGCCAAGGCGCTGACCGACCCGGCGATCTGGGAAAGCCTGCAGACCACGGCACTGATCGTGTTCGGTTCGGTCGGGCTGCAGATGATCGTCGGCTTTTTCATGGCGATGCTGTTCCAGCCGATCTTCCCGGGCCGGCGCATCCTGCTGATGCTGGTGCTGGCGCCGATGATGCTGTCCTACGTGGCGGTCGGCGTTTTCTTCAAGCTGTTCTACAACCCGGATTTCGGCCTGATCAGCAAGCTGATCCAGGTGTTCCAGGGCACGCCGCCGAACATCCTCGGCGATCCGCTGGGCGCGATCATCGGCATCGTGCTGGCCGACGCCTGGATGTGGTCGCCCTTCGTCATGCTGCTGGTGCTGGCGGGGCTGGTCAGCGTGCCGAAGTACCTCTACGAGGCGAGCCAGATCGACCGCGCCTCGCCGTTCCGCCGCTTCATGACCATCACCTTCCCCTATGTCCGCAGCCTGCTGCTGCTGGCGCTGCTGTTCCGAACGATCGAGACGTTCAAGCTGTTCGACACCGTCTACATCGTCACCGACGGCGGGCCGGGCACGGCGACCAAGGTGATCGTGCATTATCTCTACCGGGTCAGCTTCCAGGATTTCCGTACCGGCGAGTCCTCGGCGATCGCCTACATCATCCTGTTCATCGTCATCGTGCTGACCAACCTGTACCTGTTCATGGTCAAGCAGCGCGAGCAGGAGCAATAGCATGGCCAGGAACCGCAAACCGATCGGCCATGCCGGCTGGGGCCGCACCGTCGCCGCCGGCTTCGTCAGCCTGCTGTACTTCCTGCCGGTGCTGATCATCATCATGTACGCCTTCCAGGGCCGCAACGACATCCTGGGCGTCAGCGCCAGCAGCTTCGGCAGCTTCCTGGACTCGGTCTTTTCGTTCGACCCGACGTGGACCAACTTCGAGAACGTGTTCGTCCGCGCCAACATCATCCAGGCCGGCGAGGGCGCGGCCTCGGCGACCGAGACCGATTTCCCGCTCTACTTCGCCAACTCGATCGGTATCGCCGGCATCTCGGTGATCCTGGCGCTGGTGATCGGCACGCTGGCGGCCTACGGCTTCGCCCGCTTCCCGCTGCGCGGCAACGACACCTACATGTTCATCATCCTGACCACGCGCATGCTGCCGCCGATCGTGGTCACCATCCCGATCTTCATCATGTTCCAGGTGACCGGGCTGGCCGGCGGCTACCCCGGCATCATCGCGCTCTATACCGCCTTCAACCTGGCCTTCACCGTGTGGATGATGAAGAGCTTCTTCGAGGAGCTGTCGCCCGACGTGGAGGATGCCGCGCGGATGGACGGCAGCAGCGAGACGCGGGTGTTCTTCAAGATCTGCCTGCCGCAGGTGAAGGCCGGCATGGCGGCGACGGCCGTGTTCGGGTTGATCCTCACCTGGAACGAGCTGTTCTTCGCCCTGCTGCTGACCAGCAACGAGACCCGGACGATCCCGCCGGCGATGGTGCGCACGCTGGGCGGCGAGGTCGGCGCCGACTACGGCCTGCTCGCCGCCATCGTCACGCTGTTCCTGATCCCGGTGCTGGTCGTCACCTTCGTGCTGCAGAACCAGCTGTTGCGCGGCGTCACCTTCGGCACGATCAAGAAGTAGGCCCGATGTCCGACATCAAGCTCACCGACCTGACCAAGCGCTACGGCGACCTGGTCGCGGTCAACAAGGCCAACCTCGAGGTGGCTGCGGGCGAGGTGCTGTGCCTGCTCGGCCCGTCCGGCTGCGGCAAGACCACCACGCTGCGCATGATCGCCGGGCTGGAGTCGGTCACCGACGGCGATGTCTACATCGCCGGCAAGCGGGTCAACGCGCTGTCGCCGGCCGAGCGCGACATCGCCATGGTGTTCCAGTTCTACGCGCTCTATCCCAGCCTGACCGTGGCGGAGAACCTGGCCTATCCGCTGCACGCGGAGAAGCTGAGCGGCGCCGAGGTCCGGGCGCGGGTGGAACGGGTCGCGCGCGTGCTGCAGCTGGAGGCGGTGATGGACCGGATTCCCGGGCGCATCGCCGAGGGCGAGAAGCAGCGAGTTGCCGTGGGTCGCGCCATCGTGCGCGACCCGACCTGCTTCCTGTTCGACGAGCCGCTGTCGCGCCTCGACATCCAGCTGCGCCAGACCATGCGCGGCCAGATCAAGGAGGTGCTGAGCGGCCTGGAGAAGGCGACCGTTATCGTCACCCACGACCAGATCGAGGCGCTGACCATGGCGGACCGCATCGCCGTGATGCGCGACGGCATCATCGAGCAGGTCGACAGCCCGCACGGCATCTTCGCGCGGCCGAACAACCTGTTCGTCGCCGGTTTCATCGGCACGCCGCAGATGAACCTGCTGCCGGCCGAGATCCTGCACTACCAGGCCGGTCGTGCGCGCTTCCGGCTGATGGACCAGGAATTCGAAGCGCCGGTCGACCCCGCGGTGGAACGTCTGGCCGACAGCCGGGCGGTGACGCTGGGCATCCGGCCGCGCGCCTTCGAGCCGACCGGCGAAAGCTCGAACGAGACGCTGGGCGCCGAGATCGACCTGGTCGAGCCGATGGGTGCGGAGACGCTGGTGCACGCCGTGCGCGGCACGACCGACGTGCGGGTCGTGTTCGACCACCTGGTGCCGGTCAGCCCCGGCGACGCCATCCGGGTGCGCATCCGCCCGGGCCAGCTGCACGTGTTCGACGCCAACGGCGCACGGGTGTTCTCGCAATGACCAGCCACGCTCACAACCCGGCCTTCGACGCCGATGCGCAGATGCACGAGCCGGACGTCGTGCGGGCCTCCGACGTGCCGGTGTCGCGGGCCAGCCGCATTGCCGGCTGGGTGCTGCTGCTGGCGGTGATCTCGATGCTGGTGCCGGCGCCGGAGCGCTGGTTCGTCGACGAGAGCCCGCGCGAGGCGGCCGCCCTGATCGACCAGGCGCAGTCGCTGGCCGGCGAGACCGAGTACAAGAAGCGCGACGTCGCCAAGGTCGTCGACACGCTGACCGAGCTGACCACGCTCTTGCGCGCCGGCTCGATGGACGACGAAACCGCGACGATCGTCGCCAGCATGGATGAGGCCATCGTCGAGCTCTCCGCAAAGGTGGAGGAGATGCGCGGGCGCGACCGGCTGGAGCCGCCGCTGCCCGGGTTGAGCGGGCTGGAGCCGCTGCGCGCGCATTTCGACGAGATCGTCGCGTCGAACGAGGCGCTGGTCGCCTTCGGCGACACGCGCGTCGTCGTGTCGGCGATCGTCGCCCTGCTCGCCGCAGTGTTCCTGGTGCTGGCGCCGGCCTTCGACCGGCGTCTGAACGCGATCGCCGTGTTCGGCGGGGTCGAGGGCGGGATGAAGGTCGGGCACGCCCGCGCCATCGTGCGGGCGATCATCCTGCTGTGCGGCGCGGCGCTGGTGATGATCTTCCAGCCGAACATCGAGCCGCTCTATTCGGTCGGCGCCGGGCTGGTGATCCTGGGCGGGCTGGCATTCAACATGGTGCCGATGGCGCAGCCGGGCCGGAAACTGCGCGGCGTGATCAAGACCGGGATCATCGTGCTCGTCATCCTGGGCGTGGTGATCCTGCTTGCCCTAGGTTCGGCCGAACTTTACTCTGCCTATCTAGAAAGCCAGCACGGATAACCAGGGCGGGCCGCCGGGTACACCGTTGCGCGACACCGGCGGTCTCTCGTGGGGAGGGACAGACATGCCGCAGACGCTTTTCACCAACGTTTCCATCATCGACGGTTCCGGCGCCGAACCGTTCGCCGGCCAGGTGCTGGTGCAGGGCAACCGCATCAAGGCGGTCGCCAAGGCGAACGAGCGGGTCGATCACGACAATGCCAGCATCGTCGACGGCGGCGGCGCGACGCTGATGCCGGGCCTGGTCGAGGCCCACGCCCACCCCAGCTTCGGCAACACCGCCGACCTGCACTCGCTGGGCGACATCCCGCCGGAAGAGCACACGCTGTTGGCGATGAAGCACGTCAGGATCATGCTCGACCAGGGCTTCACGTCGCTGAACTGCGCTGCCGCGGCGAAACCGCGCCTCGATATCGTCATCCGCAACGCGATCAATGCCGGCGACATTCCCGGCCCGCGCATGTTGGCGGCGAGCCCGGAGCTGACGGTCAGCGGCGGCCTGGGCGATGTGCGCCTGTATCACCTGCACCGCGACACCTTCGCCATCATCTGCGACGGGGCCGACGAATTCCGCCGCTGCGCGCGCGAGATGTGCCGCGAGGGGGTCGACACACTGAAGATCAACCCGTCGGGCGACGAGTTCGTGCCCTATGCCCGGGCACAGCAGACGGTGATGAACGACGACGAGGTGGCGGCCGTGTGCGAGGTCGCGCGCTCGCGCGACAAGCGCACCGCGACCCATGCGCGCAGTGCCGAGTCCGTGAAGATGAGCCTGCGCCACGGCTGCGAGATCATCTATCACGCGACCTTCGCCGACGAGGAAGCGATCGACATGATGGTGGCGCAGAAGGATCGCATCTTCGTCGCCCCCACGCTGGGCGTCACCTATACCACCCTCTACGAGGCCGGCGGCTGGGGCATCACGCCGGAGATCGGCGAGCAGCTCGGGCTCAAGCGCGAGCTGGAGCACGCCATCCCGGTGATGAAGGAGCTGAAGCGCCGCGGCGTGCGGGTGCTGCCGGGCGGCGACTACGGCTTCGCCTGGAATCCGGTCGGCGCCAATGCGCGCGACCTCGAGTATTTCGTCGACATGCTGGGCTACACGCCGCTCGAGGCGATCCATTCGGCGACCAAGCTGGGCGGCGAGATCATGATGAAAGGCGACGAGCTGGGCCAGATCAAGACCGGCTACCTGGCCGACATCCTGCTGGTCGACGGCAATCCGGCGCAGAATGTCGGCATCCTGCGTGACAAGGACAACCTGCTGGCCATCATGAAGGACGGCAGCTTCCACAAGGCGCCGCCCAGCGAGGCGCTTGCCGGGCGCATCGCCGCCGAATAGGCCGCGCGGCCCAACGCCCTGGGAAGCCGCATTGCGGTCCGTCATGCGGCTTCCCACCTGCCCCTACCGCACCCGCCCGCCGAGCCCTCCCCCGCGCTGTCCCCGTCCCGGAACGAACAGATAAGCAGGAAGCGCCACCCATGAGTCACGACGTCGCGGTCGTCGGCCTGATGATCCTCGATGTGCTGGGCCGGCCGGTCGAGCGGATACCCGACGGCGGCAACGTCGCCTTCATCGAAGAGATCCGGCTGACCGTGGCCGGCACCGCTGGTGGCACGGTGGTCGACTGCGCCAAGCTTGGCCTGCGGGCGCTGGCGGTCGGCGCGGTCGGCAATGACGAGAAGGGCGACTTCGTCATCGATACCTGTCGCCGCCACGGCATCGACGTGTCGGCGATGCAGCGCACCGACGCCGCGCCGACCTCGGCGACGATCCTGAACGTGCGGCCGAACGGCGACCGGCCGGCGCTGCACGTGCGCGGCGCCTCCGACCACCTGCGGGTGACCGCGGAGGACTACGACCGGGTCTGCGACGGCCCGTTCCTGCACATGGGCGGCACCGGGCTGCTGCAGATGATGGACGGTTTTCCGACCGCCGCCCTGCTGCGCGCGGCGAAGGAGCGCGGCACCACGGTGACGTTCGACCTGATCGCGCCGAACGCCGGCACCTTCGAGCTGCTGAAGCAGTGCCTGCCCCATGTCGATTATTTCATGCCGTCGATGGAGGAAGCGGCGTTCATTTCCGGCCTCGACGATCCGGCCGCGATCGCGGCGTTCTTCCTCGACCTCGGCGCGTCGGCCTGCGTCTTCAAGTGGGGCGCCAACGGCTCCTACTACGTCACGCCGGCGAAGGCGGAGCAGATGCCCGCATTCAAGGTCAAGGTGTCCGACACCACCGGCTGCGG
Organism: Alphaproteobacteria bacterium; assembly: GCA_041396705.1. Lineage (NCBI taxonomy): Bacteria > Pseudomonadati > Pseudomonadota > Alphaproteobacteria > Alphaproteobacteria bacterium. Next base: position 81,711 of record JAWKYB010000004.1, read on the forward strand.
CGATGCCTATTGCGCCGGTTTCATTGCTGGCTTGGCCCAGGGCTGGGAGCCCGAGCGCGCCTGCCGGCTGGGCACCGCAGCGAGCGCGCTGGTGGCCACCGGGCTCGGCTCCGATGCCGGCATCGTCGATCTGCCGAGCACCATCGCATTCATGGATACCGCAGAGACCTATGGCTGATCCCATAATTTCGCCCGAAAGGCCGGCCCTGAATGCGGTGCAATGAGGACACTGCCGCCGAATCGCCTATGATGGCGCCCGGCGGACGGTCGAACCCCCCTCAGCGAGGAAAGCCATGCGTATCCTGATCGGTGCCCTGTTCATCCTGCTGGCCAGCGCGGCGAGCGCGCAGGCAGCCTGGTTCGTCAAGGCGGGCGTGACTGGCGCGACCGCGGCCCAGGTCGAGACGCGACGCGCGGGCGCGACCTACGGTGTCGGGCTGTACTGCTACGACAACCAGACGCCGTTCATCTACCTGACCGGCTATCCCTATCCGACCGGCGCGACGATGACCGCCGATGTCATCATCGACAACGTGCGCTGGTTCAGGGTCGACATGGCCATGGGTGCCGGCGGCGCGCCGCAGGGCCCGGCCACCGCCCCGCTGGTGCGCGAACTGATCGTCGGCCTCGAGATGCAGGTGCGGCTGAATTCCGAGACGGTGAACTACACGCTGATCGGCTCCGCCCGCTCCCTGCGCAGCGCGTTGCGCAACTGCTTCGTCGAATAGCGCGCGGCCGCCGGCGCGCAGGAAAAACGAAGGGGGCCTCGCGGCCCCCTTTATTTTGATGCGGACGCGGCGATCGTCAGAGGTCGTTCAGCATCGTCCCCGCATCGGAAACGGCCATCTCGCCGGGCGCTTCCTCGACATGCAGGCTGGCGACCTTGCCGTCCTTGACCAGCATGGAGAAGCGCTTGCCGCGCGCGCCGAGGCCGGCGCCGCTGGCATCGAATTCCAGGCCAAGCGCCTTGGTGAAGCTGGCGTTCCAGTCGCCGACCATGCGCACCTTGCCTTCGGCATGCAGGGAATCGCCCCAGGCGGCCATGACGAACGGGTCGTTGACCGAAATGCAGATGATCTCGTCCACGCCCTTGGCCTTCAGCGCGTCGGCATTGTCGCGATAGCTCGGCACGTGCTTGGCGGTGCAGGTCGGCGTGTATGCGCCGGGCACCGAGAACAGGGCGATCGTCTTGCCGCCGAAAAGCTCGTCGCTCGAGACGTCCATCAGGCCGTCCGGCCCCTTCACCTTGAAGGTCGCCGCCGGCACCTTGTCACCAACCTGGATCGTCATGGATTCTCCCTCGCGCTGTGATTGTTCATGGGACACGCCGATCGGCACCGCGTTGCGCGCGGCCGATGCGGTGGAGGTAATATAGCCGCGGCCAAAAGGAAAGCGCCGGTGCGCGTCATTCGTGGCGCAGCGCCTCGATCGGGTCCATGCGCGCGGCCCGGCGCGCCGGCAGGTAGCCGAAGGCGATGCCGACCAGGGCGGCGAACAGCAGCGCGACGATGACGATGGTCGGTTCGAAGACGAAGGGAATGCCGAGCGGCCTTGCGCCGAGGTAGGACCCGCCGAGCCCGAGCGCGGCACCGGCCAGCCCGCCGATCGACGACAGCGCGGCGGACTCGATCAGGAATTGCGCCAGCACCTCGCGCTCCAGCGCGCCGATCGCCAGCCGGGTGCCGATCTCGCGGGTCCGCTCGGTCACCGACACCAGCATGATGTTCATGATGCCGATGCCGCCGACCAGCAGGCTGATCGCCGCGATCGCACCGAGCAGCGCTGTCAGCACACCGGTGACCTGCTCCACGGTCTTGCTGATCTCCTCGATGTCCTGCACCTGGAAGTCGTTGGCCTCGTTGGCAAGCAGGTGGCGGCGTTCGCGCAGCAGCGCCGTGGCGCGCTCGACCACGGCGCCGGTCGCCTCCGCCGTGGCCGCCGAGATCAGGATCACGTTGATGTCCTGGTTGCCGGAGATGCGCCGCTGGAAGGTGGTCAGCGGCATCAGGATCAGGTCATCCTGGTCCTGGCCGAAGGTGGACTGGCCCTTCGCGCTCAGTACGCCGACGACCTGGCACGACATCCGCCCGATGCGCACCTGGGCGCCGAGCGGATCCTGGCGGCCGAACAGCTCGCGCCTGATGGTCCGGCCGATCACGCACAGCGACTTGCCGGCGCGCACCTCGGTCGCATCGAACGGACGGCCGATCTCGGTCGGCCAGATGCGCACGTCGAAATAGCCGGTGTCGGTGCCGATCACCGTCGTGGTCCAGTTGCGGTTGGCGACCACGGCCAATTCGCTGCTCATCGACACGGCGGCGATCCCGGCGATGCCGGGAACCTCCCGCGCCATCGCCCGTGCGTCCTCCTCGCGGAACGGAATTGCGGCCGCGGGCTGCCCCGGCGCGCGGGCGGCGCCCGGCGTGACGACGACCAGATTGCGGCCCAGGTTGGCGATGTCGGCGGTGACGCTGGCGGTGGCGCCGCCGCCGAGCGTCACCAGCGCCACCACCGAGGCGACGCCGATCACGATGCCCAGCATGGTCAGTGTCGAGCGCAGCACGTTGCGCCGGATCTCGCGCAGGGCCAGCATGATCGCGTTGAACAGCATCAGGTGGCGCCCGTGGCTTCGTCGCTGGCGATCAGCCCGTCGAGGAACCGGATCTGGCGGCCTGCATAGGCGGCCATGTCGGCCTCGTGGGTGACCATGACGATGGTGATGCCCTGGTCGCGGTTGAACGCCTGCAGGAGTTCCATGATCTCGCGGCTGCGCGCGCTGTCCAGGTTGCCGGTCGGCTCGTCGGCCAGCAGCAGGTCGGGCTCGGTGGCGATGGCGCGGGCGATGGCGACGCGCTGCTGCTGGCCGCCGGAAAGCTCCGACGCGGTCGCATTGCCGCGGTCGGCGAGGCCGACCGCCTCCAGCGCGCGATAGGCGAGGACGCGGCGCTCGCGCCGGCCCATGCCGCGGTAGAGCAGGGGCAGCTCCACATTCTCCAGGGCCGAGGTGCGCTTGAGCAGATTGAAGCCCTGGAACACGAAGCCGAGGAAGAAGCGGCGCAGCAGGGCGCGCTGGTCGCGGCTGAGCTCGCCGACCGCGACGCCGCGGAACTGGTAGTCGCCCGCAGTCGGGGTGTCGAGGCAGCCGAGCAGGTTCAGGCAGGTCGACTTGCCCGACCCGCTGGGTCCCATGACCGCGACGAACTCGCCGCGCTCGATGGTCAGGTCGACCCCGGCCAGCGCGTTGATCGCGGTGTGGCCGGCTCCGTAGACCTTGGTGACGCCGCTCAGGCGGACCAGCGGTTGGCGCGCATCCGCCATCACTCGGGCCTGACGATATCCACGATCAGCGGATCGCCCGGCTCGACCGGCCCGTCCAGCACCTCGGTCCACAGCCCGTCGCTGATGCCGACGCGCACAACCAGCGGCGCCGCCGTGCCGCCGTCGAGGGCCCAGACAACACGCTCGTCCGCCGCCGTCGCCGGCACGGCCTGCGCGTCGATCGGCTCCGGCGGAGTGAAGCGCAGGGCACCGTTCGGGATCAGCACGGCAGCCGGCCGGGTTGTGGTGGCGATGTCGGCTGTGGCGGTCATGCCCGGCCGCAGCAGCAGGTCCGGATTGTCGACCGAGAGCAGCGCCTCGTAGGTGACGACACCCTGGATGGTCTGCGGCGCGAAGCGAACCGAAGTCAGGGTCGCATCGAAGCGCCGGTTGGGATAGGCGTCGACGCCGAACGTGGCCGACTGGCCCTCCAGCACCTGACCGATGTCGGCCTCGTCGACGTCGAGATGCAGTTCCATCTTGGCCAGGTCCTCGGCCAGGGTGAACAGCACCGGCGCCTGCAGCGAGGCGACCACGGTCTGCCCGACCTCCACCGCTCGCGAGATCACCAGCCCGTCGATGGGCGAGCGGATCACCGCCTTGCCGCGGTTGGCGATGTCGAGCTCGAGCGCGGCCTCGGCCAGGCTGACCTGGGCACGGGCGATGGCGACGGAGGCCTCGGCCCGCGCCGCGGCCGCGCGCGCGGCGTCCAGTTCCTGCGTGGAGGCGATGTTGCGCTGGGCCAGCGTCTCCATCCGGCTGGCGTTGGCGCGCATCTCGGCCAGCGTCGCCTCCGCCTCGCGGACGGTCGCCTGCGCGGAGGCCAGCGCCGCTTCCGACTTCAGCACCTGGGCGTCGAGTTGCTCGGTGTTGAGCTCGGCCAGCACCTGGCCGGCGCCGACGGTGTCGTTGTAGTCGACCAGCACCCGGCTGACCCGGCCCGATATCTCGCTGCCGACGTCGACCTGGTTGCGCGGCTGCAGCGTGCCGGTGGCGGTGACGGTGACGACGAGGTCGTCCTGGCGCACGGCCTCGGTGCGGTAGTCCAGCGCCGGGTTGGCCGCGCCGCGCAGCCAGTAGGTCACGCCGGCGGCGAGCGCGCCAAGCGCCAGCACCGCCACTGTCCATCGCAACGCCCGGCGCCGCGCCGAGGACCGGCCGACCCCGAGCATCCGTGCCACCGCCTGATCGTCGTCGGGTGCGATCCTGGTCACGCCGCCTGCGCTCCTTCCATGCTGCACATGGGTAGTCGATTACATCGCCGCCACACAGCTGTCGCGCCGTCGCACGGAGGGAACGGTGCGCGGCCTGCGCGTGTTTCAGCGGTATCGCAGCCATGGAGGAAAGCATTATGGCGAATATCGGCACGCAGATTTCGTCCGATCAGGTCGAAGGCACCGACGTCTATGGGCCCGACGGCGAAAAGATCGGGAAGATCGATCGGGTGATGATCGAGAAGACGTCGGGCAAGGTGACCTATGCGGTGATGACGTTCGGGGGCTTCCTGGGCTTCGGCGAGGAGGAGTACCCGCTGCCGTGGGCGACCCTGCGCTACGACACCCGGCTGAACGGCTACATCGCGAACGTGACGGCCGACCAGGTCAAGACCGCGCCGGTCTATGCGACCGACGACGAGGTGTGGTCCAACCGGGAATGGGAAAGCCGGGTGCATCAGCATTACGGCGTCAGCCCCTACTGGCCCTGATCGCCTGCAAGCCCGATCCGGCGCGTTGGGGGGACAATGGGCCGCGGCGCTGCAGCGACGCGGCCCGGAAACACATCGGGCCGGGAACAGCTCCCGGCCCGATGTCGCATTCCGGCGTTGACGCCGCCTGTCAGCCGGCGGCGGCGACCGCGCGCTTCGCCAGCACCTTGATCAGGTGTGCGCGATATTCCGGCGTGGCGTGAATGTCGCCGTTCAGGCCACCGGCGTCGATCGTGACGCCGTCGAGGGCCGCCGCCGAAAAGCTGCCGGCCAGCGCCGCTTCCAGCTCGCTCGCCCGATAGGCGCAGGGCGCCGCTCCGGTCACCGCCACCCGCACGCCGCCGCCGGTCTGCGCGACGAACACGCCGACCAGCGCATAGCGCGACGCCGGGTTGGGGAACTTGACGTAGGCCGCTTTCGCCGGCTTCGGAAAGGTGACCGCGGTGATGATCTCGCCGTCTTCCAGCGCCGTCTCGAACATGCCGGTGAAGAAGGCGTCGGCCGCGATCGTGCGCTTGTTGGTGTGCACGGTCGCGTTCAGCGCCAGCACCGCACCCGGGTAGTCGGCGGCCGGGTCGTTGTTGGCGATCGATCCGCCGATGGTGCCGCGGTTGCGAACCTGCGGGTCGCCGATGCCGTCGGCCAGGCTTGCGAGCGCCGGGATGGCCGCCTTGACGTCGGCCGAGGCGGCGACCGCCGCGTGGGTGGTCATCGCCCCGATCTTCAGTCCGTCGCCGGATGCGCTGATACCGGCCAGGTCGCGGATCGCGCCCAGGTCGACCAGATCGGACGGCTCGGCCAGCCGCTGCTTCATGGTCGGGATCAGCGTCATGCCGCCTGCCAGCAGCTTGCCGTCCGACGCGCCGGAAATCGCCGACGCCGCTTCCGCAAGCGAGGACGGCCGATGATATGCGAAGTTGTACATTGTCGAATGTCCTCCCTTACTCGGCCGCCGCCGGGATCCGGGCGGCCTGGATGGCCTGCCAGACCTTGAGCGGGGTCGCCGGCATTTCGATCTTGGTGACGCCGAGCGGCGCCAGCGCATCCAGCACCGCGTTGATGACCGCGGGCGGCGAGCCGATGGCGCCGGTCTCGCCGACGCCCTTGACCTCGAGTGGGTTCGAGGCGCCAAGGATTTCCATGTTCGCGGTCTTGTACGACGGCACGTCGTCCGCGCGCGGCATGGTGTAATCCATGTATGACCCGGTCACCAGCTGCCCGTCGGCGTCGTAGACGCACTGCTCGAGCAGCGCCTGGCCGATGCCCTGCGCCAGCCCGCCATGGACCTGGCCCTCGACGATCATCGGGTTCAGCACCCGGCCGACGTCGTCGACCGTGGTGAACGACACCACGTCGACCTTGCCGGTGTCGGGGTCGACCTCGACCTCGCAGACGTGGCAGCCCATCGGATAGGAGAAGTTGAGCGGGTCGTAGAACGCCTTCTCCTCCAGCCCGGGCTCGAGCTCGGTGATCGGGTAGTTGTGCGGCACATAGGCGGTCAGCGCGACCTGGCCGAACGGCACCGACTTGTCGGTGCCGGCGATGGTGAAGTTGCCGTCCTTGAACTCGATGTCGGCGGTTGACGCCTCCATCAGGTGAGCGGCGATCTTCTTCGCCTTGTCGACGACCTTTTCCAGCGCCTTGACCAGCGCCGCGCCGCCGACCGGCGCCGAGCGCGAGCCATAGGTGCCCATGCCGAACTGCACCTCGTCGGTGTCGCCATGGACGATGGCAACCTGGTCGAGGTCGACGCCCAGCATCTCGTGCACGATCTGGGCGAACACGGTCTCGTGGCCCTGGCCGTGGCTGTGCAGGCCGGTGTGCACCACGACCGAGCCGGTCGGGTTCACGCGCACGGTCGCCGACTCGTAAAGCCCGGCACGGGCGCCGAGCGAGCCGACCACCGCCGATGGTGCGATGCCGCAGGCCTCGATGTAGGTCGAAAGCCCGATGCCGCGCCGCTTGCCCTTTGCCTCCGACGCGCTGCGCCGGGCGGCGAAGCCGCTCCAGTCGGCCGCCTTGAGGCCGGCGTCCAGCACTGCCGGATAGTTGCCGACGTCGTACTGCAGCGCCACCGGGGTCTGGTAGGGGAACTGGTCCGGCTTGATCATGTTGCGGCGTCGCAGCTCGACCTGGTCGATGCCCGACTGCTTGGCCGCCTCGGTCACCAGCCGCTCGAGCAGGTAGCTCGCCTCCGGCCGGCCGGCACCGCGATAGGCGTCGACGGGCACGGTGTTGGTGAAGATCGCCTTCACCTCGACATGGACGACCGGGGTCTTGTACACGCCGGCCAGCAGCGTGGCGTAGAGATAGGTCGGGATGCACGGCGCGAAGGTCGACAGATAGGCGCCCATGTTGGCCTTGGTCGCGACCTTGAGCCCGAGGAAGTTGCCGTCGCCGTCCATCGCCAGCTCGGCGTGGGTGATGTGGTCGCGGCCGTGGGCGTCGGTGAGGAAGCTCTCGCTGCGTTCGGCGGTCCACTTCACCGGGCGCTTGATCTTGCCCGCGGCCCAGGTGGCGATCGCCTCCTCGGCATAGTGATAGATCTTCGAGCCGAAGCCGCCACCGACGTCCGGTGCCACCACCCGCAGCTTGTGCTCCGGGATCGACAGTACGAAGGCGCCCATCAGCAGCCGGATCACGTGCGGGTTCTGGCTGGTGGTGTAGAGCGTGTACTTCCCGCTGGCCGGCTCGTAGTCGCCGACGGCCGCTCGCGGCTCCATCGCGTTCGGAATCAGACGGTTCTGCACCAGGTCGAACTTGACCACGCGCGCCGCCCCGGCGAACGCGGCGTCGGCCGCGGCCTTGTCGCCGAGTTCCCAGTCGTAGCAGAGGTTGCCGGCGGCCTCGTCGTGCACCAGCGGCGCGCCGGAGGCCAGCGCCTGGTCCATCGTCACCGCGGCGGGCAAGACCTCGTAGTCGACCACGATCGCCTCGGCGGCGTCGCGCGCCTGCGCCTTGGTCTCGGCGATGGCGACCGCGACCTGGTCGCCGACATGGCGCACCTTGCCCTTGGCCAGCGGCGGGTGCGGCGGCTCCGCCATCGGGCTGCCGTCCTTGTTGTGGATCTGCCAGCCGCACGGCAGGCTGCCGACCTCCATGTCGTCGCCGGTGAAGATCGCGACGACGCCCGGCATGGCCTTGGCCGCGGCGGTGTCGATGCGCGCGATCCGCGCATGCGCGTGCGGCGAGCGCAGGATCCAGGCATAGGTCTGGCCCGGCCGGTTGACGTCGTCGACATAGTTGCCGCGGCCGGTGAGGAACCGCGGATCTTCAAGGCGCGCGACCCGCGCGCCGATGCCTTGGGCTGTCATCACATGCCTCCAGCCGCCTGCTGGATCGCCTTGACGATATTGTGGTAGCCGGTGCAGCGGCAGATGTTGCCCTCCAGCCACTCACGGATGTCGTGCTCGCTGGGGTTGTTCTTCTTCTGCAGCAGGTCGACCGCGCTCATCACCATGCCGGGGGTGCAGAAGCCGCACTGCAGGCCATGGTTCTCGCGGAACGCCTTCTGCATCGGGTGCAGCTCGCCGTCCTTGGCCAGGCCCTCGATGGTGGTCACGTTCGCGCCCTCGGCCTGGACCGCCAGCAGGGTGCACGACTTGATGGAATCGCCGTTGACGTGCACGACGCAGGCCCCGCACTGGCTGGTGTCGCAGCCGACGTGGGTGCCGGTCAGGCCCAGCGCCTCGCGGAGGTAGGCGACCAGCAGCGTCCGTTCTTCGACATCGGCCGACACGGCCTTCCCGTTCACCGTCATCGATACGGTGGGCATTCGCTCCTCCCTCGTTGCCTGTGGCGACGCTTTGGCGCGCCAGCTGCTTGATGTGCACAACGCCTTGCGCCCGGCGAGGCCGGGCGCGGCGGTCGAATTCGACGTGGGCATAGTCTGTAGAGTGGCGCAGGAGAGGTCAAGCCGCTGCGTGCCGGCGCGGCACTGTTTGTCTGCGCCATTCAACCGCACCGAAATGCGGCGTCGAACGCGGCCCGCACCAATGAAAAAGGCCGGCGTGAGCCGGCCTTCCTTGCGACGTCCGCTGACGGCCTACCAGGTCCGGAACGGGCCGGTGTCGAGGTGCACGAAGTCGGAGCCCGGATAGATGCCGATGCCGCCGGTATGCATGCTCAGCGCGGCCGAGCGGATGCCCATCGTGTTGCGGCCGGAAATGCGGATATCGGCGGCCATGCCCCGGATGTGGTAGCTGTTGCGCGCCACCCGGCTGGACTGCTCCGCCAGCATCGCATTGGTCGCCGCGGTGCGGTAGCCGGAGATGATCTGCACCGGCTCGCGCGTGTCCAACATCTTCACCACGCTGTAGATCACGTCCATCAGCTTGGGGTCGATGCGCCGCACCTCGTTGCTGCGCCGGTCGCGAAAAAGATAGGAGATCTGCTGCAGCGCGCTCTGCACATAGGTGCCGTCGCGGAAGTAGACGCCGCTGAACACGTCGCCGCGCCGGTTGTCGAGCGTAAGAAAACGTTCGCCGGGCGTGAACGGAATCAGCCGATCGTTGTTCTGTGCAGCATCGAAGGCCGGCGCGTTGGGGTTCGGATTGTAATAGAGTTCATACTCGGCGCGGCGCGACGCCGAAGTGTTCACCGTCTGCGCCTGGCGGATCATCATCGCCTGCCGCCAGTCGAACACCTCGTCCGTCGGCATGATGCCGATGGCCGCCCGTGCGGGCCCGGCCGCCACGCCGACCGCGGCGGCGCCGGCGACCGCCGTCAACATGCGGCGGCGCGAGAAAAGAGAGGGCGACGGCTGACCGTCCGAACCGGGATTGCCCGGGTTGCTGCGATGATTCGCGCTGTTCTGCTCGTTCCTCGAATTCATCCCCGTCTCCTGCGACGCACGTGCGTACATGCCACGCACCACCCCGCGCCACAACCGTTAGGAAGACCCCCGAATCACTGCCGAGGTCAATCTACGGCTGACGACTGCGCAAATTCAATTCCAATCTTGTTCGAAATCGTATCAAAGCCCGGGCAGTCCGGGCCGCCTGCGGCTCGACTCGGCCTTCGCCGTGTCGTGGGCGCAGCCTAGGGCGGCGCCTTAGTTTTTGCGCAATTAAGCCTTAGTCAGACTTCGACCCTCCGACGCGCGGCCGACGGGAGCGAAGCCATGAGCATGAAGACGAACCTGCTGAGCGCGGTTGCCAGAACCGCCCTGATCGTGGCCCTGAGCGCCGCGGCCGCCGGCCCGGCGCTGGCCGACATCGACGATGCGATCGCCGCCTACGACGCCGGCGACTACGCGCGGGCGATGGACCTGTTCCGGCCGCTGGCCGACCAGGGCGATGCGCGGGCGCAGTTCTGGGTCGGCCGCATGTTCGAACATGGCGAGGGCGTGCCGCCGAGCCTGGCCCGGGCGGCGATGTGGTACCGGCTGGCGGCCGGCCAGGACGATGCCGACGCGCAGGGCGCGCTGGCCTCGGTCCTGGAGACGCTGCGGTCGCGCGAGGCGGGCCAGTCCGGCGCCCAGGTCGCCGATGCCGGCGCACAGGCGCCGGCGCCTGCGGGGCCGGCCGGCCAGACGGCCGCGCCCGGCTATGAACCCGACCGCGACGCCGCCTTGAATGCCCCGGGCCAGGCGCCGGAACGCGCCGGCGACGTCGCCGCACCGGGCGCCGTGCCCGGGCGCGCCGGTCAGCAGGATGGCGCGGGGCCGGCCGCGGTCGCCGACGGGTCGGCGCCGGAGGTGCCGCTGCCCGGCGCCCGCGGCGACGATGCTGCGGCCGCCGGCCAGGATGGCGAAACATGCCGGCGCGGCCGCCGCCGCCGATGCGGCCGTCGTGGCCGCGGACGACCGCACGACGGATGTCGCCGAGGGCGGTGCGGCCGAGCCCGAGGAGACGGCGTCGCCAGCCGTGGCGGCGGCGCCCGACGCCATCGCCGAAGCTGCGACGGGCGAGGCGGACGTCGCGCCGGAAGCCGTTGCCGACGCCGCCGTCGATGCGGCGGTCGACACGACGGAGAGCGACGCGGCCGAGATCGATGCGGCGGCGGCGGAGACGCCGGAAGCGGTTGCCGACGCGGCGGTGGAGGAGGGCGGGCCGATAGAGCTGGCCGCGCTGGACGAGGACCTGGCGGATCCGACCGCGACACCGCTCGACGAGGACATCGAAGAGGCCGCGCTGGCCGACGACCCGACGGCCGAGACGGCGGAGACGCCGCTGGCCGATGCGCTGCCGCCGTTGCCGGAGGAGCTGGCCGACGCGCTGGCCGACGGCAGGCTCGATGCCGACGAGATCGATGCCCTGGCGGAGGCCGGCGTCGTCACCGACGACATGGTCGACGACCTCGTCGAGTCCGGTCTGCTCGACGACGAGGCGCTCGCCGATCTCATCGACGCCGGCGTGATCGACCAGGATGCGCTGGACGCCCTGGTCGACAACGGCCTGGTCGACCCCGCCCTGGTCGACGAGATGCTGGCGGATGCCGAGGCACCGCCGCCGGCCGATACGGCGCTGGATGCGGAGGCGGTCGCCGACGGCGGGACGGTGCTGGACCGGCTGGGCGACGATATCGCCGGCATGTTCCGCACCGATGCGCCGCCGGCGACGACCGCCGTGCGCCGGCTGATCACCGCGCGCCAGTAGCCTCCGGCGCCCGTGCGCGCTGTCACAGCGCCGGCCGCCGTGCACGACCGGCGCGTGACTGCAGTCACATGACCGGCCATCCGGCCAGCCCATGTTCGACGGGACGACAGTTCCGACGGCGCCAAGGGGGCAGGGCCATGAAGCACGGACGCAACCGCAACGAGACGATCGAGCACCGGCCGCTGCGGAGCGCGGGCGCCGCCGAGCCGATCGGCGTCGGGCTGATCGCGCTGGCCATCGTGGCACTGATCGCGGCCTCGTCGATCTCGTTCGAGGGCACGCCGCGGCCGGCTGCGGCCGAGGAGGACCAGACCCCGGTGCACGTGGTCGTGCCGGCCGCGCGCTGACGGCGCGGCACGCGCGGCAGACGGGCCGCCGACAGGTCTGGCCGCCGCGCCGCGGCCCGCCGGATTTTTCCCCGCTTTTTTTCCGCCACTGGTTGGCGCATCCTGCCCGGCAACCGATCATCGATCCGAGGGAGGATGGTGCCATGGTCGCACCGGACGACGCACGCGCCGCCACGAGCATTCCCAACGACCTGTCGTCGTTCTGGATGCCTTTCACCGCCAACCGCCAGTTCAAGTCGGCGCCCCGCCTGCTGGTCGGCGCCAAAGACATGCACTACACCGCCCATGACGGCCGCCAGATCCTGGACGGCACCGCGGGGCTGTGGTGCGTCAACGCCGGGCATGGCCGCCAGAAGATCGTGCAGGCGATCCAGGAGCAGGCCGGCCGCATGGACTATGCGCCGGCGTTCCAGATGGGCCACCCGATGGCGTTCGAGGCAGCCACCCGGATCGCCGACCTGGCACCCGAGGGACTCAATCGCATCTTCTTCGCCAACTCCGGCTCGGAGGCGGTCGACAGCGCGCTGAAGATCGCGCTGTGCTACCAGCGGGCCCGCGGCCAGGCCTCGCGCACCCGGCTGATCGGCCGCGAGCGCGGCTATCACGGCGTCGGCTTCGGCGGCATCTCGGTCGGCGGCATCGTCAAGAACCGGATGTATTTCGGCTCGCTGCTGGCCGGGGTCGATCATCTGCGTCACACCCACGATCTCGCGCGCAACGCTTTCTCGCGCGGCGAACCGGCCCACGGCGCCGAGCTGGCCGACGACCTGGAGCGCCTGGTGGCGCTGCACGATGCCTCGACCATCGCCGCGGTGATCGTCGAGCCGGTCGCAGGGTCGGCCGGCGTGCTGCTTCCGCCGGTCGGCTATCTCAAGCGCCTGCGCGAGATCTGCGACCGCCACGGCATTCTTCTGATCTTCGACGAAGTCATCACCGGCTTCGGCCGCCTCGGTGCCCCGTTCGCGGCCGAGCGCTTCGGCGTCACGCCCGACATGATCACCATGGCCAAGGGCGTGACCAACGGCACGGTGCCGATGGGTGCGGTCGCCTGCCGGCAGGAGATCTACGACACCATCGTCGACGGCTCGCCGGAGGGCACGATCGAGCTGTTCCACGGCTATACCTACTCCGCCCACCCGCTGGCCTGCGCCGCCGCGCTGGCGACGCTGGAGCTCTATCGCGAGGATGCGCTGTTCCAGCGCGCCGCCGAGCTGGAGTCCTATTTCGCCGACGGCCTGCATTCGCTGCGCGACGCCCGCAACGTCATCGACGTGCGCACGATCGGGCTGGTCGGCGGCATCGAGCTCGAGCCGATCGCCGGCGCGCCGACCAAGCGCGCCTTCTCGGCGTTCCTGAAGGCCTATGAGCAGGGCGTGCTGATCCGCACCACCGGCGACATCATCGCCCTCTCGCCGCCGCTGATCATCGAGAAGGCCCAGATCGACCGGATCGTAGAGACGCTGCGGTCGATCCTGAACCAGGCGGAATGACCTGCGGCAGCGGGCGGGAGGAATCGGAATGAAGGTCGGCGTCCCCACGGAGATCAAGGCGCAGGAGAACCGGGTCGGGCTGGTCCCGGCCAGCGTGCGCGAACTGGTCCACCACGGCCACACGGTGCTGGTGCAAGCCGGGGCGGGTGCCGGCATTCACATCGCCGATTCCGTCTATGCCGCCGCGGGCGCCCGGATCGTGCCCGACGCTGCCGCCGTGTTCGGCGAGGCCGAGATGGTGGTCAAGGTGAAGGAGCCGCAGCCGGCCGAGATCGCGATGCTGCGGCCCGGGCAGCTGCTGTTCACCTATCTGCACCTCGCCGCCGACCAGCTGCTGACCGAGCGGGTGCGCGACAGCGGCTGCGTCGGCATCGCCTACGAGACCGTCACCGACGCCCGCGGCGGCCTGCCGCTGCTGGCACCGATGAGCGAGGTCGCCGGCCGGCTGTCGATCCAGGTCGGCGCCCACTGCCTGGAAAGCCACCAGGGCGGGGCCGGCATGCTGCTGGGCGGCGTTCCCGGCGTGCCGGCCGCCGACGTCGTCATCATCGGCGGCGGGGTCGCCGGGACCAATGCGGCGCGGATGGCGATGGGGCTGGAGGCGCGGGTCACGGTTATCGAGAAGTCCCTCGACCGGCTCTATGCGCTCGACCTGCAGTTCGGCCCGACCCTGAACACGCTGTATTCCACCGTCGACGCGATCGAAACCGCCGTCACCAATGCCCACCTCGTCGTCGGCGCGGTGCTGGTGCCCGGCGCGGAGGCGCCGAAGCTGGTCACGCGCGACATGGTCCGGCGCATGCGGCCGGGTGCCGTAATGGTCGACATCGCCATCGACCAGGGCGGCTGCTTCGAGACGTCGCGCGCGACCACGCACGGCGACCCGACCTATGTGGTCGACGGCGTCGTCCACTACTGCGTCGCCAACATGCCCGCGGCGGTGCCGGCGACCAGCACGCGGGCGCTGAACAACGCGACGCTGCCCTTCGTGCTGATGCTGGCGGACAAGGGCTATGGCAAGGCCCTCGCCGACAATGTCCACCTGCGGCGCGGGCTGAACGTGATCGACCGGCAGCTGACCCAGGCGGCCGTGGCGGAGGCGCATGGCCTGACCAGTATCACGCCTGAGAGCGCGCTCGGCATCTGACCGCCCGGTGGTGCCGCGGCCGCGGCTTCACGTTCCGGAAAGGAATTGGTGTCGAATATGTCTCAACTTCGGCGCGATGCGCGTCGGGGCATGACGAGGTTGCAGGGGCGTCGGCACCGAGACGGCAAAGAGTATCCGGAGGATCGTTGTGGGCGCTCGCGCTCGTGGCGGCGCCGCTTGCAGTCAGGAGACGCAAGATGAAGGCAATCCTCGTTTGTGCGGCTTTGGTTGCGGCGCAGGCCGCGCCGGCCATGGCCGGCAGCCTCGGCTGCTGGGCCACCCAGTCAATCAAGACCAACAGCACGCCGGCCGGAACGTGGAAGAACACGGCGTCCAGCACGGTCGACTACATCGAAACATCCGACGCCGGCGTCGCCAAACTGATGGCCAGCCTGCCGAACTACGCCACCCAGGCCTTCGCCGTGTGCATGGACGGCAATTCGGTAAGGGTGAACAACAAGAAGGTCTGGCAACTGGCCACGGTGGTGATCTGCCAGCTGACGCGCGTCGCCAACGGCGGCTGCAGCTGACGGCCTGTCCGCAGCCGGGGCGCGCACCGGCTATCACCCGGTTGATCGATCGGGGCAAAGGCTGCGCATGCCACAAGTAAACGCGGCATTAACACTTGGCGACTAGCCTGTTGCCGGGTGCGGCCGCCTGCGCGGCAAGGGGCCGGCATGGCGACGGCTGCACCCGGGTCCGGCCGGCGACGCGATGTCCACGGCCGGTCGACTACGTCGTCAGGGAGACGCGTCATGAAGACACTGGCAATGGGCCTGGCCGCTCTCGCGGTCGCCGGCCCGGCGGCGGCCTCGGACCTCGGCTGCTGGGATACGTCGAATTTCTCGGCCAACCCGGGGACGCCGAGCGGCAGCTATCTGCACAGCGGGTCGTCGATCGACTATGTGGCGGCCAACAACGACGGCGCCACCGGACTGCTCGGCAGTCTGTCGTCCTATGTGGCGGGCGAATATGTGATCTGCATGTACGGATCGAGCCACACCGACTACGGCGACAACTACTGGGAACTGTCCGAGGCGATCATCTGCCCGATCGGCGAGTATTCGACCGGCTCCTGCCCCGACTAGGCCAAGACCCGCGATCGCCGCACGCGGCGCGCTCGGGGCGCGCATCGCGGTTGCGGCGGTCGCAGCTTTCCGGCTAGAAATCGGCGGCCTGACGCGAAGGCATCGCCGTCTTCGACGGGCGTCCGGGAATACCGGTGGGGCGAGCCGGTGCCGGGCGGCTGCGCGGGCGCAGGCGGATCCGTGTGCAGTATTCGGCCCGGCCCCGGGCCACAAAGGCATTTCCTGACGATGCTCAAGACGATGCGGGCGGCCGACCGCTGCGATGGCCGAGCCCGCTTCAACGACCCTGGCGAGCTTGCTGCCCTGGAACTGGTGGGCGCGCCGATATGGGTGTTCGACGTGACCCGCCACTGCATGTGGTGGGCCAATGCGCGCGCGCTCGCGCTGTGGCAGGCCGACAGCGTCGACGAACTCGTCCGCCGCGACTTCTCGTCCGACTCGCCGACGGTCAACGCGCGGCTGCGCCAGGTGCTGGCCACGGCACCGCCGGGCGGCGCGATCGAGGACGTGTGGACGCTGTATCCGCTGGGTCAGCCCGTCTCCATGCACCTGACGCTGGCGCCGGTGCTGCTGGCGCCCGACCGCGAGGGCGTGCTGATCACGGCGGCCTCCGGCGCGCCGGCCGGCGACGACCCGGAGCTGATGCGGCTGTCCGAAGCCACCCGCTATACGCCGCTGATGGTGTCGACCATCGCTGCCACCGGCGAGCTGCTGTCGCAGAATCCGGCGTCGTTGCAGGCCTATGGCAGACTGGGCGGCGGGGTCGAAAGCGCAGACGACGCCTGGATGGAACGTTTCGCCGACCGCGGCGAGGCGGCGGCGCTGATGGCGCGCGCGCTATCCGAGGGCGAGGCCGAGGGCGACTACCGCGTGCGCACCCGCGAGGGCACGCGCTGGCACCGGATGGTCGCCTGCCGCGGCCGCGACCCGCTGACCGGTGCCGCCTGCGTCGTGGTGACGGAATCCGACGTCAGCGAACGGGTGGACGCACGCCGGGCGCTGGAGCGTGTGGCCGACGACCTGGAGCAGGCGGTGCGGCGCCCCACCTACGAACTGGAACAGGCCAAGCGCGACGCCGAGGCCGCGAGCCTGGCCAAGTCCGGATTCCTCGCCAATGTCAGCCACGAACTGCGCACGCCGCTGAACGCCATCATCGGCTTTGCCGAGCTGCTGCAGCATCCGGGCGTGGTCGCCAGGCGCCCGGATCGCGTTGCCGACTATATCGATTCGATCCTGATGAGCGGGCGACTGCTGCTGAAGTTGATCGACGACATCCTCGACCTGTCGCGCATCGAGGCGCGCCGGGTGACGGTCGAGATCGAGCCGGTCGGGGTCGACGACCTGCTGGCCGAGTGCCGCACCCTGACCGAGGGGATGGCGTCGGCGGCCGGCGTCACGCTGTCGTTCGACCCGGTTTCTGCGGCGTGCGCCATTGCCGGGGATCGGCGCATGCTGACCCAGGTCATGCTCAACCTGATCTCCAATGCCATCAAGTTCACCGAGCGCGGCGGCGAGGTCGCCGTCTCGGTGGCATGCCCGCGCGACCGCGCCGTGGCCGTCACCGTGCGTGACTCCGGCGTCGGCATCGATCCGGCCGACCTGCCGCATGTGATCGAGCCGTTCGCCCAGGCCGCGAACCCCCTGGTGCGGAGGGCCAAGGGCCACGGTCTGGGCCTGCCGATCGCCAAGCAGCTGGTCGAGCTGATGAGCGGCACCTTCGCCATCGCCAGCACGCCCGGCGCCGGCACCGCGGTCGAGATCGTGCTGCCGGCGGCCTCGGCAGAGGGTCCCATTGCGGCGACGTGACCGGCGGCCGCAACGGTGCGGCCTTGCAGTCGGCCGGAGCGGGTGTTAGCGCTACCGTCACCCGCAACCGACGGTCCCTTCCCATGTCGGATCTCATCGAGTGGATTACGCGGCACCGGGCGACCGAGGTCGAATGCCTGGTGCCGGACATCTCGGGCATTGCCCGCGGCAAGATCCTGCCCGCCAGCAAGTTCAAGGACAGCCTGACCGACCGCGGCCTGCGCCTGCCCGAGGCAATCTTCGTGCAGACGGTGACCGGCGAGTTCGCCGACAGCGCGGCCACCAGCGACACAAACTCCGACGTCTACCTGGTGCCCGACGCCAGCACGATCCGACCGGTGCCGTGGTACGAGGAGCCGACGGCTCAGGTGATCTGCGATGCCTTCTATGCCGACGGCTCGGTGGTCGACCTGGCGCCGCGCTATGTGCTGCAGCGCGTGCTCGCGCTCTATGCCGAGCGCGGCTGGCGGCCGGTGGTGGCCCCGGAGATCGAGTTCTTCCTGGTCAAGGTCAACGCCGACCCGGACTACCCGCTGGAGCCGCCGATCGGCCGTTCCGGGCGCATGGAGACCGGGCGCCAGGCCTATGGCATCGAGGCGGCCAACGAGTTCGATCCGATCGTCGAGGACCTCTACGACTATTGCGAGGCGCAGGGGCTGGAGGTCGACACCATCAACCACGAGGCCGGCGCCGCGCAGATGGAGATCAACTTCCAGCACGGCGACGCGCTGGACCTCGCCGACCAGGTCTTCGTATTCAAGCGGACGCTGCGGCAGGCGGCGAACAAGCACAAGGTCTATGCCACCTTCATGGCCAAGCCGATGCAGGACGAGCCCGGCAGCGCCATGCACATCCATCAGTCCGTGGTCGACGCCGACAGCGGCCGCAACCTGTTCGCGACCGCGACCGGGCTGGATTCGGCGCTGTTCCGCAGCCACATCGCCGGCCTGCAGAAGTTCATCCCGACGGTGATGCCGGTTTTCGCGCCCAACCCGAACAGCTATCGCCGGCTGCGGCGGCATTCGGACGCACCGATCAACACCCACTGGGGCCAGGACAACCGCACCTGCGGCCTGCGCGTGCCGATCTCGGCCGGTGAATCCCGCCGGGTGGAGAACCGGGTTGCCGGCGCCGACGTCAATCCCTACCTCGCCATCGCCGCATCGCTGGCCTGCGGCTATCTCGGCATGACCGGCAAGATGAAGCCGAAGCCGGCGGTGACCGGCAGCGCCTACCGGCTGGCCTACAACCTGCCGCAGCACCTGCCCGATGCACTGTCGAAGATGTCCGCGTCGCGGCCGATGCGCGAGCTGCTGGGCGACCGCTTCGTCGACGCCCTGATCGACGTCAAGCGCGAGGAGTGGAGCGCCTATCAGGCGGTGATCAGCCCCTGGGAGCGCGAGCACCTGCTGCTGAACGTCTGACCGCGTCTGTCCGCGCCGGGCGCCCGACGGAACCTTTCTCCGGGTCGGCGGTTCTTCCAGCCATTGCAAGCTGGGAGACGTTCGCATGAACGCAATCATCTATCTCGTCGGCCTGGTGGTGATCGTTTTGGCGATCCTGTCGCTGCTCGGCCTCCACTGACGCCCGGCGCCGCATCGGCGCACGGGCCGTGCCCGCTGCGCCATCCCCCGACCCCGTTTCGAGGACTTGACGCATGGCAGATACAACCGTGCCACCCCCGGTGGCCGTAACGCCGGCCGAGGCGATCGCCCGCCGGCCACTCGTCGACTGGCCCGCCGTGTTCGCAGGGGCGGTATTCGCCGCCGCGGTCGCCTTCCTGTTCACCAGCTTCGGTGCCGCGATCGGGTTGTCGCTGGCGGAGCTGCTGGCCGGCGGCGGGTCGGCGGTCTGGGCCACCATCGCGATCGGGCTCTGGGTGGCCTGGGTGGCGATCAGCAGTTTCCTCGCCGGCGGCTATGTCACCGGGCGGTTGCGCAGGCCGCTGGCTGGCGCGAGCCAGCATGAGGTCGAGGTGCGCGACGGCCTGCACGGTTTGATCATGTGGGGCACGGCCGCGCTGTTGGGCGCGATGCTGGCTGCCTCCGCTGTTGCCGGCACCGCGCGGGTTGGCGCTCAGGCCGTGGCTGCGGCGGGCGAGGCGGCGGTCGAAGCGATCGACGGTCCCGCCATCGCATATCTGGTCGACCGCCTGTATCGCAGCACCGATGGCGCCGGCGCCTCCGTGGCCCTGCGCGACGAGACCGGCCGTATCCTGGCCGCCGTCGATGGCGAAGGCGCCCTTGATCCCGCGGACGAAGCCTTCTTGATCGAGCAGGTGAGCGCCCGCACTGCCATCGGCGAGGACGAGGCCCGCGCCCGTCTTGCCGACGTGACCGGCCGGCTGCAGGCCGCCGCCCAGGATGCGGCGCAGGCGGCGGACGTGGCGCGGCGCGTCGGCGTGCTCGGCGCCTTCATGATCGCCGCCTCGCTGCTGATCGGCGCGGCCGCCGCTTGGTGGGCCGCCGGCGTGGGCGGGCGCCATCGCGACGAGGGCACCGATTTCGGCCGCTGGGTCCGCTGGCGCTGACGCTGGCCTTTGCGGCATCCCGACCAACCGAATGTGGAGACGACGATGGCTTACCTGATCCTGTGGCTGCTCGGCGTGCCGCTGTCGGTGATCATCATCCTGGCGATCCTGCTGTAGCGGCCGACGGTCGGTCGCGGCGTGCGCCGCCGGCGCGGGCGCTGCGACCGACCGTTGCATTTGCGCCGCCGTGGCTGGGCATCCCCGGTCAGCCCTCTTATGGTGTCCGGCAGCTGCAACAGCCGAGGATGCCCATCGTGCCCACCGACCAGAGCCGTTGGAACCGGCTCGATGCTGCCCACCACATGCATCCGTTCACCCACTTTTCCGGCCTGGCCAAGGAGAAGGTGCGGGTGATCACGCGCGGCGAAGGGGTTTGGCTGTGGGACAGCGACGGCAACCGCTATCTCGACGGCATGGCCGGCCTGTGGTGCGTGAACGTCGGCTATGGCCGGCGCGAACTGGCCGACGCGGCGCATCGCCAGATGCTGGAGCTGCCCTACTACAACACCTTCTTCAAGACCACGACGCCGGCCGTTGCGCAGCTGTCCGAGCGGCTGGCGGCGATCACCCCGGCCGGGCTCGACCATTTCTTCTTCGCCAACTCCGGTTCGGAAGCCAACGACACCATCGTGCGCATGGTGCGCCACTACTGGAACCTGCGCGGCGAGACCAATCGCAAGGTGTTCATCGGCCGGCGCTGGGGTTATCACGGCTCGACGATGGCTTCCGCCAGCCTGGGCGGCATGGCGGCGATGCACGCGATCGCCGACCTGCCGCTGCCGGGCTTCGCCCATATCGACCCCCCTACTGGTACGAACACGGCGGCGATCTGACGCCGGAGGCGTTCGGCGAGGTCGCAGCCGGCTGGCTGGAGGCGAAGATCGAGGCGATCGGACCGGACCTTGTGGCCGCGTTCATCGCCGAACCGCTGCAGGGCGCCGGCGGCGTATTGATCCCCCCTGCCACATACTGGCCGGCGGTGCAGCGGATCTGCCGCAAATACGGCATCCTGCTGATCGTCGACGAGGTCATCTGCGGGTTCGGACGCACCGGCAACTGGTTCGGCAGCGACACCTTCGCCATCGAGCCCGACCTGATGCCGATGGCCAAGGGCATGTCGTCGGGCTACCAGCCGATCTCCGCCGTCGCCGTCGGGCCGCGGGTCTATGAGGCGCTGTTCGCCGATCCGGATGAATTCGCCCACGGTTTCACCTATTCCGGCCATCCGGTAGCCTGTGCGGTGGCCGCCGAGAACATCCGCATCCTGCACGACGAGCGGCTGGTCGAGCGCGTACGGACCGACATCGGGCCCTATCTGGCCGAACGGATGGGCGCGCTGGCGGACCACCCGCTGGTCGGCGAGGTGCGCAGCATCGGTCTGATCGGCGCGGTCGAACTGGTGGCCGACAAGCAGGCGCGCCGCTTCTTCGTCGACCGCGGCCGGGTCGGCACGCTGTGCCGCGACCACTGCATCAACTCCGGCCTGATCATGCGGGCGACCCGCGACACCATGCTGTTCGCGCCGCCTTTCACGATCAGCCGCGACGAGGTCGACCGCATGGTCGAGCTGTTTGCCGCGGCCCTGGATGCGACCGCCCGCGCCGTGCTCTAGGAGCCGTACGGTCCCCGCGGGTGTGGGGCGGATGATGCGTTGACAAAGCTTCGGGTGCGATGATTGCATCGCGGCAATGTTAGCCAGCCGGGCCAACCGGCGCTGAACATGGAGCATGGGTGTATGACGACTTCGAACAACGGGCGCGCGGCACGGCGCGCCGGGCTGCGCCCCAACCGGCGACAGTTCATGCAGGGCGTGGCCGCCATCGGCATCACGCTGCCGGCGTGGTCGCGCAGCGCGCGCGCCGAGGGCCAGGTCAACGTCTACAACTGGGACACCTATATCGGCGAGGACACGATCGCCGACTTCGAGGATGCGACCGGTGTCACCGTCAACTACGACCTGTTCGCCGACAACGCCGAGCTGTTCGCCCGCTTCCGCGAAGGCAATCCGGGCTATGACGTGATCGTGCCGACCAACGACTACGTCGAGCGCATGATCGTCGCCGGGATGCTGCAGGAACTGGACCACGGCAAGATCCCGAACTTCGCCAACATCGAGCCGGTGTTCCAGGATGCCACCTTCGACCCCGGCCGCAAGTACAGCATCCCCTACATGTGGGGCACCATCGGCATCGGCTATCGCGTGCCCGAGGTGGAGGGCGTGCCGGACAGCTGGAAGTGGCTGTTCGATTCCGACGCTTATTCCGGCCGGATCGCGATTCTGTCCGAGCCGACGACGGTGATCGGGCTGGTGATGAAGTATCTGGGCTACTCGCTGAACTCGACCAACACCGCCGAGATCGACGAGGCGACAGAGCTGCTGATCCAGGCCAAGCGCCACATCAAGGCGTTCGCGCCCGACAACGGCCAGGACCTGCTGCTGTCCGGCGAGGTCGACCTGGTGATGGAGTGGAACGGCGACATCCAGCAGGTGATGGCGGAGGACGAGGAGATCTCTTACGTCGTTCCGAAGGAAGGCGGCATGCTGTGGCAGGATTGCATGTGCATTCCCAAGGACGCGCCGAACCCCGACAACGCGCACGCCTTCATCAACTTCGTCAACGAGCCGGAGATCAACGCGGCGATCGCCAGCTTCATCAACTACGCGACGCCGAACGGTGCCGCGAAGGCGCTGATGCCGGCGGAATATCTCGACAACCCGACGATCTTCCCGCCGGACGAGGTGCTGGCCAATTGCGAGTTCCCGCTGTTCCTCGGCCAGGAGCACGGCCAGTACATCGAGTCCGCGTGGACCCGGATCGAGGCGGCCTGATCCGCACGCGCTGACCCGATCGCCCGCTGCCGGCGCCACCGCAGGTGGCGCCGCTTCGCCATTCCTTTCGGCGGGCGCGAAGGGTTCCGCGGCCACCGACGTATCTGCCATGGCGCGTCGTGCCACGCCGCGGCGCGCACACACAGATGAAGGAACGCGCCGATGAACCTTCGCATCCGATGGCTTGCAGGCGCGGCGGCGGTTTGTGCGCTGGCCGTGCCGGCCGTGCCGATCGGTGCCGCCGGACAGGTCAGCATGACCACCGACGCGCAGTACCGCTACGTGGCAGCCAACGGCATTCCCGACCACGCGACGGGCAGCTTTCCGAACCCGCACAACCCGAACAGCATCGCCGCCCAGTCCTATCACTACCGCATGCCGCTGAACCCGCATGTCGCCGCGACGCCGACCGCCCTGGGCATGGGCCCGTTCGGCGTGGCGGTCAACGGCGTCCCGTTCGACCCGTTCGCGGCGGAATTCTGGAACCGCGACATGAATTCCGGCTGGCAGTACGAGCCGCTGTCGGGCGCGATCGACCTCGGCGTCGACATGGCCAATGCCCATGTCCAGCCTTCCGGCGCCTATCACTACCACGGTATCCCGGCACCGTTGGCCGGCCGCCAGGCCGACGGCCATTCCGCGTTGGTCGGCTGGGCTGCGGACGGATTCCCGATCTATGCCACCTACGGCTATGTCGATCCGGCCGGTTCGGGCAGCGGCACAGAGGCGCTGCAAAGCAGCTACCGGGTGCGTTCCGGTGCGCGCAACGGCGGGCCGGGCGGCGCCTATGACGGAACCTTCGTCCAGGACTACGAGTATGTCGCCGGACTCGGCGACCTCGACGCGTGCAACGGCAGGGTTGCCGTCACGCCGGAGTTCCCTTCCGGCACCTATGCCTACTTCCTGACCGACCGCTATCCCTTCATCCCGCGCTGCTTCGCCGGCACGCCCGACCCCAGCTTCAGGCCCATGATGGGTGCGGGCCAGGGCGGTCCAGGAGGACCGGGTGGTCCCGGCGGGCCCGGTGGCCCGGGCGGTCCCGGCGGCCCCGGTGGTCCGCCCGGACCCAGCGGGCCTCCGCCGCCGCCGCGCCGGTGAGCGACCGCCCGAGGCGTGCGTGCGCCGAGAGCCTTGCCATGGGGGCCGCCCGCAGGGGCGGCCCCGACGCGCTCGAGGCCCTGCTGCCACAGCCATTGCCGCCAGCCGAGCTCGCCGCGCTCGGTGACGACCGCTGGCTGTCGATCATGACGCGCTGCGTGTTCAACGCCGGCTTCAACTGGAAGGTGATCGAGGCGAAGTGGCCGGGCTTCGAAGAGGCGTTCGATGGTTTCGACACCGGCCGTTGCGCCATGCTGTCCGACGATGACATCGACCGGCTGCTGAAGGACAAGCGGGTGGTGCGCCACGCCAGGAAGCTGATGTCGGTGCGCGAGAATGCGGTATTCCTGCAGGGGCTGGCCGCCGAGCACGGCGCGGCCGGGCGCCATCTCGCCGCCTGGCCTGCGACCGACCACGTCGGGCTGCTGGACCTGCTGAAGGCGCGCGGCAGCCGGCTGGGCGGAAGCACCGGCCAGTATGCCGTCCGCTTCATCGGCAAGGACAGCTTCATCCTGTCGCGCGACGTCTGCGCGGCGCTGGTGCGCGAAGGCGTGGTCGACAAGACGCCTTCGTCGCGCCGCGACATGGCGGCGGTGCAGGCGGCATTCAATCGCTGGATGGACGAAAGCGGGCGCGGGCTCACGCAGATCAGCCGCACGCTGGCGATGAGCGTCGGTTAGAGCGCGCGTACGAACCCGGCGACCGCGTCGGCGGCTTCGTCCCGGCACGCATCGGCCGTTCGACCCGAGCGCTTGAGCGGGTCGAGGCTGTGGTCGCCGCCTTCGATCCAGTGCAGTTGCACCGCTGGCGACAGCGCATAGCCGGCCACCTCCGCCGGCACGCCGAAACTGTCGCGCGTGCCCTGCACGATCAGGGTCGGGGTGCGCTGGTTTTCCAGGTGGCCGGTGCGGACCTTCTCTGGTCGACCCGGCGGATGGAACGGATAGCCGAGGCACGCCACGCCGTCGACCGGAACGCCGCGGGCCTGCCCCTCGTCGGCGATCATCGAGGCGATGCGGCCGCCCATCGACTTGCCGCCGACCAGCAGCCGCCGCCTCGACCGGTCCGTGCGCGCCGCCTCGATCGCCGCCCAGAATGCGGCGCGCAGCGCCGGTTCGCGGTCCGGCGGCCGGCGCCGCCCCTCGCTGCGCCGGGTGGCCATGTAGGGGAAATCGAAGCGGGCGACCGCGATGCCGCGCGCAGCCAGGCGAGCGGCCATCCCGGACATGAACGGCGTGTCCATCGGCGCGCCGGCGCCGTGGGCCAGCACCAGCAGCGCATCGGCACTGGCCGGCTCGTCGAACAGCAGCGACGGGTCAGCCACCGGGCTCTGACCGTTGGAACGAGGGCCGAGTCCGCATCGTCGCGTACCAGTCCGCCACGGCCGGGCAGCGCGCGCGCCAGCCGCAATCGGCGAAGCGGAAATCGAGATAGCCGAGCAGGCAGCCGAGCGCGATCTGCGCCAGGTCCGGCGTCGCGCCGGCACGCGCCTCTGGGTGGCGTTCGAACCAGTCGAGGCCGGCCCAGATCCGGTCCATCTGATCGTCGATCCAGGCCTGCCAGCGCTGCGGCTCCGGTCGCACGACGGACTCGTAGCGGATCGTCACCGCGGCCTCGGTCATGCCGTTGGCCAGGGCATGGGCGGTCAGCATCCGCCAGCGCCCGGGACCTTCGGCAGGCAACAACTTGCCGCCTCCCGCCCTGGCGTCGAGATAGAGGCAGATCACGGTGGAGTCGTAGAGCGCCTCGCCGTCGTCGGTGACCAGTGCGGGGATCTTGCGCAACGGGTTGACCGCATCGGCGAAATCGCGGTTCGGCTGGGTCGGCGCCACCTGCACCGTCTCCAGGGTCAGCGGAATGCCGAGTTCCTCGGCGCAAACCCGAACCTTTCGCGCGAAGGGCGACGCCGGCGCATGGCAGAGCTTCATCGTGGTGCTTCCTTCCCCCGTGTCGGCTTCTTCGCGGTCTTCGGGCCGCGCGACCTCGCCGGGCCCTTCGCGGCCCTGGCGCGCAGCGCAGCCGCCAGCGCGCGTTCGGCCCATGGCGCCATCGCCGACGGGTCGTCCATCGCGTCGAGCGGCACCGTGACGTAGGGCATCGTCACCGGCTTGCCGCCGGTCTTGCCGTCATAAACGAAGGGCTCGCCGCCGGCCTCGGCAAAGGCGTCGCGGACCTGGTCGTCGACGCGCAGATACAGGGTGTCGTATGCGATCAGGCCGAACATCACGTCGCCACTGTAGATGCCGTGGCCGCCGAACATGCGGCGGGCGCGGGCGTCGGCGATCGAGGCCAGCAACTCCAGGCAATGCGCCACGAACCCGTCGTCTGCCATCGGCCGAGGGTTCCGCTGCGCCGGCTATTTCTTGCGGAAGGCGTCGAGCGCGACGACGTTGTCGTCGCCTTCGCCGTGTTCGCTGTCCTCGGCCGCCGTCTCCGCCGCGGTGGCGTCGGCGGCTTCGGCCTTGCCGCCGGAAGCCAGTCGCATGTCGGTCTTGCGAGAAGGGCGCGGCGGTCGGCGCGCCTCGCCCGCCAGCGGCGCGGCCTTGCCGTCGGTACGGGCCGCCGCCAGCAGCGCCGCGGCCTTGAATTGCAGGCCGAAGTTCACCGACGGGTCGGCAAAGGCGGTGATCGCGGCGAACGGCACCGTCAGCCGCTCATGGACCTTGTTGAAGCTCAGGGTGATCGAGAAGCGCACCGCATCGATCTCCAGCCCCCAATACTGGTGCTGCAGGACGATGGTCATCTCCTCGGGATACTGGGCGGCGAGATAGTCCGGGATGTCGACGCCGTCGTGGCGGGTCAGGAAGGTGATGTACAGGTGGTGGTTTCCGGGCAGACCGGTCTCGGACACGGTCTCCAGCGCCCGCCGGACCACGCCGCGCAGCGCATCCTCGACGAACTGTTCGTAGCGAAGGGGTCCGCCCATTCTTCCCCGCTCCTCGCCGCCGCCGGCCCGGATGCACCCGCTGGCCGGCCGCCGACATACAATCGGCCAGCGAATGCCGGCCGAATACGGTTGGGGGGCTTCTGTTGCCCGGCGCCCCCCAAGGCCGCGCTTACCACAAGTCGTGAGACCTGTTAGGCAGCGAGTGCAACCTCGTTGTCGTTTGCACTTATCAAGCGGCCCGATAACGGTGGTACCATGCCGAGCAAAAGGCTTGTCTTTACACGCGCGTCGATCCTGTTTCGCCCCCACAGAAACCGCCGGTACGAACCGGCGGCTTGTGGTGGAGGCGCCGGGTACCGCCCCCGGGTCCGCATCGCTTATTGCACAGGCCGTTTATCGCCATAGTCGGGTGCGACCCGACAGCTCCAATATAGGGACGGAGCGCCCGGATTTCAAAGATTCTCGCTGCGGGCGGGGCCTGTGCGTGGCGCGACCGGACACGGCCTTCTCAGCCGGCGTTGTCGCTGCGTCCACCGCTGACGCATACCGCCATCGGCGTCACCGACTGCAGCAGGTCGACGCGCACGTCGGCAAGGCCGGCAGCACGCAACCGCTCGGCGAGTAGAGCGCCCGCTGCCCGCACGCCGTCCTCGCTGCGGTCGCCGCTGCGCGGCTGCAGGGTGATCAGCAGCCGCCCGGACGGCGCCAGCCGCTGGGCGAGGTTGCACAGAACCGCAATCGGATCCGTCCAGAAATGCACGACGTTGACCGCATAGATGCGGTCGAACGGCCCGTCCAGCGCCCCGAAACGTCCCATCTGGTCGGGCTCGACCGTGCCGGTCAGCAGGCGGAGCCGGCCGGCGGCGACGGCGGCGCGGTTGCGGCGTCGCGCCATGCCGGTCATGGCGGCGGAGCGGTCGAAGCCGACCGCGCTGCCGTCGTCGCCGAGGCGGGCGCAGACCTGCTGCAGCGCGAAGCCGGGGCCGTGGCCGATCTCCAGCACGTGCATGCCTCGCCGCAGCGCCAGCAGGTCGACCGTCCACAGGTTGCGCCGCACGTTCGACTGCTTGCGGAGCATGATGCGGCCGGCGAGCAGGCCGACCGGGCCGTGGGGGTTGCCGAACTGCGCGTAGACGTAGCGGCGCCAGGCCCGCGCGATCGCGGAAGGTCGACGCGGCCGCGGCGCCTCGGTCTTGGCGATCTCATTCGTCGTCATCGGTCTCGGTCTCCATAGGCGGTGCGAAGCGGGCGAGCACGGCCCGCCATTCCGGGCCGTCGAAGGCGGCGACCAGGGCGCGAAGCACGTCGGCGGCCGCGGCGAGCTGGTCCGGCGTGGCCGCCAGCGGCAGCATGCGCAACGCGAGATCCTCGCGCTGCCGCAGGTCGGCGAATGTCTGCCGGCCGCGCGCGGTGGGGCTGACCAGTCGCGAGCGCCTGTGCGCCGGGTTGTCGACCAGCTCGACATGGCCGGCTTCGACCAGGGCATTGACCAGGCCCTGGATGTGCTGGCGCGTGACGGGGCGGGTGCGCGCCATCCGCGGCACCGTCTGCGGGCCGGCCTCGATGACGCTCTCCAGCACCGCGCGCATGCCCACCGTCAAGCCGGTGTCACCATGCAGCGCCGTGGCGGCATTGGCGAGATGGTGGAAAAGCCGCCGGATTGCCCGCGTCAGCGGCTGAAGTGCCTCGATCTGCTCGCGATCCATCCATGGCGTCCGACGCTGTTGGCCTATCATGACAAGTAGAATGTCATATATGATTTGACAAGTTCATTGTCAAATTATGCACGGAGCCACAGGATCGTGGGGCGCACGTCGCGAACTGCTTCATGCGCGCTTCAGTCAGGGTGGGGCAGCGGGCGCGTTGCCGGATGTGACTTCCATCGCGGGACACCAAAATTCGCCGGTCCGACACGCAGTCGGGCAATGCGGCCGCCGGAGCTGACCTCATGCGAAGCCGATGCGAGAAGCAATCCGGCATGCCATTGCAGGATGCGGATCGGCGACCCGATGCCGGCCTCCGCCCCGGTTGCTTGACGGGCCTGCCTGCCGCGGCTGTGCCGTGACGCGGGTGCGGCCATCGTCGTGCCAGCGACGCAGTCGAGCTGGTGTTGCGAAGGTGGGGATGGCGGGCGAGCCGTCTCGGAGCGGCCTGGGCGACTGGCCGCGCATGATCGTGGCCGCTGAGTGTCTGGCTGGGTGACGCGCACCTTGGCGTGGCCGGGTGCGCAGGCGCGCCCCGGTGGACGCACCCGCGCCGGCTGGTCGGTCAGTAGATGGTGATGACGCTGGCGTCGATGTCGGCGGCGTTGGTATTCAGCAACGTCGCCACGTAATTGACGCCGTTGGCCGAATTCTGGTCGGGATCGATGGAGATCGACACGTCGGCGCCGACCTGGTCGATCCGCATCTTCAGCATGGCGTTGGCAACGTCGACGCCGTAGGCGGCAGCCTGGATGTAGAGGTGGTCGCCGCCGGGACCGACCTGGAAGTCGGTCACGATGTCGCCCTGGGATGACAGGGCATCGAAGTAGAAGGCGTCGGCGCCGTGTCCGCCGGTCAGAGTGTCGACGTCCATGCCGCCGAACAGCGTGTCGTTGCCGTAGCCGCCGAACAGCGTATCGGCGCCGGCATCGCCATAGACCATGTCGCGGCCGCCGTCGCTGGCGCCGAAGTCGCCGCGTACGATATCGTCGCCGTTGCCGCCGTGGAGGACGTCGTTGTCGGCGTCGCCTTCGACGATGTCGTTACCGTCGTCGCCGCCGACCTCATCGGACTCGGCGCCGCCGGACAGATAGTCGTCGCCGATGCCGCCGGAAACCCGGTCGCGGCCGTTGCCGCCATAGAGGTGGCTGTCGCCGGACCACACCATCAGGCGGTCGTCGCCATCCTCGCCGTAGATGGTGTCACCCCAGTTGGTGTATTCCCAGCCGCCGTTGATGAAGTCGTTGCCGGCGCCGCCATAGATGACGTCGGTGCCGTCCTCGCCGTCGACCGTGTCGTCGCCTTCGCCGCCAAACAGCGTGTCGTTGCCGTCGCCGCCGTACAGCCAGTCGTCGCCGTTGCCCCCGAGCACGATGTCGTTGCCGGCGCCGCCGTAGACGTGGTCGCTGTGGTCGCCGCCATAGGCGAGATCGTCGCCATCCTCGCCGAACAACCAGTCCTCGCCATCGCCGCCGCGCAGAGTGTCGTTGCCGTAGCCGCCGTAGAGCGAGTCGTTGCCGTCGAGGCCGTCGATGGTGTCGTTGCCGTAGAGGCCGAACAGCGACTCGTCGCCGGCGCCCGGGTTGGCGATCACATCGTCGACGTTGAGGACGACGGTCGTCGGCGGAAAGACGTAGCCGCCGAGGAAGCTGTTCTGCTGGGTGCCGGTGAGCTGGTTCTCGAACGTGGTCGCGATGCTGAGCATTGGCTGCGCTGCTCCCCTGGAAACCGGTTGCGGACGTGGTCGGTCGTGCTCCGCAGCCGCAGTTGGGAGCCGAGTGGGGCGCTGGGCCGGCCGAAATGTGGCGAAATCGGCCCGGGGGTGCGCATGGTCACATGCCCGCTTGCCGGAACGGCAGAACCGGCGTTAGCTGCGGTCCAGCGCCTTGGCCAGCGTGGCAATCTCGGTCTCGGCGAACACGCGGATGCCATCGGCCGCCAGCAGCGCGGCCACCACCCCGCGGCCGGGCACCCGGGTGCCGGCGAAGCGGCCGTCATGGACGAAGGCGGTGCCGCAGGACGGGCTGCCGTCGGTCAGCAAGGCAAAGCGGCACGCCTCGGCGCGGGCGGTGGCGAGCGCGATCGCGGCGCCTCGGCGAAAGGCCTCGCCGACGTCGCTGCCCGCGCCGTCGCGCACCGTTGCTGCGCCCGCCAGCACGGCATCGGCATCGCCGCCGGGTTCGATCTCCGCCGCCGGCCGCGGCGTTGGCAGGCCCGCCGCCACCTCGGGGCACAGCGGTACCAGCCGCCCCTCGGCCATCCATCGGGCGAGCAGGGGGTCGGCGAGCGCACGGCCGCGGCCGTCGTATCGGACCGGCCGGCCGAGCAGGCACGCGCTGATCAGGATGCGGTCCATCGGCCTCCGTGTGCGGCGTTCAAGCGATCGCCTGTTCCTGCGCGTTGAGCATGGCTGCGAGCCTATCGACATCTTCAGCCGCGGTCTCGCCATGCGTGATGCAGGCGCGCAGCACGGCGCGGCCTTCCAGCCGCGTCGCCGAGACCCAGGCCTCGCCCGACGCGACGACGCGGTCGACTATCGCGCCGATGCTGCCTTCGCCGGTCGGCGGCACCGCGCACACCACCGCGCAGGGCGAGTCGTTGACGACGCGCCAACCGCCGGCGCGCAGCGCGTCGGCCAGACGAGCGGCGAGCCCGATCGCACGCTCGACATGGGTCGCGTAGCCGGCCCAGCCGGCGGCGGCCAGCGACAGGAACAGCCGCAGGCCGACGAAGCGGCGCGACCACTGCACCGAGCCGACATAGGGATCGGTCGCCGGCTCGTTGGATGGCATGTAGTCGGTGGACACCTGGAAGGCGTCCGCCGGAATTCGCGGCTGCGACGTCAGGAACATCCCGCAACCCATTGTCGTGGCAAACCATTTGTGCGCATCAATGGTGGCGGAATCGGCGCGTTCGAGCCCGGCCAGCGCCCCGGCATGCCGCGGCGACGCGATCAGCGCGCCGGCCCACGCCGCGTCGACGTGGAACCACAGGCCATGGCGCGCGGCGACCGCCGCGCAGGCCGGCAACGGGTCGACCATGCCGGCGTTGGTCGTGCCGGCGGTGGCCGCAACCATCACCGGAACCGCGCCGCCGGCCCTGTCGGCGACGATCGCCCGCTCGAGCGCGGCTGGGTCCATGCGGCCGCCGCCGTCCGTCGCGATCAGCCGGACCGCCTGACGGCCGATGCCGGCCTGGTGGGCGATCTTCAGCCAGGCCAGATGGCTTTCGCGCGACGCGTAGAACACCGGCAGGCCGGTGTATGCGCGAACGCCGTCCTCGCCGAACCCGGGCTCGGCCGCAGTCAGCGCACAGATGAGGCCGGTGAAGTTGGCCTCGGCGCCGCCGGCGGTGAAATGGCCGCCGGACCCGGACGGCAATCCGGCCCGTGCGGCGACGGCCCGGATCACATGCGCCTCGATCTCGACCGCGGCCGGTGCGTGCGACCAGACGGCCAGCTGCGGGTTGAAGGCCGCCACGATGCGGTCGGCCATCTCGGCCGGGAATGTGGGCGCCGGGTTGAACAGCCCGAAATAGCGCGGATGGGTCATGTGCACGAGACCGCCCTCCAGCGCCGCGATCGCCCACGCCGCCGCTTCTGCCGGCGGACGCGGCCGCGCGAAGTCGAAGCCGGCCAGCGTCCGGCGAAACTCCGCTCTGTCGCCGCTCGGCGTCACCCGGCCCCCGCTCACCGCCCTGCGAGCCTGGCGCAGGCGAGCGCCGAGTTGCGTGTCGAGCGCAGCGCGCTCATCCTCGCTGGGAAACAGGAACGGGTCGGGCGTTGTTGGGTGCATGGCCATTTGCGCTCCTGCCGTTTCGGATGACGCAAAGGCTAGCGGCGCTGTCGGTCCGGTTGCGACCGGTTTATTGCTGTGCAATCCGACGATTTGCCAGCAAGGCATGGAGCGTGCCGCAATGCAACTCGATGACAAGGATCGCGCGCTTCTGATGGCGCTTAGCCGAAATGCGCGCGCGAGCCTGGTTGCGCTGGCGCGCGCCACCGGCCTTTCGCGTAGCGCGACCCACGACCGTCTCCGCCGCTTGGAACGCAACGGTGCGATCGCGGGCTATGCGGTTGTGCTCGACCCGGCGGTCGAAGCTGTCGGTGTCAGCGCGATCGTCTTGCTGCGCTTCGATGACAGCCGAAGTCACGATCGCCTGGTTTCCCAGGCGATGCGCCGCCCCTATGTGGTGCGCGGCCGCTGCGTCAGCGGCGACATCGACATGGTCCTCGATGTCGCGTGCCCGTCGATGCGCGATCTGGATCGCCTTCGGGCGGACTTGGCGGTGCTGCCCGGCGTGCGGGCAGTGACCACCTATCCCGTGTTGCGCACGCATCCCGGCACTACTGCCGCCGCACCGCCGCCGCCGATTCCGGAGTCGGCGCCGACCGGGCGAATCGGGTAGTCTTGTCCGCCGTCGCGGAGCCGGCCCGATGCAGCCGCGGCGGCGTTTCCTCCCCAGTCGGATTTTGCCGATGACCGCCGAGAAAGCCAGCGAGACGACCGCCCGCGAAGCCGAGATCGCCGAGGCCCGGTCGCTGACCGCCACCACCCGCCGCGCCACCGTGCCGGCGCTGGAGGAGATGCTGTACCGGCCGGTCAAGGTGCTGGATCACGGCTTCGTGCGGGTGGTCGACTACATGGGTTCCGACGACGCGGTGGTGCAGGCCGCCCGCGTGTCCTACGGGCGCGGCACCAAGCAGGTCTCCAACGACCGCGGCCTGATCCGCTATCTGCTGCGCCACCGCCACACCACGCCGTTCGAGATGTGCGAGATCAAGCTGCACGTAAAGCTGCCGATCTTCGTGGCGCGCCAGTGGATCCGCCACCGTACCGCCAACGTCAACGAGTACTCTGCGCGCTACTCGCGGATGGACCGCGAGTTCTACGTGCCCAACACCGAGCATCTGGCCAGCGAACTGGAGAGCGTGCGCCGGCGCCGCGACGACAAGGCGGTCGGCGATCTGTTCGGGGGCAGCGGCGCCGGCGCCGGACCGGCCGAACTGGCCGAGCAGTCGACCACCAACAAGCAGGGGCGCGAGGGCGCGCTGGAGCAGGACGACGCCCGCTATGCCGTCTCGCGCATCGACTGGATCTCGCGCCAGGCCTATGGCGTCTACGAGAACCTGCTGAACGAGGACGAGGCGGGCGAACCGAAGGATCCCGACCGCCGCGGGCTGGCCCGCGAGCTTGCGCGCATGGTGCTGCCGGTCAACGTCTACACCCAGTGGTACTGGAAGATCGACCTGCATAATCTGTTGCATTTCATCAGTTTGCGTGCCGATTCTCATGCACAGTATGAAATACGGGCCTATGCCGAGGCGATTGCCGAGCTGGTCAAGCTGTGGGTGCCGATCACCTTCGAGGCGTTCCAGGACTATCGCCAGGGCGGGATCGGCCTCAGCGGCCCGGCATTGGCCGTGGTCCGCAAGATGCTGGCCGGTGAGCCGGTCGACATGGAGGCCAGCGGGCTGAGCAAGCGCGAGTGGCGCGAACTGATGGAGGTGCTGGGCCGCGAGCCGTAGCCGGCCGCCGGCTCGCGCCGCACCGAGGCCACATTCGCCGGGTCGGATGGCTGGCGGCCCTTCGGTGGGCCACGTGGGGCTGGATGGCGGTGGCATGCGAACAGGGGCGACGTGCGTGGCTTGGCTGCTATCGGCGGTGCTGGCCGGACCGGCCGGCGCCGGTGCGCTGACCGCCGACGATTTCGTCGGCGTCTGGTCCGGGCCGACCCTGCACGACCTGGCGGGTGGCGACTGGACGCAGGGCTCGTGCCTGGTGGACTGGGAGTTCCGTGCCGACCACATCCTGGTCGTCGACCGCATGGCGTCGTTCGGCTACTCGTGGGCGACCGGCAGCTGGGACGTCTGGTACGACGAGGAGACCCGGCAGGACCGTCTGCAGATCGTGCTGCTGGGCATGAACGGCTTCCACCCCGGAACCGGCGGCGACGTGTTCCACCTGCTGTTCAAGGCGGCGCCGGCCGGCGATGCGCGGATCGGCATGCTGCTGATCGGCTATGCCGAGAACGGCGTCGAGACGCCGCTCGACGACGGCGTACTGGTCAACCTGTGTGACCGCCGCAAGGGGCCGCCGCCGCCGCTGCACTGACCGGTTGCGAGAGCAAAGCGCCTGTGCTGCGGCTGCGGGCGCGGCTTGTCTGCGAAGCGGCGACCTATGCGGCGGCGAGCCGGGCGGTTTCCTCGGCCAGCACCCGTTCCATGTCGCGACCGTATTCCTGCTGGCCGTGGCTGTAGGTCGGGCCGGAGATCACCGGCCCATGCTGCCTGCCCTCGACGCCCCACAACGGGAATTCCGCATGCGGGTTGATGCCTTCGTCGACCCACGCGCCGACCGTGCCGGACCGGATGAAGTGATAGGCAAGGCCCGCACGGCCGCGGTCGGTGTCGTTGCGGGCGGTGCCGTGGGGCACGTTGAAGCAGAACGCGATCACGCCGCCGGCCTTCACCGGCAGCAGCACCGGCTCGTCGCCCGCGGCGGGATACATCCGGAAGTGATGATCGCTTTCCGGATCCTCGACATGCTCGATCCGCCGGTCCGCGTAGCCGGGCAACACGCGCATGCAGCCGTTCGCGGCATTGGCATCGTGGATCGCGATCCACAGGCCGAGGCCGAGGAACGGGTCGTCGACGCCGAAATAGTAGTTGTCCTGGTGCCAGTTGGTGCCGGCGCCGACGCGGCCCGGCTTGTAGAAGATCTGGTCGAGGAACTTGTAGGTCGGACCGCCCAGCAGCGCGGTGACCAGCTCGCGGACCTTGGGGTGGAAGGGCAGGGCGGCAAAGAACGGGTGATGGTAGGACAGCGGGCAGATTTGCAGGTTCAGCTTGTCGCTGCGGCGGGTGACCCGGTCGAAATCGGTGGCGACGTTGTGCAGCTTGCCGGCGTCGAGCAGTTCCCGCAGCCCGCCCTGCAGCGCCGCGACCTCCTGCGTCGAGAAGAACGGATCGACGACGACATAGCCGTCGCGCCGAAACCGGCCGGCGAGTTCGCTGATGTCCATTTGCTCCTCCCCAGGGCAAGCGCCGCGCGGAGGCATGCGGCGCGGCTCGACGATAGCACCGGCACGGGAAGCGGCAAATGCCGGGAGGGGCCGGACTGCGCGTGACCGCGCGGTTCCTACTCCAGCGCGATCCCGCCGACAGGATCGGTGAGGAAATGGAGCGTGTAGGTGCCCGGCGTGCCGCTGGCGAGGAAGTAGTAGCTCTCGGCGAACGGCCCGGCCGGGAACGCGTCTGCCGAATAGGTCACGGTGCTGGCGGTGACCGAGTCCGGCCGCGCCCGGCCGAGGTTGACGGCGACGCGGCCGTCGGGATCGACCAGTTGCAGATAGCGCGGGGCGACGACGAAACCCGACTGGCCGTCGGTGCGGTTGCCGGCCAGCGCGGTGATGGCCACGTCAAGCCGGAGCAGCGCACCGCTTGTCGCCGACATCGATCCGGCGACGCCGGGCCCGGCCGCGTAGACCGACACCGGCACGGCGTCGACGCGGTGCAGCGCCTCGATCGCGAACGCGGCCAGCGCCGACGGGGCGAGCGGCACCTCGGCCGCGCCCGGAATCGCGATCTCGGTGGCGAAGAACTCGCCGAAGGTCAAGGTCGCCGCGGTCGCGCCCTCCGGCACCGCCCACACCGCCTCGACGACGAGGTCGGCATCTTCCTCGGGCCAGTCGCGCGGCCGGCGAGCGGACACGTAGCGCGGCACCGCTTCGAACGCAGCGCGATAGGCGAAGCTGCCGAACGCGCTCAGCGGCTCGCCGCCGGGCACGGTCAGCGTCAGGTCGCGCGCGCCAAGCGAGACGCTGTCCAGCGACTCGGACCAGGGCACGTCGACCAGCGCCGAAACGTGGACCAGGGTCTGTCCGGGCGCCGCGATGACCGCCGGCACGCAGCAGGGCAGCCCGAACTCGGCCTGGGTATCGACCAGGCTGTCGTAACGGTGAACCTCCAGTGCGAGGAACGGCCACGGGTCCTGCGCGGCGGCCCCGGCGGCAAGCGCGGCAGCCAGCAGCGTGGCGGCAGCAACGCGCAACGGCAGCACGTGATGCATTGGCGGATTCCTTCCGCTGGCCGTATGACCGGCCTCTACTCGACCGTGATCTGCCCGACCGGGTCGTTGAAATAGTACAACGTGTAGGTGCCCGGGGCGCCGTCGGTCAGCCAGTAGAAGCTCTCGTCGAAGCTGGCGCCGATGAAAGCGTTGCCGGAGTACGAGTTGGAGGTGTCGGTGATCAGCCCGTCGCCGAGATACTGGCCCAGCGGCACCTGCGGCAGGCCGTCGGGCCCGGCAAGTTGCATGTACCGGGTGTAGATGAGATAGCCGGCATTGCCGCCGACGCTGCTGTCGATCAGCGGCGTGATGTCGAAGTCGACGCGCAGGATCCTGCCGGCCGCGGGGATGACGGTGCCGGCCACGTCCTGCCGGTTGATGGTGTGCGTCATGCTCAGGCTGTCGAGCAGCGCGAAGCCGGTGATCGCGAAATCGGCGGTGTCGGCGGGCGAGATCGGCTCGCTGACCTCGGCCGGGAACTCGATCGGTACGCTGTAGAACTCGTCCAGTATCAGGATGGCCGTCATCGCGTCTTCCGGCAGCAGCCAGACCTGCTCGATCTCCAGATATTCGGGCTCTTCGTTCTCCGGCCAGTCGCGCGGGCGCGAGGCGGAGATGCCGCCGCCGGCGCTCTCGAACAGGCCGCGCCGGTCGTAGTCGCCGATCGGTGCCAGCGGCTCGCCCCCCGGCACGGTCATCGTCAGCTTTGACGCCGAGACCGACACGCGATCCAGTTCCGCCGACCAGGGCACGTCGATGACGGCGGAGACGTGGATCAGCGCATAGCCCGGCGCCTGGATCACGTGCGGCGCGCAGCAGGCGATGCCCACGTCCTCGTTGGTGTCGACCAGGCTGGCGTAGCGGAAGACCTCCAGCGAGACGAATGGCCAGGGCTCCTGCGATGCGGCGCTGGCCGCGAAGGGGCCGGCCAGGGCGGCGCCGACAAGGACAAGCGAGGCGGATTTGCTGAACATGGGTTTCGGGCTCTCCGGGTCTGTTGCGGGCGCTGCCGGCGAAGGGACCGTCGCACCATAGCCGGTGTGCCGTTCGACGCAACCCGTTGACGCCGGCGCCCGCGGCCAGAATGATGCGCCCGTCATCCGGGTCCGGACCTTCCACCCTCGAGCGCGGCGACGAGCACCGAGGCGGCCTTCGCGTGGGCCGGCCCGCCTACAGCCGACCGGCAGCCGTATTAACGTTCCCGCAGGCCGGTACAACCGCATCCACCAGGGAGGGACGCATGACGAAGATTAAGTGGGGCATTATCAGCACGGCGCTGATCGGCACGGCCAAGGTGATTCCGGGCATGCAGACCAGTCCCGATTGCGAGATCGTGGCGATCGCCTCGCGCTCGGCCGACAAGGCGAAGGCTGCGGCCGACAAGCTGGGCATCGCCAAGGCCTACGGCTCCTATGAAGCGATGCTGGCCGACCCGGAGATCGAGGCGGTCTACAACCCGTTGCCGAACAACTACCACGTGCCGGTGTCGATCCAGGCGCTGGAGGCCGGCAAGCACGTGCTGTGCGAGAAACCGATCGCGATGCACGCCGCGGAGCTCGAGGCGCTGATCGCCGCGCGCGACCGCACCGGCAGGCAGTGCGTGGAGGCGTTCATGGTGCGCCACCATCCGCAGTGGCAGCGCACCCGCGAGCTGGCGCGGTCTGGCGCGCTGGGCCGGGTGATGTCGGTCAACGGCCTGTTCTGCTATTTCAACCGCGACCCGGCCAACATCCGCAACATCCCGGAAACCGGCGGCGGCGCCATGTACGACATCGGCTGCTATCCGATCGTCACCTCGCGCTATGTGTTCGGCGAGGAACCGCGGCGGGTGGCGGCGATCACCGAGTACGACCCGGATTTCAAGTGCGACCGGCTGGCCTCGGTGCTGCTCGACTACCCGTCCGGCCAGGCCGCGTTCACCGTGTCGACCCAGATGGCCAATTACCAGCGCATGCACATCTGCGGCGAGAAGGCGCGGGTCGAGGTCGAGATCCCGTTCAACGCGCCGCCGGACAGGCCGTGCCGGATCTTCGTCGACGACGGCTCCAAGCTGGGCGACCAGAGCAGGCGGGTCGAGGAGTTCCCCACCTGCGACCAGTACGGCCTGCAGGGCAGCGCGGTCTCCCAGGCGTTCCGCGCGGGTCATTCCGGCGAGTTTCCGCTGGAGGACGCGGTGAAGAACATGCGGGTCATCGATGCCGCGCTGGAGGCGGGACGGACCGGCCGATGGGTCGAGCTGGCGGCCTGAACGATCCCGCGGCCGCGGACGCGGCCAATGCGGCGCGGCTTCGCCGCTTCGCCACCCGTGAGGCGCCGCGGCTGTCGCCGTTCTATGCCGCGCTGGCGGGCTTCGCGGCCGAGGCGCCGGACGCGCTTGCCATCCTGCGCCACCGGCTGCCGGGCCAGCCGCCGGCGAACATGCTGCTCGGCGCCGTTCACCGCCTGCTGCTGGACGGCGCCGACCACGACCTGCGCGCGTTCTATCCGAACCTGGTCGAGCGGCCGCGGCCGCTCGGCGAGGCAGGCCCGGCATTGGCCGACTTCTGCCGGCGCTTCCGCGAGCCGCTCACTGCCATCGTGGCGCGGCGCGTGACCTGCACCAACGAGGTGCGGCGCGCGATCATGCTCCGGCTGGGCTTCGGCTGGATGGCGGCGCACGGCGCGGCCGAGGGCGCCCGGCCCGGCCTGGTCGAGATCGGCTGCAGCGCCGGGCTCAATCTCAACTGGGACCGTTTCCGCATCGACCTCGGCCGGCACGGACGGTTCGGGCCGCGCGATGCGCCGCTGACCCTGGGCTGCCGCGTCGACGGCGCCGGTCCGGTTGCCGCCGGCGGGCCGCTGCCCGCCTTCGCACGGCGCATCGGCATCGACGTGGTGCGCAGCGATCCGGCCGACGCCGGCGATCGGGCCTGGATGCAGGCGCTGGTCTGGCCTGACAACCCCGGGCGGCGGGCGGCGCTCGACGCCGCCATCGCCATCGCCATCGCCCATCCGGCCGAGATCCGCATCGGCGATGCCGCGCGCCTGGTCGGGCCGGTCCTGGCCGGTCTTGCAGATGACGGACCGGTCTGGGTGTTCCACAGCGTGATGATGTACCAGCTGCCGGTCCAGCGGCGGCTGGCGATCGAGCGGGCGCTCGCGGCGGCCTCGCGCCGGCGTCCGGTGTGGCGGCTGGCTTTCGAGGGGGAGGGCGCGCGCCGCTATGTGCTGCGGGTCGTCCGCTACGGCGGCGGCCAGCGCCGCATGCAGGTGCGACTGGCCGAATCCGACGGCCATGTGACCGCTGTGAGGCTGTACCGCCCCATCATGTCCCGTTGAGCGGGCGGCATGATGCCCCGCGCGCCGATGCGCGCGGGGCACCATGATTTATCGCAGGCTGACCTTTGCCGAGCAGCCGTCGCCGAGCCCGATGCAGTAGGTCACAATCTCGCCGGTCACGCCGTCTTCCTGTTCGTAGGCGGCCATCTTGACCTCGGTGACGCCCTGCACCTCCAGTTGCTCGCGGCCGATGTCCTGCAGCAGCCGCTTGAATTCCGGGATGACCAGCTGGCACAGCTTGTCGGGTGCAGACGGATTGCGCAGTTCGCCGATCATCACGACGCCGATTCCCTCGACCTCCAGCAGGAAGCCCTGGCCTTCGTTGACTTCGGCAGCGGACACGAAGTCCGATTCCGAATACCTGCTGAAATCGACGGCCTGGGCGTCGAGGGTGGCCAATTGCGCTGCGACAACACAGGCGATTCCGGCTGCAATGCTTCGCATATGATTGTGCCCTTTCCTGGTCTCTTTGCTGATTTCGTGATGTTCCGCTTGCTCGATGCTGCGGGCGCTGCGAATGAGCGCAATGGCTTCGTGCAGGTCGAATGTGTCACGATTGTGATCGCGCGCGGACCGACGGCCGGCACCGCGCTGAGACAGTCGGCTGCTCATTTCACAATAAATACGACGTAGAAACGTACTTTATTTCGGTTGACGGCAGGCAAGGAGCGCGCCATAGTCCCTGTCACAGCGCCGATTTGAGCAGCAGATTGCGGGCGCTATACAAATTCGGCTAAAGCGTTGGCGGATCCCGCCCAGCGTGTGCTGCGGCGGGTTTTTTGTTCCGTCGC
The DNA here is from genome assembly GCA_041396705.1 of Alphaproteobacteria bacterium. Lineage (NCBI taxonomy): Bacteria > Pseudomonadati > Pseudomonadota > Alphaproteobacteria > Alphaproteobacteria bacterium. The sequence continues at coordinate 122,437 of JAWKYB010000004.1, forward strand.
ATTCGGCCTGCGCCCGGCGCAGGTGTCCGCGACACTCAAGAAATCCCGCCTCTTGCAACCGAGCGGCCGCGGCCGCGCTGAACGAGAGGTGACGGGACCATGTCCCACGATATTGGACGCAGGAAACTGATCGGCGGGGCCGTGCTGGCGCTGGGCCTTGCCGCCGCGGCCGACGCGCCGGCGCTGGCACAGCCCGAGCAGGTGGTGCTCGACTGGGCCTACTACAACCCGGTCAGCCTGCTGCTGCTGAACAAGGGCTGGGTCGAGGAGGAATTCGCCAAGGACGGGATCGACGTCGCCTGGATCCAGAGCCATGGCAGCAACAAGGCGATCGAGTTCCTGAACAGCGGCGGCCTGGACTTCGGCTCGACCGCCGGTGCCGCGGCGCTGCTGGCGCACATCAACGGCAGCGAGATCCAGTCGATCTATGTCTACTCCAAGCCGGAATGGACCGCGCTGGTCACCCGGCCCGACACCGGCATTGCCACGGTGGAGGACCTGAAGGGCCATACCGTGGCGGTGACCCGGGGTACCGACCCTTACATCTTCCTGCTGCGTGCGCTGGCCGAGCACGGTCTCAGCGAAGCCGACATCGAGCCGGTGCTGCTGCAGCACGCGGACGGCGGCAACGCGCTGCTGCGCGGCGACGTCGATGCCTGGGCCGGCCTCGATCCGATGATGGCCGCGGCGGAGCTGGAGAGCGGGGCGGTGCTGTTCTACCGCAACGCCGACCTCAACACCTATGGCACGCTCAACGTGCGCACCGCCTTCGCCGAGGAGAACCCGGAGATCGTGCTGCGCGTGATAAGGCTGTACGAGCGGGGGCGGGAATACGCGCTCGCCCATCCGGACGAGCTGCGCGACATCCTGCGCGACGCCGCCGGGCTGACCGATGCGGTGGCCGAGAGGCAGCTGTCCGAGCGGACGGACCTGAGCGCGCCGTTCATCGGCCAGACCCAGATCGACGCGATCACCGCTGCCGGTGTCGCCCTGCAGGGCGCCGGCATCATCGAGGCCGACGTGGACGTGGCGGGCCATGTCCAGGCGCTGATCAACCCGAGCTACGGCGAGACGGTGGCGGCCGAATAGGGCCGGACGGGAGGACATCGTGATGACAGACGTGACCCATCGCGACGTGCCGGCCGCAACCGGCAGCTGGGCGGTTCGCCCGGCTGCCGGCTGGCTGCGTCGCCAGGTCGGTCCGCGCTTGCTGGTCGGTCTGATCGTGCCGGCCATCGCGCTGGTCGGCTGGGAACTGCTGGCCGCCGCGGATCTGATCTCCACCAAGATCCTGCCGCCGCCGTCGGCGGTGCTGGGCACGATCGGCGGGTTGGCGGCCGACGGCTCGCTGTGGGGCCACGTCTGGATCACGCTGTGGCGGGTGGCGCTGGGCTTCCTGTTCGGGGTGGCGGCCGGCACCGTGCTCGGCGCCGTCACCGGCTATTCCACCACGCTGTACCGCCTGCTCGACCCGACCATCCAGGGTCTGCGGTCGATCCCGTCGATCGCCTGGGTGCCGCTGTTCATCCTGTGGTTCGGCATCTTCGAGGTGCCGAAAGTGACGCTGATCGCGGTCGGCGTGTTCTTCCCTGTCTACCTGGGCCTGGCGACGGCGGTGCACGGCGTCGACCGCAAGCTGGTCGAGGTGGCGCGGATCTATCGCTATGCGCCGCTGCAGCTGATCGGCCGCGTGCTGCTGCCGGCCTCGCTGCCGGCCTATGTCACCGCGCTGCGCAACGGCCTCGGTCTCGGCTGGATGTTCGTTGTCGCAGCCGAATTCATGGGTGCGAGCCAGGGGCTGGGCTACCTGCTGATCGACGGCCAGCAGACCGGCCGCGCCGCCATGATCCTGGCCGCGATCCTGCTGTTCGCGGTGATCGGCAAGCTGACCGACAGCCTGCTGCACTCGGCAACCAAGCCGCTGCTGCGCTGGCAGGACAGCTTCAAGAAGGGCTGATGCAATGCTGAAGGCGACCCACCTCAGCCGCGTGTTCGACGAGGAGCATGTGGCGCTGCACGATGTCAGCCTGGCGGTCGACGCCGGCGAGATCCTGGTGGTGCTCGGCGGCTCCGGCTGCGGCAAGAGCACGCTGCTGCGCATCCTGGCCGGTCTCGACCGGCCGACGCGCGGCGAGGCGACGCTGGACGGCGAGCCGATCACCGAGCCGAACCCGAAGCTGGGCCTCGTGTTCCAGGAGCCCCGCCTGATGCCTTGGCTGAAGGTACGCGACAACGTCGCCTTCGGACTGCGCGACCTGCCGGCCGACGTGCGCCGGCGCCGGGTCGAAGCGGCGCTGGAGCGGGTCGGCATCGCCCATCGCGCCGAGGCCTTTCCCAGCCAGCTCTCCGGCGGCCAGGCCCAGCGCGCCGCCATTGCGCGGGCGCTGGTGACCGAACCGTCGGTGCTGCTGTTCGACGAGCCGTTCAGCGCGGTCGACGCGCTGACCCGCAGCCAGCTGCAGGCCCATGTGCTGGAACTGTGGGAAGCCGACCGGCGGACCATGGTCGTGGTCACGCACGACATCGAGGAAGCGCTGATCATGGGCGACCGCATCCTGGTGATGCGGCCGCACCCCGGCCAGGTCCACTGCGAGCTCGCGGTCGACCTGCCGCGTCCGCGCGATATCGACGACCCGGCCTTCATCGCGCTGCGGCGGCGCACGCTGGCGCTGCTGCGCGAGGCCAGCGGCGCCCTTGACGACGCGGCCTGAGCGGGCAATTCACCGAGCGAACCCGAGCGCTTGGCCTCGGGGCCAGGAGAGGACCGATAAGGATGAGCGACCGGCAACAGGCGCTGCGCGACGCCCAGGCGCCGCTGAAGGCGCAGTACAAGGACAGGCCCGAAAGCGCCCACTGGACGCTGTCGGCGCGCGGCACGCTGCAGCCGGCGAAGCTGGCCTGCGCGGTCGACGGCTACAACGGCGCCATCGAGGCGGGACTGCATCCCGCCACCGGCGGCGACGGCACCCAGGCCTGCTCCGGCGACATGCTGCTGCAGGCGCTGTGCGCCTGTGCCGGGGTGACGCTGACCGCGGTCGCGACCGCGATGGGGCTCGACGTGCGCGGGGGCACGGTCAACGCCGAGGGCGACCTCGATTTCAAGGGCACCCTGGGCGTGGATCGCGCGGCACCGGTCGGCTTCACCCGGATCAGGTTGAATTTCGACGTCGACGGCACGCTGAGCGACGACCAGCGCGCCACGCTGCTGAAGCTGACGGAGCGCTACTGCGTCGTCGCCCAGACCATTGCCCAGGGCAGCCCGGTCGCGGCCAGCCTGACCGTCAACGGTGCGGCGGCCGCAGCGGCCGAGTAGGGCCGCTCAGGAGCCGTAGACCGACACCACCGCCTGTTGGCCCGCATTGATGATCATGTCGTAGTGCAGGACGATGCGGGTGATGTTGCGGCTGGGACCGTTCAGATTGATCCAGCGGGTACATTCGCCCGGGTTGACCAGCAGGCGCACGATCACGTCCTGGCTGCCGCCGTTGCCGAAATGCACGTCGATGTCCTGGAAGTGGACCGAGCGCTGTTCGACGCACAGCCGTACGGCGTTGTAGCGGGCACCGCCGGGCACCTGGATCACGTCGGTGTCGGAGTGATCGGCAACGGCGCGGGTGCCGAGCAGGGTGCCCTGCTGCGCAGACGCCGGCAGGGATGCGCCTGCGGCTGCGACGACGATGGCGAACAGGCCGAGGATCCTGCACATGATTGGGCGGTGCTCCGGTGTTGGGGCGCGCCGTTTCGGGCTGCGCGCGCTGGGTTGGGCGTCTGACGCCCCTCTATACGTACGCCGGCGCGGAAACCTGCGCGATGGCGCGAACGCCTATCCCGGGAAGGCCATGGCCCAGAGGATGCGGTCGACGCGGCGGCCGTCGTTCGCGAAGGGCAGCAGCAGGCACTGGAACGGCACGCGCATCGACAGGTCGAGCTCAGCCGGGCTGAGCTCGCACAGCACGGGCGTGGCCTCGCCGACGCAGGCGCGATGCGCGGCGATCAGGTCCATCTGCGCCGCGCCGACGAACAGGTCCGCCAGACAGGCGCAGGCCAGGTGCGGGCCGAAATGCTCGGCGATGCCGTCGCCGACGCTGTGGAACCGGAAGTCGGCGAAATCGACTTGCACGCTGGCCAGGAAGCGCAGGTCGGGCGCCAGCGCCCACGGCTGCAGGCTGCCGAAACGCGGCAACGCACCGTCCGCGCGGGGCAGGGCACGCCAATGCTCATAGGCTCTCGACAGGCGGCCGTGCCAGCTGCCAGAGCTTAGGATCGCTGCCGCATCGTCGCTAAGCAGTCGAAAATGCATCCCTGCCGTTCCCGCCGAAAGCGGAGCGCCGCCCGGATGCGGCCTCCACCTAGCCTGTGATGCCGGACCTGGGGCGCTCGGCCGGCGCGCGCCCTTCGACATGCACGCACGCCAGGATGCAAGACGCTCGTTTATTTCGGGTTATTTCGACCCGATTTCCCGCAAAGTTCGGGTTGTTTGTTCGGAATTTTACACCTGGATGTGTGATAAATGCCGCGCCGGACGCCCGCATAAGGAGAGACAACGGGGAATTCCGCGATCATGCGGCGAGTGTCGCGGCGTGATGGGCGATGTGATCTGCGATGAAGCTCTGGATGAAATAGTAGCTGTGGTCGTATCCCGGCTGGCGGCGCAACGTCAGCGGTTGGCCGGCGTCAGCGCAGGCGGCCTCGAACGCGTCCGGCCGCAGCTGTTCGTCCAGGAACTGGTCGGACAGGCCGACGTCGACCAGGATATGGCCGGTCCTCGCGCCGCCGCGGACCAGCGCCGTGGCGTCGTGCGCGGCCCAGGCCTCGCGATCGGCGCCCAGATAGCCGGTGAAGGCCTTGACGCCCCAGGGCACGTCGACCGGATGGCAGATCGGCGCGAACGCCGACACGCTGCGGTAGACGTCCGGGTGCTTCAGCGCGAGAGTGAGCGCGCCGTGGCCGCCCATCGAGTGGCCGGTGATGCCGATCGCGTCCGGCCGCACCGGAACTGCGCGGCGACCAGCGCGCGCAGCTCGTCGACGACATAGCGCTCCATGCGATAGTGCGCCGCCCAGGGCGACCGGGTCGCGTCGACATAGAAGCCGGCGCCAGTGCCGAAGTCCCAGTCGTCGTCCTCGCCCGCCAGCCCGGCGCCGCGCGGGCTGGTGTCGGGGAAGACCAGGGCAAGGCCGTGCTCCGCGGCGAAACGCTGGGCGTTCGCCTTGATCGTCGCCGTCTCCTCGGTGCATGTCAGCCCGGCGAGATAGTAGAGCGCCGGCACCGGCCCGGCCGCGGCCTGCGGCGGCAGGTAGAGGGCGACGCGCATCGGCGTGCCCGTCGCCGCGCTGTCGTGACGATAGAAGCCCTGGACGCCGCCGCAGCACTTCTGTTCCGAAAGGGTCTCCAGCGCCATCGGCCTGTCGCCGCCGCGTCTAGAACGTCACCACGCTGCGGATCGACTTGCCCTCGTGCATCAGGTCGAAGGCGTCGTTGATCTTGTCCAGCGGCATGGTGTGGGTGATCAGATCGTCGATGTTGATCTTGCCGTCCATGTACCAGTCGACGATCTTCGGCACGTCGGTGCGTCCCTTGGCGCCGCCGAATGCTGTGCCGCGCCACACGCGCCCGGTGACCAGCTGGAACGGGCGGGTCGATATCTCCTGGCCGGCCCCGGCGACGCCGATGATGATGCTCTCGCCCCAGCCCTTGTGGCAGCACTCCAGCGCCTGGCGCATGACCTTGACGTTGCCGATGCACTCGAAGCTGTAGTCGGCGCCGCCCTTGGTCAGGTTGACCAGATAGGGCACCAGGTCGCCCTCGACCTCGCTCGGGTTGACGAAATGGGTCATGCCGAACCTCTTGCCCAGCGCCTCGCGCGCCGGGTTGAGGTCGACGCCGACGATCATGTCGGCCCCGACCAGCCGGAGACCCTGGATGACGTTGAGCCCGATGCCGCCGAGGCCGAACACGACGCAGTTGGCGCCCGGCTCCACCTTCGCGGTGTTGATCACCGCGCCGATGCCGGTGGTGACGCCGCAGCCGATGTAGCAGATCTTGTCGAACGGCGCGTCGTCGCGAACCTTGGCCAGCGCGATCTCCGGCACCACGGTGTAGTTGGAAAACGTCGAGGTGCCCATGTAGTGGTAGAGCCGCTCGCCGCCGGCCGAGAAGCGGCTGGAGCCGTCGGGCATCAGTCCCTGGCCCTGGGTGACGCGGATCGCCTGGCACAGGTTGGTCTTGCCGCTGGTGCAGTAGTCGCACTGCCGGCATTCAGGCGTGTACAGCGGGATGACGTGGTCGCCCTTCCTCAGTGTCGTCACGCCGGCGCCGACGTCGACGACGACGCCCGCGCCCTCATGGCCGAGGATCGCGGGAAACAGGCCCTCCGGGTCGGCCCCGCTCAGCGTGAATGCGTCGGTGTGGCAGACGCCCGTCGCCTTGATCTCGACCAGCACCTCGCCGGCATTGGGGCCGGCGACGTCCACCTCGGTGATCTCAAGCGGCGCTCCGGCCTTGGTGGCGACGGCGGCACGGCTCTTCATCTGGTTCCTCCCCCGGCATGACGGTCAGCATTGCGGCGAGAAGCTGACAGACAAGACCCGCCGACGCAAGTCGGCGGGTCGCGCGATTCGGGGGCGGAGGCGGAACGGGTCGCGGTCAGGCGGCGACGACGAGCACCCAGTAGTATTTGAACTGGGGATCCTGCGGATTGAAGGCATAACCGGCGCCGGCCTGCCGCACGCGGCGGTCGGTCATGGTGCGGAAGTGGCCTTCGCTCTCGATCCAGTCGGCCACGGTGAATTCGGGCACCGCACGGCCGGCGGCGACGTTCTCGCCGACGATCTGGAAGTTGTAGCCGGCGCGCCGCACCCGGTCGGCCGGCATCGAGCCGTCGCTGCCGCGGTGGGGGCCGTGGCCGTAGGTGGCGAGCTGCGCCCGCATCGACTGCCAGGCCAGGTCCTCCGCGTGCTCCTGCGCCGCCTCCATCAGCCGTGCCTCGGCCGACAGCGGCGACAGGCCGTAGCGCGAGCGGACCGAATTGACCAACTCGATCAGGCGGATGACCTCGATGTTGTAGCCCGGGCCGTCGGCAAGCGCCGGCGCGGCCGCAACCAGGGTGGCGGCGCTGGCGAGGCCGAACAGCCGGCGCCGGCTGAGCGCGGTGTCACTGAACGACGATGCGGGGGGCTTGACGTGCATTCGCGTCCTCGCGGAACAGTTGATCCCAGACCTTGCGCGCGATGGTGCGGAAGGCCGCGGCGTGGGGGTCGTCGTCGGGGCCGAGCGCGACCGGCTCGCCCGCGTCGGATTTCTCGCGGATCGTCAGGTGCAGCGGGATCTCGCCGAGGAAGGGCACGCCCAGCGCCTCGGCCTCCCGCTTCGCGCCGCCATGGCCGAACAGATGCGCCTCGTGGCCGCAGTTCGGGCACACGTAGGTGCTCATGTTCTCGATGATCCCGAGGATCGGAACCTCGGTGCGCTTGAACATATTGATGCCCTTGCGGGCATCGGCGAGAGCGACGTCCTGCGGGGTCGACACGATCACCGCGCCGGAAAGCGGCGTACGCTGCGCAAGCGTCAGCTGCGCATCGCCGGTGCCGGGCGGCATGTCTACCACGAGCAGATCCAACGGCCCCCACTCCACGTCGCGCAGCATCTGTTCGAGCGCGCTCATCACCATAGGTCCACGCCATATCATAGGCGTAGACTCGTTAACGAGAAACCCGATCGACATTATATTGATGTTATATTTCTTAATGGGCGTTAACCTTTTCCCATCCGGCGAATCGGGTCTGTCATTAATGTTTAACATGCGCGGCATTGACGGGCCGTAGACGTCTGCATCGAGCAGGCCGATCCGATGGCCGTCGCGGGCGAGCGCCACCGCCAGGTTGACGGCGACGGTCGACTTGCCGACCCCGCCCTTGCCGCTCGCCACAGCAATGATCCTGGCGACACCGGGCGGCGTGGCGCCGGCGCCGCGGCCGGCGGCCGGCTTCGCCGCTGCGCCGCCGCGCTGAGCGGTCAGCACCGCAGTGGCGTGGGTGACGCCGGGCAGCGCGCGCAACGCACGCTCGGTCTCCTGGCGCACGGTCTCCAATGCCGGACCCTGGGCGGGATCGACCTCCAGCGAGACCGAGACCCGGCCGTCCTGCACCGCGATGCCGCCCACCATGCCTGCGGCGACGATGTCGCCGCCGCCGGGCAGCGTCACGCGGCTCAACGCCGCCCGGATGCGATTCTCGTCGATGCTTGCCATCGTGGCCGCCCTCTACTATTGACCCGTGGTCGCGCGCGTCGCCCCCAACTGCGCCATTGGCCGCGGATTACAGGCGCGCCATATACATCCCAGCGACGCGTTGTATATGAAGACGGCTCGCAGCGTCGAGCCAGGCGAGCGGGCGACAGGCACAGCCATGGGAGCGGAGTTGATGCCCTGGAAGAACCAAAGCGGCGGCAATGGCCCGTGGGGCGGTGACGGAGGCGGTCCCTGGGGCGGCGGCGGCGGTTCCGGCAACGACAACAACCAGGGCGGCAGCGGCGGTCCCTGGGGCAGCGGCGGTGGCGGCGGGCGCGGGCCCAATCAGCCCGGCTTCGACGACCTGATCCGGCAGGGCCAGGACCGCATGAAGCGCCTGTTGCCGGGCGGCCTGTTCGGCGGCGCCGGGATCATTTTGATCGTCATTGCCGTGATCGTGATCTGGTTCGGCTCCGGCTTCTACCGGGTCGAACCGGGCGAGCAGGGGGTGGTGTTGCGGTTCGGCGAGCATGTGGCCACCACCGGTCCCGGCCTCAATTTCCACTGGCCGTCGCCGATCGAGGCGGTCGAGGTGGTCGACGTGCTGCAAGAGCGTCAGACCGTCGTCGGCGTGCGCAACATCGGCGTGGCCTCCGGCTCGCAGCGCGATTCGATCGAGTATGTGATCGGCGAGAGCCGGATGGTGACCAGCGACGAGAACCTGATCGACCTGGGCTTCGTCGTCGTGTGGGACATCAAGGACGCCGCCGACTTCCTGTTCCAGGTCGAGAACCCGCATGACGTGGTGCGGCGCATCTCGGAAAGCGCGCTGCGCGAGACGGTGGCGCAGACCGAGATCGCGCAGCTGATCCTGCGATCCGGCGACAGCGCAGAGGCCGGCGCGAATGCACGTGAGGCCGTGCGCCTGGCCACCACGACGCGGCTGCAGAGCCAGCTGGACGAGTATCGCGCGGGCATCAACGTGCGCGACGTGCTGCTGCAAGGCGGCGACCCGCCGGCGGAGGTGATCCAGTCGTTCCGCGACGTCGACATCGCCGAGCAGAATGCCGACCGCCAGCGCAACCAGGCCACCGCCTACGCCAACCGGATCAAGGAGGAGGTCGGCGGCCAGGTGCAGCGCATCCTGGAGGACGCCCGCTCCTACGCCGCAAGCGTGACGGCGGAGGCCGACGGCCAGGCGGCGCGCTTCAATCAGGTGCTGGCCGCCTACTGGCAGTCGCCGGACGTGGTACGCCAGCGTCTTTACATCGACACCCTGGGGACCGTGTTGGCCAACATCGACAAGATCATCCTGGAAAGCGACAGCATCGCCGATTCCGTCGTGCCTTACCTGCCGCTGTCGGAGTTGCAGAACCGGCCGCGATCCAACTCGCAGCAGGGCGGCGCGACGACGACGTCCAACGCCGGCCAGGGAGGCAACCAATGAGTCGCGCGCGCTGGGCCGCAATCGGCGGCGTCGTCATCGTTGCCGCGTTCGCGGCGAACAGCGCCTTCTACACCGTGCGCGAGAACGAGCAGGTGCTCGTGCTGCAGTTCGGCGACGTGCGCGACGTCGTCCGCGCGCCCGGGCTGCAGTTCAAGACCCCGTTCATCCAGGATACGGTGGTGCTGGACAAGCGGGTGCTGCATTTCAGCCCGCCGGAAGAGGAGTTCACGCTGGCGGACTCCAAGCGCCTGGAGATCAGCACCATCGTGCTGTGGCGGATCGTCGACCCGGAACAGTTCTATCGAACGCTGACCACGGTGGAACAGGCTGAGGCGCGTATCGGCCAGCGCACCAATGCGGCGATGCGCACCGAGCTGCGGCTGCGCCCCCAGGCCGACGTCCTGTCGCCGGAACGCGGGCCGATCATCGAATCGATCCGCCAGCAGATCGCCGAGCAGCTTGCCGACAACGGCATCGAGATCGCCGACGTGCGCATCGTCAAGGCGGAGCTGCCCCAGGCGGTGACCGAATCCGTGCTCGAGAACATGCGTACCGAGCGCGAGCAGGAGGCGGCGGAGATCCGGGCGCGCGGCCAGCGCGATGCCGACATCACCCAGGCGGTCGCCGACCGCCAGGTCGCGGAGGCGATGGCCGACGCACGGCGCGAGGCGGAGACGATCCGCGGCGGCGCCGACAACTATGCGCTCAACGTGCTGTCGACCGCCTATGGCCGCGACGAGGAATTCTTCGCCTTCTACTACCGGCTGAACCAGTACCGCGACGCCCTGGCCGGGTCCAACACCCAGATGGTGCTGTCGGCCGACAGCGAGTTCCTCGACCTGCTGCGCGGGGTCGACACCCAGGGCTTCGTTGCGCCGTCGCCGGAGGCGATCGAGGAGCTGAACCGTATCGTCGAGGAGGCGGCCCGCCAGAATGCGCGAGACGCCTCTGGCGGCGGCGTGCCGCCGGCGCTCGAGCAATTGATCGACGATCCGGAGATTCTCGATGCCTTACAGGCCCCGGTGGACGGGGCGGCGCCGGACGCCGACGTGCCGCAGGACGGGACCGATCCCGACGACGGCGGCGCCGACTGACCGAACGTCAGGACCAGCACATCCGCAAGGGGTGAGCGCGATGCAGACAGGACATGTGCCCGCGGCGGGGCCGACGCCGAACGTGGCCGGGCGCGCGGTCGCCCGGTTGCTGGTGCTGATCGTCGGGCTCGGCCTGGCGTCGATGCCGGTGCAGGCCCAGGCGCCGGACGGCGCGCCGCTGAGCTTCGCCGACCTGGTCGACCAGCTGCTGCCCAGCGTGGTGAACATCTCCACCACCCAGCGCAGCGACACGCGCCGCCCGCCGGCGGTGCCGGAATTCCCCGAGGGCTCGCCGTTCGAGGACTTCTTCGACGATTTCATGGACGACCAGAACCCGGACCTGCAGCCGCGCGAGGCGACGGCGCTCGGTTCCGGTTTCATCGTCGATCCGGCCGGTTATGTGGTCACGAACCTGCACGTGATCGAGGGCGCGGACGAGATCCGGGTGATCCTGCATGACGACACCAACCTGCCCGCCGAGGTGCTCGGCACCGATCAGAAGACCGACCTGGCGCTACTGAAGGTGGAATCGCCGACGCCGCTGCCCTATTCGCCGTGGGGCGATTCCGACGCGTCGCGGGTCGGCGACTGGATCATCGCCATCGGCAACCCGTTCGGGCTCGGTGGCTCGGTCAGCGCCGGCATCATCTCGGCACGGGCCCGCGACCTCGATTCAGGCCCCTATGACGAGTACATCCAGACCGACGCCGCCATCAACCGCGGCAACTCCGGCGGCCCGATGTTCAATCTCGACGGCGAGATCATCGGCGTGAACACCGCGATCATCTCGCCGACCGGCGGCAGCGTCGGCATCGGCTTCGCCATCCCGTCGACCATCGCGCATTCGGTGATCGACCAGCTGCGCGAATACGGCCGCACCCGCCGCGGCTGGCTGGGCGTGCGCATCCAGCAGGTCACGCCGGAGATCGCCGAAAGTCTGGACCTGGACCATGCGCGTGGCGCGCTGATCGCCAGCGTCACCACCGACGGCCCGGCCGACGTGGCCGGCATCGAGGCCGGCGACGTGGTGCTGGAATTCGCCGGCCGTCCGGTGACCGACATGCGCCGGCTGCCGCGCATCGTCGCCGAGACGGCGATCGGGACGGAGGTGCCGGCCGTGGTCTGGCGCCGCGGCGAAGCGGTGACGGTGACCGTGGTGGTCGGCGAGCTCGACGAGACCGAGACCGCCGCCGGAACGGCGCCGCCGGCGGACCCCAACCAGTCGCAGAACGAGGCCGCGGTGGCCGAGCTCGGTTTGACGCTGGCAACGATCAGCGGCGAGCGGCGCGAGCAGTTCAACCTCGGCGTCGACACCGAGGGCGTGGTGGTGGTGGCGGTCGAGCCCGGCGGCCCCGCCGACCTGAAAGGCATTGTGCCCGGCGACGTGATCGTCGAGGTCATGCAGGAGGCCGTGACCTCGCCCGGCGAAGTGGCGATGCGCGTGCGCGAGGCGCAGGAGGTGGGGCGGCGTTCCGTCCTGGTGCTGATCGACCGCGGCGGCGAGCTGCGCTTCGAGGCCATCCGCATCCAGTAGCGGCCGGCCGGGCAGCCGGCCTCAGCGCATGGTCGGGTCGTTGCGGCTGAAGGCGTCGGCCTCGGCCGCAATCCAGTCGCGGAACGCCACGATCTTGGGCAGGGCGGCGCGTTCCGGCAGCGTCACGGTATAGACCGACATCGGGCACTCGATCGAGACCGAGAGCGGACGCACCAGGCGGCCCGTCTCCAGCTCGATGGCGGCCAGGGTCGAGCGCGCAAGCGCGACGCCCTGCCCGTGGATCGCGGCCTGGACCATCAGCGCACCCTGGTTGTAGCCGGGGCCCGTCGTCGGGTCGGCACGGCGCACCCCGAACCGCTTCAGGAAATAGGGCCAGCCGTTGCTGGTTTCGTCGTGCCGCCAGTCGTCGTCGTGCAGCAGGATCGCCTGGGCGAGGTCGCCGATGGCGCGGATGGCGCGCGGCCCCGCCATCAGCTGCGGGCTGCACACCGGGAACAGCCGCTCGCGCAGCAGCAGCCGGGTCTCCAGGCCCGGATAGTTGCCCCAGCCGAAGCGCACGGCGAGGTCGACGCCATCCGTGCGCAGATTGGCGAGACGGTCGTCGGTGTGCAGCCTGAGGTCGATCTCCGGATGCCGTTCGTGGAAGCGCGGCAGGCGCACCATCAGCCACTGCGCGGCGAAGGAGGCGAGCACGCTGACCGTCAGCGGTCCCTGGCCAAGCCCGGCGCGCAGGCCGTCGGCGGCGGTGCCGATGCTGGTCAGGGCCTCGCGCACCACGTTGGCGAACTGGCGGCCCTCCTCGGTCAGCGCCAGCCTGCGGGTCTGGCGCAGGAACAGTGCGAAGCCCAGCTGCTGCTCCAGCTGCTTGATCTGCTGGCTGATCGCGCCCTGGGTCAGGTTCAGCTCGGTCGCCGCGCGGGTGAAGCTGAGGTGTCGCGCGGCGGCCTCGAACGCACGCAACGGCGCAAGCGGCGGCAGCTGCATGGCTTCTCCGAGCATTAGAATTGCTAATGAATTCGCCGAGAAATGATGGTTTGTCAAGCGACCCTTTCGGCCCGATGTTCGGTCTATCGCAACCGCGCGAAAGGCGCAGAAACCCGGGCCGATCACGGATCGGTGGCGGCCGGTCCCGACGGGACGGACCGTCGGCGGGTAGGGAAGGTTTGTCATGTCCGAGCAATGCATCGAGCGTCCCATCGCATTCGACGGCGGTCGGCGCAGCCACGCACCGCGGACGGCCCCGTGGCTGGTCGCACTGCTTGACTGGATCGAGCGCCGGCTGGAGCGTCACCGCCAGCGCCAGGAATTGCAGGGCCTGGATTCGCGCATGCTGCGCGACATCGGTCTCAGCCAGGCGGACTTGCGCCGCGAGTTGAACAAGCCGTTCTGGCGCGCTTAGGCGAGGAGCTTCCGCGGCATGCTGCAGGTCTACGGCGACCGGTTCTCCGGCAACTGCTACAAGGTCCAGCTGATCCTGGACCTGACCGGCCGGCCCTATCGCTGGGTCGACATCGACATCATGAAGGGGCAGAGCAGGACGCCGGAATTCCTGGCGCTCAGCCCGGTCGGCCGGATCCCGATCGTCGTGCTGGACGACGGCGCGGTGCTGTCGGAATCAAACGCGATCCTGCTCTACTTCGCGGAGGGCTCGCCCTATCTGCCGGAGGACCGGCTGGAGCGCGCCCGCGTGTACCAGTGGCTGTTCTTCGAGCAGTACAACCACGAGCCCAACATCGCGACGCTGCGGTTCTGGACCAAGCTGGCGGGCTTCGACGAAGCCCGCCGCGCGGCGGAGCCCGCCAAGCGCAAGGCGGGGCTGGAGGCGCTCGGCGTGATGGAGCAGCGGCTGGCCGCGCATCCGTTCCTGGTCGGCGACCGGTTCACGGTCGCCGACATCGCGCTGTTCGCCTACACCCACGTCGCCGCTGACGGCGGCTTCGACCTGCGGGCTTTCCCGGCGGTGTCGGCGTGGCTCGACCGGGTCCGCGTCCAGCCCGGCTTCGCTCCGATGGTGGCGGGCTAGGCGGCCTGCGGCATCGGCGGCACGGTGGCTGCCGCGCTGGCGCGCGCCGACGCCACCCGATAGCAGGCGGAGACCCTGGGCGCGCCGGACAGCAGCGCCTCGCCGCCGGGCATCCGCTCGACCCAGAACAGGATCGGCAGGGCGTACATGTCGGCCGCGGTGAAGGCGTCGCCGACCATGTAGGTGCCGGCGGTACCGGCCAGCATGGCGTCGACGATGGCGAGGTGGCCGGCGGTCTGTGCCCGGCCGGCTTCGACCACGGCCATGTCCGGCTTGCCGTCCGCGCCCCGCGGGAACACCATCGGCAGCACGAAGCTCTTGATCGCGCTGGCATAGAGATAGTCGTTGAAGATCGAGGCATATTGGTCGGCATGGACCCGGTCCATCGTGCCGGCCGGCGTCAGCGTCGGTCCCGGGAAGGCGGCGTCGATGTAGCCCAGCATCGCCGGCGTCTCGAACAGGTGGACGTTGCCGTGGCGCAGCGCCGGGATCTTGCCGAAGGGCTGCACCGCGAGGTGGGCCGGGCTTCTCAGTTCGACCGGCTGCAGCGTGTAGGCCACGCCCTTCTCTTCCAGCGCCAGCCGCACGGTGCGCGTGTAGGTGCTGAGGGCGAGCCCATAGAGCGTGACGTCGGCCATCGCGATTTTCTCCCTGGCATTGCGGTTGCGGCTTGCGCAAGCACCTTGACCGGAACCGTGGCGCCGGCGCCAATCAAATTTAAGACACTGCTTACGCTTAAACGGTCGTCAGGCAACCGCCTTGCGCTCGCGGTTGACGATGTAGATGCCGCAGCCGATGACGACCGCGGTCCCGGCGATGGTGGTCAGGTCCGGCACGTCGCCGAACATCAGATAGCCGAGCGCCACGGCGCCGACGATCTGGACGTAGATGAATGGCGCCAGTGTCGAGGCCGGGGCCAGCCGGAAGGCGGCGAGAAAGCTGAAATGGCTGCCGGCGTGGACCAGGCCTGACAGCACCATCAGCGCCCAGCCGCGGCCGTCGGGCGCGGTCCAGTCGAACGGCAGCGCCAGGCTGGTGATGACGAAGCCGGCGACCGCGATCTGCATCAGCATCACCCGCGGATGGCCGCCATGCGACAGCTTGCGGGTGAGCAGCTGGTAGATGGCGAAGCCGAACGCGACGGCGAGCGCCAGCAGCACGCCGGCGCCGAAGCTGCTGTCCCAGGGCCGGGCGATGATCAGGATGCCGCCGAAGCCGACGATGACGGCGGCCCAGCGGCGGATACCGGGATGCTCGCCCAGCATCGGGCCCGCCAGCGCAGTGACGACCAGCGGGGCGGCGAAGCTGACCGCGGTGAACAGGTCGAGCGGCGTGATCGAGACGGCGAGGGCCGCAAGCGTGCCGGCGACGCAGGGGATCGCGCCACGGACCAGGTTGAGCCCGAGGTTGGGCCCCTGCAGCACGCGCGGCCAGAGTGCTGGCGGGGTGATCAGCGCGAGCGGGATCAGGAAGAATGCGAACCGCGCCCATGCGATCTGGATCGCGCCCATCTGCCCGCCGAGGTCCTTGGCGATGGCGTCGATGACGGCAAAGCAGGTGACGCCGAGCGAGAGCCAGCCGATGCCGGTCAGCGTGGCGCGCGGACCGGAAGGCATCGTCGCGGCCGCCGTCATCGCGGCACCGCGCCGGACCGCTTGACCGGCCCCGGCGCCGCGGCTTTCATCGCTTGCATCGTGATTTCGCTTTACCCTGTGGACGTGCGCATGCGGCCCGGCCGCGGCGCCCAGGACCCTGGAACGGACGGGCAGACTAGCATGCATTACGTGATCATCGCGCTGGGAATTCTGCTCGCAGCCGGCCTGCTGATCTGGCGAATCCGGCTCTATCTGACCGCGGCGCGCACGGTGGTCGACACCGCCCGCGACCTCAAGGCCGGCATCCGCCGGGCGCACTGGCAGGGCAGGTTCGCCGACCGCGGCCTCGACGCCATCGACGACCCGATGCTGGTCGCGACCTGCATCCTGCTGCTGTTCGTCCGCTGCGACCGCGACATCACCGGCGAGGATCGGGCGGCGCTGTCAGGCAGCGTCCAGCGGGTGTTCCGGGTCGAGCCCAAGCAGGCGGCGGACCTGATCGGCGAGGCCGAGTTCCTGGTCCGCGACGTGACCGACTACCCGCGCTGGGTGCAACGGCTGGCCGGCCGGCTGGTGCCGGTCTGCAGCGTCGCTGAGCGGGCCCAGGTTCTGGAGATGGCCGAGGCGACCGCCGGGCCGGGCGCCCCGTCCGACCGCCGTGTCCTGGTGCTGGGCCGCTACCGCGAGGCGGCAAAGCTCGGCTGAGCGCGGCGACCCGCCGGCGTCCCGGTGGCATGCAGCTCTGCATCCCCGAGCCGGGCCTGTCGTTCGCTCGCTGGCAGGGCGTCGTCATGACCGGCGGCAGGTCGTTTCGCGATGACAGCGCGCGCGCTGCTGCGTTAGCATCGCCAACGGCGGAAGGACGTCCTGTCGAGGTGCTGGACGTCGTGGGATTCGCAGTCCTGATGGCACACGACGAAAGCGCTGGGACGGCTGGCATCGGAGTGCCGGCCTAGCGTCCCCCGGCCGTGGGCGTCATATGTCGTCAAGATCGTGGAGGCGCAAATGAAGGGTGCTCGGTCAGTGACGGTGGCGGCGTCGGTGACGTTCGCCGCGGCGGCGGGATATGCGTTCGGGCTAGCGACCGCGCCCGACCCGGCGCTGGCGCAGATGGATGCCACCGCCGCCGAGATGGAGGTACGCTTTGCCGCGATCGAGGCGCAGCTGCCGGTGCTGCAACAGGAGATCGCCGCCCTGAAGAGCCAGCAGGGCGACCGCGCCACCGTGCAGGCCCCGTTCCGGGTGGTCGCCGAAGGCAACCGGGAGGTGCTTTCCGTTACGCTGGACGGCGGGTTGCCGGTGGTGAGGATCGGCCAGGGCATCTCGCTCGGTTACGCCCAGAGCGAGCCCTTTATCAGCATCTCGAACGGCGCGCGTGTCGCCGGCATGGACCTGAGCGGCGGCAACGCGACGCTCTTTGCGGGTCCGAACGCGGAAGACGGCTTCTATGCCGGCTACAGCGCCAACAGCGGTATCGGGGCGCGGGTCTTCGCCGGCGGCCAGTCGGTGGCCGAGCTCCTGGGTTACCCTGGCGGCCACGCGGCCCTGCGCCTGCTCAGCGAAGGCGGCCTGGACTTCTCGGTCGAGCCAGGCGAAGGCGAGCAGCCGGAGCTGAAGCTCGGTGAGGGCATCATCCTCGGCTATTCCGAGAGCGAGCCTCGGGTCAGCATCTTCTCTGGCGACCGGGTTGCGGGCATGCACATGCTGGACGGCGTGGCGACGATCTATGCCAGCCAGGACGGCACCAACGGCTTCTTTGCCGGGCCCTCGCCGACGTTCGGCAACAGTGTGCGCATCTTCGACGGCGGCGAGGCGGTCGCGTCCGTCGGCGTCCCACCGGGCAAGATGGCCGGCGCGCGGTTCCTGGCCGGCGGCACCCTGGTCGCCGGTATCGGCATCGGCACGGCGGGCGAGGGCGTGATGTACACCGCCTTTCCCGATGGCAGCCCGGCCGTCACCGCCGGCGGCAACGGTGCTGGCAGCGCACAGGTCTCGGTGCACCAGGGCGGATCGGTGCGCGCCTCGATCAACACCAGCGACCTCGGCGGAACCGGCCTGGTCGTGGTGCGCGACGCCGGCGGCACCGCGGTCGCCTATCTGTCCGAAGGCGCCGCCGGCGGCGGCAGCGTGTCGGTGACCGGCCCGGGCGGCGACGAGGCGTTCGGCGCCGGCTGGGACGGCACCCAGGGTGCGGCCTGCGTCCGCCGCCAGAACGGGAACCAGTTCTGCCTGGAGCCGGTGATGCCGCTGAGCCGGCAGAACTGAGCCGGCCGGGGCGGCGGGACGCTCGATCCGGGCGGAGAGGCGATGGGCGCAGGCGGGCAAGCAGCGGTCCACCACGGCGGCTGCCTGTGCGGCGCCGTCCGCTACCGGCTGACCGGCCCGCTGCGCGCGGTGATCAACTGCCATTGCAGCCAGTGCCGGCGCTTCCATGGCCACTACGGCGCCTACACCACCCTGGCGCAGGCGAATTTCGCGCTGACGCGGCAGGACGGGCTGGGCTGGTATGCCGCCTCGCCGACCGCCGAGCGCGGCTTCTGCACGCGCTGCGGATCGAGCCTGTTCTGGCGACCGGTGGGCCGGGACAACATCAGCGTTGCCGCCGGCACGCTGGATGCGCCGACCGGGCTGGAGACGGTCGGCGACATCTTCGTCGCCGACAAGGGCGACTACTACGTCATCGACGGCGACCGCCCGTCGCGGCCCCAGGGCGGCGGCGACGCGCTGGCCGACGAGATCCGCGCCCTCAAGTCGGGCGCGTGAATTCGGCGTCGGAATAGCCCTGCAGATACAGGAGCGCGGTCAGGTCGGAATGGTTGACCTGGACGGCGACCTGGCTGCGCACGATGGCCTTGCCGCGGAACGCGACGCCGAGCCCGGCGGCGCGCAGCATGGCGACGTCGTTGGCGCCGTCGCCGACGGCGAGCGCATCGGCCGGCGCCAGCCCGCGTGCCGCCGCCTGCCGCTGGAGGGCGGAAAGCTTGGCATCGCGGTCGAGGATCGGTTCGGCCACGCCGACGATGCGGTCGTCCGCGAACAGGAACCGGTTGGCCTGGAAGTCGTCGAAGCCAAGCGCGCGTGCCGACCGCCCGGCGATCTCGACGAAGCCGCCGGTGACCAGCGCGGTGTGCGCGCCGTTGGCGCGCATCGTCGCCACCAGCGTGGCGCCGCCGGGCACGAATGTCAGCGCCGCCGCCAGCGCGTCGATCGCCGCCCGCGGCGTGCCGGCCATCATCGCGATGCGTTCGCGCAGGGCGGCGGAGAAGTCGAGCTCGCCCGCCATCGAGCGGGCGGTGATCGCGGCGACCGCATCCTTGACGCCGACGGCCGCGGCCAGCTCGTCGAGCGTTTCCTGCTCGACCATGGTCGAATCCATGTCGGCCACCAACAGGCGCTTGCGCCGGTTCGCGACCGCGACCGCGTTTACGTCGACCTGCGCCGCCGACAGCGCCTCGCGCAGGCCGGCGACGGCGTCCGCCGGCGGTGCGCCATCCAGCGGCAGGTCGCAGGCCCGTGCCGGCGACAGCCACCGCGGCTCCGCCACCGGAAAGTTATGTGCGGCGACCAGGGCCAGCGTCCGGCCGTCGAGCGGCGCAGCGCTTTCGGCTGCGACCAGGTTGAGCAGGTGGGTCGGTGACGGCATCGATGGGCTTGAACTGGCTGCGGGCGCGCCTTTAACACCCGATCCATGGATCGCTGTCGAGCAGTTTCGCGTGGGGTGTGTGCCGGTGCCGGCTGAGGCGGAGCGCATCCCCGTCGTCGTCGTCGCCGGCCCGACGGCCAGCGGCAAGTCGGCGCTGGCGCTGGACATCGCGCTGGCCATGGACGGCACCGTCATCAACGCGGACAGCATGCAGGTCTATCGCGACCTGGCCGTGCTCACCGCGCGCCCGTCGGCGGCCGACGCGGCCCGGGCGCCGCACCGGCTGTTCGGCACGCTCGACGGCGCGGAGGCGTGCTCGGTCGGCCGCTGGCGCGCGATGGCCGAGGCCGAGGTTCGCGACGCCCACGCTGCCGGCCGCCTGCCCATCGTCGTCGGCGGCACCGGGCTCTATCTCAGCGCGCTGATGCGCGGCCTGGCCGCGATCCCGGACGTGCCGGGCGAAATCGTCGCAGGCTGGCAGGCCGAGCTCGCTCGGGTCGGGGCGGCGGGGCTGTACGCCCGGCTCGCGGCGTGCGACCCCGAAATGGCCGCGCGGCTGCGGCCGTCCGACCGCCAGCGCGTGGTCCGCGCACTCGCCGTGCGCGACGCCACCGGCCGGTCGCTGGCCGACTGGCAGGCGCAGGCACCGGCACCGCCGCCGGGGCTGGCGTTCCACGTCGTGCTGCTGATGCCGCCGCGCGCGGCGCTGTACGCCGCCTGCGACGCGCGGTTTGCCGCGATGGTCGAGGCCGGCGCGGTGGACGAGGTCCGCGCCCTGCGGGCACGCGGCCTGCCCGCCGACCGGCCGGTGATGAAGGCGATCGGCGTTGCTGAGCTGGGCGGCGTGCTCGACGGCAGCCGGTCCCTGGACGACGCGATCGCGGCGTCGGCCCAGGCCACGCGCAATTACGCCAAGCGTCAGTGCACCTGGTTCCGGCATCAGATTATTGCGGATCAAATCATAGATGCGCAATTTTCGGAAAGAGAGACGGCCGGAATCTTTTCGAAAATTCGTCATTTTCGGTTGACCGCTCCGGAATGACCGCATAGTGTCCGCCGGCCTTGCGGGGACCGGCCGGCGGCGGGCGCCGGATCGACGTGACAATCGGACGGGTTGAGGCTTCGGCAGGCAGGCCGGGGCGAGGAGAATGTTGCCATGACCAGCGAAACGAGGACGCGCAAGAAGGCGGCCGCCAAGGCCGCGGCGCCGGAACCGCAGCGGATGAGCGGGGCCGAAATGGTGCTGCGCGCGCTGGTCGACCAGGGCGTGGAGGTGATCTTCGGCTATCCCGGCGGCGCGGTGCTGCCGATCTACGACGCGCTGTTCAAGCAGAACTCGATCCGCCACATCCTGGTCCGGCACGAGCAGGCCGCCGTGCATGCCGCCGAAGGCTATGCACGCTCCACCGGCAAGGTCGGCGTCGTGCTGGTCACCTCGGGTCCCGGCGCGACCAATGCGGTCACCGGGCTGACCGACGCGCTGATGGACAGCGTGCCGATCGTCTGCCTGACCGGTCAGGTGCCGACGCACCTGATCGGCAACGACGCTTTCCAGGAGTGCGACACCACCGGCATCACCCGGCCGTGCACCAAGCACAACTACCTGGTCAAGGACGTCGACCGGCTGTCGAAGACCATCCACGAGGCCTTCTACGTCGCGCGCAGCGGCCGGCCCGGGCCGGTGGTGGTCGACCTGCCGAAGGACATTCAGTTCGCGGACGGCACCTATACCGGGCCGGAGAATGTGCGCCATCATTCCTACCGGCCGCAGCTGGAGGGCGACGCCGCCGCGGTCGAGGCCGCCTTCAAGCTGATGGTCAAGGCGAAGAAGCCGTTGCTCTACGTCGGCGGCGGCACGGTGAACTCGGGCCCGGAGGCCTGCAAGGCGGTGACCGCGCTGGCCCGCCTGACCGGCTTCCCGGTGACCATGACGCTGATGGGCCTCGGCGCCTTCCCGGGGTCGGATCCGCTGTCGCTGGGCATGGTCGGCATGCACGGCTCCTACGAATCGAATCTGGCCATGCACGAATGCGACGTCATGGTCTGCATCGGCGCCCGCTTCGACGACCGGGTGACGGGCCGGCTCAGCGCGTTCTCGCCGAACAGCAGAAAGATCCACATCGACATCGATCCGTCGTCGATCAACAAGAACGTCGCCGTCGACGTGCCGGTGATCGGCGACGTCGGCGCGGTGACCCGGCAGCTGATCGCGCTGTGGAAGAACCGCAAGGTCAAGGCCGACGCCAAGGCGCTGGCCGACTGGTGGGCGAAGATCGAGAAATGGCGGGCGAAGGACTGCTTCCGCTTCACCCAGACCAAGACGGTGATCAAGCCGCAATTCGCGATCAAGCGGCTCTATGAGCTGACCAAGGCGCGCGAGACCTTCATCACCACCGAGGTCGGCCAGCACCAGATGTGGGCCGCGCAGTTCTACAAGTTCGAGACCCCGTTCCACTGGATGACATCCGGCGGCCTCGGCACCATGGGCTATGGCCTGCCGGCGGCGATGGGCGTCCAACTCGCGCATCCGGACGCGCTGGTGGTCGACATCGCCGGCGAGGCCTCGATCATGATGAACATCCAGGAGATGAGCACGCTGGCGCAGTACCGGCTGCCGGTGAAGGTGTTCATCCTGAACAACGAGTATATGGGCATGGTCCGCCAGTGGCAGGAGCTGCTGCATGGCGGCCGCTATTCCGAGAGCTACTCGGCCTCGCTGCCGGACTTCGTCAAGCTGGCCGAGGCGTTCGGCGCGGTCGGGCTGCGCGCGACCAAGCCGAGCGAGGTCGACGACGTGATCGAGGAGATGATCGCGGTCGACCGGCCGGTGATCGTCGACATGGTGGTCGACAAGGCGGAGAATTGCTTCCCGATGATCCCGTCGGGTGCGGCCCACAACGAGATGATCCTCGGGCCCAACGGCGACAAGAGCGAGCAGACTGTGTCGGTGGAGGGCATGGTCCTCGTCTGATGCCGGGCGGCGGGGAAATCCCGCCGCTTCCGCGATCCGCCCGCGCCGCCTTCTTCTGGAGCCATCCGTGTGACCGATACCATCGAACGCCATACCTTTGCCGTCATCGTCGACAACGAGCCCGGCATCCTCGCCCGCGTGGTCGGCCTGTTTTCCGGCCGCGGCTACAACATCGACAGCCTGACCGTCGCCGAGGTCCAGCATGCGGACAACGTGTCGCGCATCACCCTGGTCACCAACGGCACCCGGATGGTGATCGAGCAGATCAAGGCGCAGCTGTTGCGCCTGGTGCCGGTGCGCGCGGTGCACGACCTGACCGGCGAGGGGCCGTTCGTCGCCAAGGAGCTGGCGCTGGTCAAGGTCGCCAACGACGGCGCCGCGCGGCGCGAGGCGCTGCGCATCGCCGACATCTTCCGGGCCACCGTCGCCGACACCACGCTGGAATCCTTCGTCTTCGTGATGACCGGCAGCCCCGACAAGGTCGACAGCTTCGTCGAACTGATGGGCGGGCTGGGCAAGGTCGAGGTGGTGCGCTCCGGCGTCGTCGCCATCGCGCGCGGCCCGCAGGTCATCGACTGCGGCCACAACGGGTGACAGGCTGCGGGGTTTGCGTTGCGCAGCGCTTGGCTGTAACAAGGCGCGCCTGCAGGGAAGCGCCCGGCCGCCAAGCGCCCGCCGCCTCGGTCGCGGCTGCGCGGTCCACGGACATCACCGTCATCCGGCAGGACGAAATTCGAACGAACGCCAGGCGGGCGTGACCGCCAGGAAGAGGGGAGAGTAATGCGGGTCTATTACGATCGTGACGCCGATCTGAACCTGATCAAGTCGAAAAAAGTGGCCATCGTCGGCTATGGCAGCCAGGGCCATGCCCATGCCATGAACCTGCGCGACAGCGGCGTTCCGGATGTCGTCATCGCGCTGCGGCCGGGGTCGCCGAGCGCGAAGAAGGCCGAGGGCGCCAATTTCAAGGTGATGAGTCCGGCGGACGCGGCCAAGTGGGCCGACGTGGTGATGGTGCTGGCCCCGGACGAGCTGCAGGGCCAGATCTACCGCGAGCACCTGGCCGGCAACATGCGCGAGAACGCGGCGCTGGCCTTCGCCCACGGCCTCAACATCCATTTCAACCTGATCGAACCGCGGTCCGACCTCGACGTGTTCATGATCGCACCGAAGGGGCCGGGCCACACCGTGCGCTCCGAGTATCTGCGCGGCGGCGGCGTGCCCTGCCTGCTGGCGATCGCCCAGGACGCGTCCGGCGCGGTGCACGACCTCGGCCTGTCCTACGGCTGCGGCGTCGGCGGCGGCCGCGCCGGCATCATCGAGACCAGCTTCCGCGAGGAGGTCGAGACCGACCTGTTCGGCGAGCAGGTTGTGCTGTGCGGCGGCCTGACCGCGCTGATCAAGGCGGGTTTCGAGACGCTGGTCGACGCCGGCTACGCGCCGGAAATGGCCTATTTCGAGACGCTGCACGAGGTGAAGCTGATCGTCGACCTGATCTACGAGGGCGGCATCGCCAACATGCGCTATTCGATCTCGAACACGGCCGAATACGGCGACTACACGCGCGGCCCGCGCATCGTCACCGACGAGACCAAGGCCGAGATGAAGCGTATCCTGAACGAAATCCAGACCGGCCAGTTCTCGCGCGAATGGATGCTGGAAAACCAGGTCGGCCAGACCAGCTTCAAGGCGGTCCGTCGCCGCGAGGCCGAGCATCCGATCGAGGAGGTCGGCGAGCGGCTGCGCGGCATGATGCCGTGGCTGAAGGAGCACCGGCTGGTCGACAAGACCAAGAACTGAGCCGGCGACGCACGGGCACCGGGCCGCGGCACCGCGCGGTCCGGGCGGCCCCGCCGGGCGGCAGAATCAAGTTGCTGGCGATGCCTGTCGGGTGCTATTTCCTGTGAAGAGCGGTTGACAACGGCTTGAAAATCCAAGGCTTGAACGCCGACGGTTCGTTTTCGGCGGGCCCGGTGGATTTGCCCAGAGGGCAGCGTGTGCGCCGTCCCATGACTCGACGGATTGGTGGAGCCTGAGCCGGACCATGTTGTCCAAACTCCTCGGTATGATGTCGGCCGACATGGCCATCGACCTGGGCACGGCCAACACGCTGGTCTACGTCAAGGGTCGCGGCATCGTGCTGAACGAGCCCTCGGTGGTGGCCATCGCCAATGTCCGCGGCCGCCAGCAGGTGCTGGCGGTGGGCGAGGAGGCCAAGCAGATGCTGGGCCGCACGCCCGGCAACATCCAGGCGATCCGGCCGCTGCGCGATGGCGTCATCGCGGACTTCGAGGTCGCCGAGGAGATGATCAAGCACTTCATCCGCAAGGTGCACAACCGGCGCAGCTTCGCCAGCCCGCAGGTGATCATCTGCGTGCCGTCGGGCTCGACGGCGGTGGAACGCCGCGCGATCCAGGAATCGGCCGAGAGCGCGGGCGCGCGGCGCGTGTTCCTGATCGAGGAGCCTATGGCCGCGGCGATCGGCGCCGGTCTGCCGGTGACCGAGCCGACCGGCTCGATGGTGGTCGACATCGGCGGCGGCACCACCGAGGTGGCGGTGCTGTCGCTGGGCGGCATCGTCTATTCGCGCTCGGTCCGGGTCGGCGGCGACAAGATGGACGAGGCGATCATCGGCTATATCCGCCGCACCCATAACCTGCTGATCGGCGAGGGCACCGCGGAGCGGATCAAGAAGCAGATCGGTTCGGCCTGCCCGCCGGAGGACGGCGAGGGCGCGGTGATGGAGATAAAGGGCCGCGACCTGATGAACGGCGTGCCGAAGGAACTGGTCATCTCCGAGCGGCAGGTGGCGGAAAGCCTGGCCGAGCCGGTCAGCGCCATCGTCGAGGCGGTCAAGGTGGCGCTGGAGCACACCGCGCCGGAACTGGCGGCCGACATCGTCGACAAGGGCATCGTGCTGACCGGGGGCGGCGCGCTGCTCGGCAACCTGGACTATGTGCTGCGCCACGCCACCGGCCTGCCGGTGTCGATCGGCGACGACGCGCTGTCGTGCGTGGCGCTGGGCACCGGCCGGGCGCTGGAGGAGCTGAAGACGCTGCGGCACGTCTTGATCAACCAGTAACGCGGGACTGGTAGCACGCGAACGGAACAGGCAAAGATGAACGTTCGTCGACGCGCCGTTGGGCCGGCCGGCGAATTGCGGTAGGATTCCCCCTGCGGCGGATGCGCGAGGCGCGGTTCCGCCGGCCTGCTGCCGAGACGACAGGGCGAAGGACGCCAGATGGCACGACCCCCGGCCAGCACGATTGTCCGCTATGCGATTCCGTTGAAGGTCCTGTTGCAGCGCTTCGCGCTGGCGACGACCGTGCTGCTCGCATTCGGGCTGATGCTGCTGGCCAAGGCCGACTCCCGGTTCATGGAGCGGGTGCGGGTCGCGGTCGCCGACATGATGTCGCCCATCGTCGACGCGGCGTCCGAACCGGCGCAGTCGGTGTCCGACTTCATGGATTCGCTGACCGAGCTGGCGGTGCTGCGCGAGGAGAACGCGCGGCTGCGCGAGGAGAACGCTCGCCTGCTGGAGTGGGAACGGGCGGCGCGCGCCATGCAGGCGCAGAACCACGCGCTGCGCGCGCTGACCAACTTCGTCGACGTGCCGGCGGCGGCCCAGATCGCCGCGCGAGTGATCGGCGACAGCAGCGGCGTCTACGTGCGCAGCCTGCTGGTGGCCGTCGGCAGCGTCGACGGCGTCGCCAAGGGCCAGGCGGTGATGACCGGCGAGGGGCTGGTCGGGCGCATCACCGAGGTCGGCCAGCGGGCCGCGCGGGTGTTGCTGATCACCGATCTCAATTCCCGCATCCCGGTGCGCGTGGAGCGGACGCGGGGCCGCGCCATCCTGCTGGGCGACAACACCGACCTGCCATTGCTGCAATACCTGCCCAGCGCCGACTCGGTGGCGCCCGGCGATCGGGTGGTGACGTCCGGCGACGCCGGGGTGTTCCCGCCGGGCCTCGCGGTCGGCGAGGTGGTGGCGGTGACCGACGGCACCGTGCGCGTACAGCCGTTCGTCGACTGGGACCGGCTGGAACTGGTGCGGGTGGTGGACTTCGCGCTGCCCGGCCTGATCGACGACTTCCACAACGACGGTGAGATGGCCGACCAGCCGGCGGGGCCCGAGGCCGACGTGCCGGAGGCGCCGGGCCCGGCCAACATGGTCACGCCGGTGTCCGACGGCACCGCGGTGCACCAGCAGTGAGCGGGGCGCGGCGATGAACCGGCTGCTGCTGCGCATCGATGCCGTCGCCCGCCAGTCGGTGCCGGTGGCGCTGACGCTGCTGCTGGTGCTGATCTCCGCGCTGCCGCCGGTGCTGCCGGTGTTCCGCGAGGCGGCGCCGGCCTGGGTGCTTATCGCCGTGTTCCATTGGTCGGTCCAGCGGCCGGAGCTGATGCCGGTGCAGGCGGCCTTCGTCATCGGCCTGTTGCAGGACCTGCTGCTCGGCCTGCCGCCGGGCAGCAGCGCGCTGATCTACGTGGTGCTGCGCGGCGTGGCCGGGCGCATCGCGCAACTGACCGCGGGCCGCGGCTTCGTCAACCTGTGGATCATGTTCGCGGGTGCCGCGGCCGGCGCCGGCCTGCTGCGCTACCTGATCATGACCGTCTGGCTGGAGCGGGTGCTGGATCCGGTGCCGGCGCTGTTCGAACTGCTGCTGACCGTCGGCGTCTTTCCGCTCGTCTCCTGGCTGCTGACCAGGCTGCAGCGCGGGTTGCTGACCCATGCTTAGGCTGCGCCGGAAGAAGCAGGCGGCGGCCGAGCGCGTCATGGCGGGCTTCCGCCGCGACGAGGACCGCATGCGCGGCTTCAGTCGCCGCGCGTTGACGATCGGCGGCCTGCAGGTCGGGCTGTTCGGCGTGCTCGGCGCCCGGCTTTACGGGCTGCAGGTGGTGGAGGCCGACCGCTATGCGCTGCTGGCGGAGGACAACCGGGTCAATATGCGCCTGCTGCCGCCGCCGCGCGGCGAGATCTTCGACCGCAACGGCGAACCGGTCGCGGTCAACGAGCTGAACTACCGGGTCCAGATGGTGCCCGAGCAGGCCGGCGAGATGGAGGTGGTGCTGGCGCGGCTGGCACGCATCGTTGCGCTGGCGCCCGACGAGATCGAGCGCATCCTGGAGGAGGTCGGCCGCCGCCGCTCGTTCCTGCCGGTGATGGTGGCGGAGAACCTGACCTGGAACCAGGTCGCCAGCGTCGAGGTCAACGCACCGGACCTGCCGGGCGTGTCGATCGACCTCGGCTATCGCCGCATCTATCCGAATGCCGCCGCGATGGGCCACCTGACCGGCTACATCGCCCCGCCGCGGGAGGAGGACTTGAACGGCGACCCGCTGCTCGAGTTGCCCGATTTCCAGATGGGCCGCAGCGGACTGGAGCGGCGCTACGACGAGGTGCTGCGCGGGCGCGCCGGCGTCAGCCAGGTCGAGGTCAACGCCCTGGGCCGCGTGATCCGCGAGCTGACGCGCGAGGAAGGCCAGCCGGGCCGCGACCTGACGCTGACCATCGATGCCGGCCTGCAGCGCGCCACGGTCGAGCGCTTCGGCGAGGAGAGCGGCGCCGCGGTGGTCATGGACGCCCACACCGGCGACGTGCTGGCGATGGTGTCGGCGCCGGCCTACGACCCCAACCAGTTCATCGGCGGCATCTCGGTCGCCAACTGGAACGCGCTGACCGACAACCCGCGCGCGCCGCTGCGCGACAAGGCGATCGCCGGCACCTACTCGCCCGGCTCCACCTTCAAGATGGTGGTCGGGCTCGCCGCGCTGGAGGCGGGCATCATCGACGCCAACAGCGAGGTCTGGTGCCCGGGCTTCCTCGACTACGGCGTCAACCGCTTCCACTGCTGGAAGCATTTCGGCCACGGCCACGTCAACCTGGCCAGTGCGATCGAGCAGTCGTGCGACGTCTATTTCTACGAGACCGCGCTGGAACTGGGCATCGACAAGCTCAGCGCATTCGCGCGGCGCTATGGCTTCGGCGACCTGACCGGGGTCGACCTGGTCGGCGAGCGCACCGGCCTGATGCCGACGAAGGGCTGGAAGGAGGCCACGCTGGGCAACCCGTGGGTGCCGGGCGATACCATCAACGCCGGCATCGGCCAGGGCTATGTCAACTGCACGCCGCTGCAGCTGGCGGTGATGACCGCGCGGCTGGTCAACGGCGGCTATGCGGTGACCCCGCGCCTGACCAAGCGGCTGGAGGGCGAACCGGCGCCGACCTTCCCGTCGATGGGCATACCCGACATCTGGCAGGGCTGGATCCGCGACGCCATGAGCCTGGTGGTCAATTCGCCGAGCGGCACCGCCTACCGCGCGCGGATCGAGGACGAGCGGCTGGCGATGGGCGGCAAGTCCGGCACCGTGCAGGTCCGCCGCATCACGGCGGCGGAGCGCGCGGCCGGCATCATCAGCGACGAGGACCGGCCCTGGCACCACCGCAACCATGCGCTGTTCGTCGCCTATGCGCCGGTCTATGCACCGCGTTTCGTGTGCGGCGTGGTCGTGGAGCATGGCGGCGGCGGTTCGTCCACCGCCGCGCCGATCGCGCGCGATACGCTGCTCGACGTGCAGCGCCGGTTCGGTGCCGCCGAGGTGGCGGACATCGGTCCGCTGCAGCGCTGAGGCCGGCCGGCGATGGCGCTGACCTCGACCCTGCCCGTCGAACGGTTGACCCTGACCCGCCGGCTGCTCGGCATCAACTGGATGCTGCTGGTCCTGGTCACCGGCCTGGCCGCCACCGGCGTCGCGATGCTCTATTCCGCCGGCAACGGCAGCTTCCATCCGTGGGCTTCGGCCCATGCGCTGCGCTATGCCGTCTGCACCGCGATCATGCTGGTGGTGGCGGTGATCGACCTGCGCCTGCTGCTGCGCATGGCCTATGTCTTCTATTTCCTGACGCTGGCCCTGCTGATAGGCGTGGAGGTGATGGGCAGCATCGGCATGGGCGCCCAGCGCTGGATCGACCTCGGCATCATCAAGCTGCAGCCGTCGGAACTGATGAAGCTGGCGCTGGTGCTGGCGCTGGCCCGCTATTTTCACGGCTGCACCCACCTGGACCTGCGTCGGGTGACAATGATGGTGCCGCCGGTGCTGCTGACGCTGATGCCGATCGCGCTGGTGATGAAGCAGCCCGACCTCGGCACCGCGGTGACGCTCGGGCTCGGCGCCACCGCCGTGTTCTTCGTCGCCGGGGTCAGGCTGTGGATGTTCGCGGTGGTCGGCGTCGCGCTGGCCGGGGCGGCGCCGCTGGCGTGGAACATGCTGCACGACTATCAGCGCCAGCGCGTGATGACCTTCCTCGACCCGGAGAGCGACCCGCTCGGCGCCGGCTACCACATCCTGCAATCCAAGATCGCGCTCGGCTCCGGCGGCCTGTTCGGCCGCGGTTTCCTGCAGGGCAGCCAGAGCCACGGCAGCTTCCTGCCCGAGAAGCAGACCGACTTCGTCTTCACCATGCTGGCGGAGGAATTCGGGCTGGTCGGCGGGCTTGCGCTGCTCACCCTCTATCTGATGGTGATCGGCTTCTGCATCGCGATCGGCCTGCGAGCGCGCAACCAGTTCGGCCGCATCCTCAGCTTCGGCGTCGGCTTCACCCTGTTCCTCTATGTCTTCATCAACGTCGCCATGGTTTCGGGCCTGATGCCGGTGGTGGGCGTGCCGTTGCCGCTGATCTCCTACGGCGGCACGGCGATGCTGACCGCGATGATCGGCATCGGACTGGTGATGAACGTCTACGTCAGCCGCGACTTGCGCATCGGTCGGCGGGCCGACGACGACTGACGCACCGGTCCGGCGTCTGCCGATGTTGCTAGCGCGCGGCGGGCGTTGAGCCGTTGCGCGGGGCGGTTAGCACGTCGCGGACGAGCAGCTTGGCGCCGTCGATGGCATGCAGCGCCTCGATCAGCGCCTCGCGTTCATGGCGCGGCAGTTCGCGGGCTGCCAGCCAGTTCGTCGCCGGCTGGCCGGCGGCGCGGTCGGCGACCTGCTGGGCCGCGAGCATGCGCAGCACCAGTCCGTGCGCCTCGACGATCTCCGCCACCGCCCCGCTCTCCGCCCCGCCGATGGCGGCCGCGGCGCGCAGCCGACCGACCGTGCCGGTCTCCGGCGTCTCGGTCGCCAGCGCCATGATCCGCGCCGCCGCGACGGCGGGAAGCAACGCACCGATCTTGGCATCGAAGCGGCCGCTGTCGGGGTCGGTGCGCAACCGCCCGAACAGGTTGAACGGCGGCGACAGGCTGTCGAGCTGGCCGGCCATCATGCGCAGGAACAGCGGGGCGCGTGCCGCGGCGGCCAGCGACTGGGCGCGCAGCGCGCCGGCCAGGCCGCGGTCGCCATGCACCGGCTGGAAGTCGAAGAAGATGTCGACGTTGAGCAGGCTCTCGCCCTCGGCCCGCGCGATCCAGCGGCCGATCTCGTCGCGCCAGCCCGCCAGGGTCCGCCGCCAGTGCGGCTCCGACGCCATCACGTGGCCGATGCAGTAGGGGATGCCGGCGGCATCGAGGAAGTCGCTGGCCATGCGGCCCAGCTCGGCGAACCAGCCGTCGTCCGCGACTGTGCCGGCATGGACGATGGCGTTGTCCTGGTCGGGGCGCAGCAGGCTTTCGCCGCGTCCGGCCGAGCCGAGCACCAGAAAGGCATAGGCGGCCGGCGGCGGTCCAAGATGCGAATCGCTGAGTCGCGCTTCGGCCAGGGCGACGGCGCGCGCGGTGGCGTCGCGGAACACGCCGGCGACGACCGCCGCGATCTCGTGGCCGCCGCACCCGTCGGCCAGCATCGCCCGGGCCAGGGCCGGCAGCTGGGCCAGGCTCTCCGCCATCTCCTGTGGGGTTTCCGCGGCGCCGATGGCGTCGCCGATCACCGGCGCCTGGCCGGCGCGCAGCTTGAGCAGGGCGCGGGCGCTGACCATGCCGGCCAGCCGGCCGTCGTCGACGACCGGCAGGTGGCGGATGCCGAGGCGCTGCATCCGGCCGATGGCGACATAGACGAAGGCGTCGGGTGCGATGGTGGCCACGTCGGCGGTCATCGCCTGCAGCACGGTCGCGCGGTCGAGGTCGACGCCGCGGGCGATGGCGCGGACGAGATCGCGTTCGGTGAGGATCCCGCTGACCGGTCCGTCGCCGCCGGTGACCGCCAGCGCGCTGACCCGGTGCGCGCCCAACGCGGCGGCGGCCTCGCGCAGCGTTGCGCCGAGCGCGATGGTGACCACGGGCCCGACCATCACGTCGGCGACGCGCCGGCGATAGGCGAAACCGTCGAGCACGTGATCGGGCGCCGATGGGCTGTCGCTCATGGCTCGATCCAGCCGGCGGCGCGCTGGTGGGCCAGCGCGTGCCGGGCGCCCCGGGCGAACGCGCGCGCCGCGCCAAAGGTGACCACCCCGCGTTCGGCCAGCAGCGGCAGCAGCCGTAGATAGAGCTCGCCGGTGGTCAGGCAGTCGCCCAGCGCGGTGTGCCGCGCGGTCAGCGGCACCGCGTAGGCCCTGGCCAGCGCTTCCAGGTTGAGGTCGGTGCGCTTCGGTTCCAGCGCCGCGACCAGCAGAAAGGTATCCAGCGCGGGGGGCGCCGCCCATTCGATGCCGCAGCGCGCCGCCTCGCTGCGCAGCACGGTCAGGTCGAAGCCGATGTTGTGCCCGACCAGGGCGCAGCCGGCCAGCCGCGGCCCAATGCGCGCGTAGGCCTCGGCGAAGCCGGGAGCGGCCTCGACCATGCGGTCGGTGATGCCGTGCACGGCGCTGGATGCGGCCGGGATGGCGCGGCCGGGATTGACCAGCTGGTCGATCACCGTGCCGCGGAACAGCCGGGCGCCGTGCTGCCGGATCGCGCCGATCGAGACGATGCGGTCGGCCCGCACGTCCAGCCCGGTGGTCTCCAGGTCCAGCACCCAGGCGGGCAGGGCATCGAGCGGGGTGTCGTCGCCGATCGGCAGCGGCGCCGGCGGCTCCTCGTGCAGGCTCGGGTCGCAGAGCAGGCCTTCGTCGTCCGCTGCCGCCCCGCCGTGCGGCGGCGGCGGTTCCATCATGATCAGGGCGCCCTGGCCCGGGCCGAGATCGATCACCCGTGCCGACACCGTGTGGCCGTCGACGTGCCGCAGGCGGCGGGCGACCGCTAGCCCGTCCGCGCGGGCGCTGCGCCAGGCCTCGCCGAGATCGCGGTCGTCGAGCGCGGCGTAGATGCTGGTGCCGAGCGCGGCGCGCGCGCCGCCGAGCAGGCGCCGGGCCGGCGCGTTGGCCAGGCTGACCAGTCCCGTTTCCGTCACCGAGACGATGCCGTCCGGGATGGCCGCGACCATGGCGGTCAGCCGGGAGTCGGGTGCGGCGCGGGCTTCCTGCCACACCTGCGCCAGGGCCAGCGCGGCGTCCGCCAGCCGCCCGCCCTCGGCATCCTGCCGCCACGGCTCGGCGGCGGCGTCGCGGCGGGCGTGGCCGGCCGCCTCGGCGCGCATCATCACCAGGCGGCCGCGCAGCCGCTCCAGCCCGTCGAAATGGTCGTCGAGCAGCCCGATCACGATCCAGAAGCCGGCCAGGCCGACTGCGGCGCAGGCGCCGAGGACGACCAGCATGATCGCCGGTGCGCCGCTGCGGCTCCAGCCGATCAGGCCGACGACCACGGCGATGGCGAACACCAGCGCGCAGGTCAGCGCGCCGACGAACAGGCTGCGCCGGGCCGACGGCGCTCGGGCCATGGCGGTCTCCTCCCCGCGCCGGCGGCGCGGCCGAATGTGCTCGCATCGTCACTATACCACCATGCGTGCGGGCGATAGGTTGGCGGCGGATCGGCGCAGCCCCCGGTGCGCCGACGCGAGGAGGACGCCCGAATCATGACCCTGATCACCGCGCATCGCGGCGGTGCTGGCCTGTGGCCCGAGAACAGCCTGACCGCGTTCCGCGGCGCCGTCGGACTGCGCGGCCTGAACGCGGTCGAGCTCGACGTGCAGGCCTGCCGTGACGGCCGCCTGGTGGTGTTCCACGACGACACGCTCGAACGCACCAGCGACGGCAGCGGCCGGCTGGTCGAGCTCGACTTCGAAACGGTTCGCCGCAGCCGTTTGACCGGTACCGGCGGCGAGCCGCCGCCGACGCTGGACGAGGTGCTGGCGCTGCTGGTGCCGACCCGGCTGGAACTGAAGCTCGAGATCAAGGTGGCGGACGGGGCCGACGCCGACGACATGGTGGCCCGCAGCGTTGCGGCGACCGACGCGCACGGCATGACCGGGCGCACCCTGTTCATGAGCTTCGACCGCCCGGCGATCGCGGCGCTGGGCCGCCTCGGCCGTAGGCTCGCCTACAGCGTGCTGACCAGCTGGAAGGCCGACGAGGCCGAAGCGCGGATGGCCGCGCTGGTCGACGAGGCGCTGGCCGCCCATGCGGCGGCGATCGGCGTCGGCAGCAAGCCGCCGGACGATGCCGCCGGCCAGCTGGCCGCGCGTGCCGCGCTGATCGCGCGCGCGCGCGCCGCCGGGCTGCGCGCCGCGGTGTGGACCGTGAACGCTGTCGACGACCTGCGCGCCTGGCTCGGCAACGACGCCGTCGACGACGTCACCACCGACTGGCCCGACCGGGCGCTGGCGATCCGCGACGCAGCCGGGGCTTCGCCGTGGAGGTGATCACCTACAACATCCAGTACTGCCTGGGCCGCGACGGTCGCTTCGACGCCGGTCGTATCGTCGAGACGATCCGCGACGCCGACGTCGTCGCCTTGCAGGAGGTGGAGCGGTTCTGGACGCGGTCCGACGACATGGACCAGTGCCGGGTGATCGCCGATGCCTTGCCCAGCCACTATTGGATGTTCGGCCCGACCATCGACGTGCTGAAGAGCACCGGGCGCGGCGCCGATGCCGCGGTCGACAACCGGCGCCGCCAGTTCGGCAACATGATCCTGTCGCGCTTCCCGATCCTGTCTTCGCGCAACCACCTGCTGCCGAAGTACACCGACCCGGAGAAGTTCACCATCCAGCGCGGCGCGCTGGAGGCGACCATCGACGCGCCGTTCGGTCCGATCCGCGTCTACTCGACCCACCTGTGCCACCTGTCCGCCGCCCAGCGCCTGCGCCAGGTCGAAACCATCCTCGCCATTCACGGGCGCGCCGATGCCGACGGAGCGGTGCACAGCGGCCGCACGCCGGACGCCTGGGCGGACGAGACGGTCAGCCCGCCGCCGCCGCCGGCCGACGCCATGCTGCTGGGCGACTTCAACATGCAGCCGGATTCGCCCGAATACGGCCGGCTGGTCGCCGACGCCTTTGCCGATGCCTGGACCCGTGCGGGTGTCGGCGGCGACGGCGCCACCCTGTACAGCGATGCCGCGACGCGCCGCGGCATTCGCATCGACTATTGCTTCGTCACGGCGGGCCTCGGCGCGCGCCTTCGCCGGGTCGAGGTGCTGGCCGAGGCTGCCGGGTCCGACCACCAGCCGGTGCGCACGACGTTCGATCCGGACTGAGCGGCGCCGCAGGCGAGTGACCGCCGCCACAACGCGGCGGTAAGGTTAAGTTGATCGCGGCGTGATCGTCCCCATCTTCAGCACATGCAAGACGCGCCGCGCCGGTTGCGGCCGGCCGTGTCGTTCAGCCCGGAAGGGTTCGCACCATGCCATTCGACCTGCACTACGACCCCGCGACCTATCGGTCGCGGCGCTGGGAACTTGTCAGCGGCATCCTGATGTACGCTGCGCTGCTGGTCGGCGTCTTCGCCTTCTGACCGGCCGTTGACCCGCGCGTGCGATCCGCCCAGACTCGCCTGCGCTTTGCCAAGCGGAGGCGCCATGCGCAAGATCGCGGATGCCGACGGCGTCCACCCGCCATTCGCCAACTACAGCCATGCCGCCGAGGTCGAAGCCGGCAGCCGGATGGTCTTCGTCTCCGGCCAGCTCGGCATCGACGCCGCGGGCCGTGTGCCGGAGGACACCGCCGAGCAGGCCGAGCTGATCTTCCGGGCGATCGCCCGCATCCTGGCGGAAGCCGGCATGGCGATGGCGGACGTCGTCCGGCTGAATGCCTATGTGGTCGACCGCGCCGACCTGGCCGCCTACATGGCCGTGCGCGACCGCCACGTCGCCAGCCCGCCGCCGGCCAGCACGCTGCTGCTGGTCCCCGGCTTCGCCGGCCCGCAGTTCAAGCTGGAAGTGGAGGCGGTGGCGGCACGGCCGGCCTGACGCGCGCGCTTTCCGCGCCACCGCGCATTGGTGCCCCCGACCAAGTCCTTCGTCGGGAACCGGACGAGGCGCTGCAGTGTCTGCCACCGGCGCCGTGGCCGGCTGCCGCGACCACGTCCCAAGCCAATCGAAGCGCGCAATCCCCAAGGCGTCATTGCGAGCCGCCGACAGGCGGCGCGGCAATCCGGTTCGACCATTTGGCCGATGGCCCCGGATTGCCGCACCGCGCCGCGCAGTGACGGCGGAAGCGGTCAGGCGCGGGCGTCCTCGCGGATCATCTCGCTCGCCTTCTCGGCGATCATGATCACCGGCGAGTTGGTGTTGCCGGAGGTGATCGTCGGCATTACCGAGGCGTCGACCACGCGCAGGCCTTCGACGCCGTTGACTCGGAGCCGGGGGTCGACCACCGCGTCGGCGTCGATGCCCATGCGCGCGGTGCCGACCGGGTGGAAGATGGTGGTGGCGATGTCGCCGGCGGCACGGGCGAGGTCGTCCTCGCTGTCCAGGTGGGTGCCCGGCTTGAACTCCTGCGGCCGGAAGCGGGCCAGTGCCGGTGCGGCACAGATGCGCCGGGTCAGCAGGATCGACTGGGCCGCGACCCGGCGGTCGGCGGCGGTCGCCAGGTAGTTCGGGCGGATCTCCGGCGGCGTCGACGGATCGGGGCCGGCGATGGCCACCGTGCCGCGGCTCTCCGGCCGCAGGTTGCACACGCTGGCGGTGAAGGCCGAGAACGGGTGCAGCGGCTCGCCGAAGGCGTCCAGCGACAGCGGCTGGACGTGATACTCGATGTTGGGCGTGTCATAGGACGCGTCCGAGCGGGCGAACACGCCAAGCTGGCTCGGCGCCATCGACATCGGGCCGCTGCGCTTCAGCGCGTATTCCAGCGCGATCCCGGCCTTGCCGAACAGTGTGCGGGCGCGATCGTTCAGCGTGCGCGTGCCGGAGACCTTGAACACGGTGCGGATCTGCAAGTGGTCCTGCAGGTTGGCGCCGACGCCGGCACGGTCGCGGACCACGGCGATGCCGTGGCGCTGCAGCAGCGCGCCGGGCCCGATCCCGGAGAGCTGCAGGATCTGCGGCGAGCCGATCGCGCCGGAGGCGGCACCACCTCGCCGCGCGCATCGATCCGCCGGTCGGCGCCGTTGTGCCGCACGACCAGCCCGTTGCAGCGCTGCCCGTCGAAGGTCAGCCGCCGGGCCTGGGCGTCGGTCAGCACGGTCAGGTTCGGACGGTTGCGCACCGGCCTCAGAAACGCCGACACGGTGTTCCAGCGCCAGCCGTTGCGCTGGTTGACGTGAAAATAGCCGGCGCCGTGGTTGTCGCCGGTGTTGAAGTCGTCGGTCTTCGGGATGCCGACCTCGGCGCAGGCCTCGCGGAAGGCGTCGAGGATCTCCCACGACAGCCGCTGGCCTCCACCCGCCATTCGCCGCCGGCGCCGTGGAACGCGCTTTCGCCCCAGGCGAAGTCCTCCGACTTGCGGAAATAGGGCAGCACGTCGTCCCAGCCCCAGCCGGTGTTGCCCATCTGGCGCCAGCCGTCGTAGTCGCGGGCCTGGCCGCGCATGTAGATCATGCCGTTGATCGACGAGCAGCCGCCGAGCACGCGGCCGCGCGGGTAGTTCAGGCTACGCCCGTTCAGGCCCGGCTCCGCCGCGGTCCTGAACCGCCAGTCGGTGCGCGGGTTGCCCATGCAGTAGAGATAGCCGACCGGAATCCGGATCCAGATGTAGTTGTCGCGGCCGCCGGCCTCCAGCAGCAGAACGGAAACGGTCGGATCGGCGCTGAGCCGGTTGGCCAGCACGCAGCCGGCCGAGCCGGCACCGACGATGACGTAGTCGAAAGCGCCGATGCTGTCGGGATGCGGGTCAGCGGTCATGCCGGTCGGCCGTGCGGATCAGGGAAACCGACCCTAGCGGCGGCCTGCGCGCCCGGTCAATCGGTGCCGCCGCCGCGCCGGCGCACGATCTCCACCCCGGCGTGGTCGAGGACGCCGGCCACCGGCGCCGCAGGCTTGCGCACCGCGACGCGGACACCGTCGACCGTGGGGAATCCGTCCAGCACCGCTGCGGCGATCCGCGACGCCAGCGTCTCCAGCAGCCGCACGGCGGGGCCGTCCATGACCGCAGCCACCGCGGCGTGCACGGCGTCGTAGCACACGGCGTCGGCGAGCCGGTCGCTCGCCGCGGCCGGGCGCGTGTCGAGCAGGCAGTCGACGTCGACGAAGAATCGCTGGCCCAGGCTGCGTTCGGCGTCGTGCACGCCGTGCCGGGCGAAGAACGCCATGTTGGACAGGAACACGCGATCCATCGTCGTCCCTCCGACGGTGTCGCCGCCGCGGTTTCGTTGCGACCGTTGGGCGCGCGGGCGCCCGCGGTCTTGACGGCGGCCGCGGGCGCGATACAACTCGGCCGAGGTGCGGCAAATCCGAACGGAGAACCGGAACGATGGTCGATCTGAATCAGCTGGACGAGGGCCACCGCCACACGTGGCATTCGACGGTCAAGGTGGCCCGCAACTCGATCATCGGGATCGCGTTGCTGCTGATCCTGATGGCGATCTTCCTGCTCTGATCCGTCCCTGCCGGCGGTCGGCCGTGCCGGCCGCCCCGACGTCGGCGATCAGCCGACGATCTCCATCCGGCTGAAGAAGAACGCGATTTCCTGCGCCGCCGTCTCCGGCGCGTCCGAGCCGTGCACCGAGTTGGCCTCGATCGACTCGCCGTATTTGGCGCGGATCGTGCCGTCGGCCGCATTGGCCGGGTTGGTCGCGCCCATCACCTCGCGGTTGCGGGCGATGGCGTCCTCGCCCTCCAGCACCTGCACCACGACCGGGCCGGAGCACATGTAGCCGCACAGGTCCTTGAAGAACGACCGCTCGCTGTGCACGGCATAGAACTGCTCCGCCTGCTCGCGGGTCAGCTTCATCCGGCGCTGGGCGACCACGCGAAGCCCTGCCTCTTCCAGCATCGCGACGATGCCGCCGGTCACGTTGCGGCGCGTCGCATCGGGCTTGATGATCGACAGGGTGCGCTCAACCGCCATTGTTCCAATTCTCCGGTTCCTGCGGGGACGCGGCGTTATAGACGCGCCTTTGGGGCGGCGCAAGGGGCCCCGGCCGGGCCTTGCGGTCGGGCGCGTGCCGCCAGTGAGCGCCTTCCGCAACGGCGCGAGATGCTCTATGCGGTGGCGCCATGCTGCAGATCAACGACCTCAGCTATCGAGTGGGCGGCCGGCTGCTCTATGAGCAGGCGACGGCGTCGATCGCGGCCGGCTGGAAAGTCGGCGTGGTCGGCGCCAATGGCAGCGGCAAGTCCACGCTGTTCCGGCTGATTCGGGGCGAGCTGCCGCCGGAGGCCGGTTCCGTCGGGCTCGGGCCGCGCACGCGGGTGGTGGCGATGGCCCAGGACCCGCCCGACGGCGACGACAGTCTGCTCGACTCGGTGCTGGCCGCGGACGGCGAGCGTGCCGCGCTGCTGGCCGAGCTCGACCGCTGCCAGGACGGCCACCGGCTGGCCGAGATCCACACCCGGCTGGAGGACATCGAGGCGTACAGCGCGCCGGCGCGCGCGGCGGCGATCCTGGCCGGCCTCGGCTTCGACGACGCGGCCCAGCAGCGGCCGTGCAGCGCCTATTCGGGCGGCTGGCGCATGCGCGTCGCGCTCGCCGCGGCGCTGTTCGCGCCGTCCGACCTGATGATGCTCGACGAGCCGTCGAACCACCTCGACCTCGAGGCGCGGCTGTGGCTCGAGGGCTTTCTGGCCCGCTATCGCAGCGGGTTCCTGCTGATCAGCCACGATCGCGGCCTGCTCGATGCGGTGTGCACGCACATCCTGCACCTGGACCGGCAGAAGCTGACGCTGTATCGCGGCAACTTCGCCACCTTCGACCGCACCCGCCGCGAGAAGCTGGCGGTGCTGGCGGCCGCCTATGCCAAGCAGCAGCGCGAACGCGCCCACATCCAGAAGTTCATCGACCGGTTCCGCTACAAGGCCAGCAAGGCCCGCCAGGCGCAGAGCCGGATCAAGGCGCTGGAGCGGATGGAGCCGATCGCGCCGGTCAGCGAGGCGGCGGGCGTCGAATTCGCCTTTCCGCAGCCGGAGCCGCTGTCGCCGCCGCTGCTGACGCTCGAGGACGCCAGCGTCGGCTACGGCGACGGGCCGCCGGTGCTCAGCCGGCTCAACCTGCGCGTCGACATGGACGACCGCATCGGGCTGTTGGGGGCGAATGGCAACGGCAAGACCACGCTGGTGCGGTTGCTGTGCGGCGAGCTCGCCGCGCGCGGCGGCCGCGTGGTCAAGTCGTCGAAGCTGGCGGTCGGCGTCTACGCCCAGGCGCAGACCGAGGCGCTGGACGTCGGCCGCACCCCGCTCGACCATGTCGCCGCCCTGATGCCGATGGCGACCGAGACCCGGCGGCGCAGCCACCTCGGCCGCTTCGGCATCGGCGCCAACCTGGCCGATTCGAAAATCGCCGGCCTGTCCGGCGGCGAGCGCGCCCGGCTGCTGTTCGCGCTGATGTGCACGGCCAGCCCGCACATCCTGCTGCTCGACGAGCCGACCAACCACCTCGACATGGATGCGCGCGAGGCGCTGGTCGACGCGGTGACGCAATATGACGGCGCGATCATCCTGGTCAGCCACGACCCGGCGCTGCTCGACCGCTGCGTCGACCGCTTCTGGCTGGTCGAGGGCGGCCGCTGCCTGCCGTTCGACGGCGACCTCGACGACTATCGCCAGCGGGTGATCGCGCAGCGCCGCGGCGGGGCGGACGCCAGGGTCGAGCCTGCGGGCGACGGCGGCGCCGACCGCAAGGCCGCCCGCAAGGCCGCGGCCGACGCCCGCGCCTCGGTGGCGCCGCTGCGGCGGGCGGCCCGCGACGCGGAGAAGGAGGTCGACAAGCTGCACGCGCGCAAGGCGGCGATCGAGCAGGAGCTCGCCGACCCCGCACTGTACCGGGCGGACGCGGAGAAGGTGACCCGGCTGCAGATCACCCTGGCCGAGGTGGCGCGGGCGCTCGCCGCCGCCGAGGAACACTGGCTGCAGATCGCGGCCGAGCTGGAGGCGGCTTCCTGAACGCGGGCCGTTTTCGTTGCGGTCTGTTGGGGGAAGGATTGGAATTGCGAAGAGTTTGATGGGAAGTCGGGACTAAATGTTTGAAGTAATTGGCTCGATTTCGAACAATAACTGAGCGTTGTTTGCGCGGTTTCTCTTGCAAATGTCGGCGGGATTTGCGATGTCTTTGGGGCGGGTTCGAGGTACGGACCCTCACTCACCCGGACCGGCCGCAAAGGCCGGCGCAACACCAGGCAGGAGTTGAAACCATGACCGCCTTCGCCAGCTTCAAGCGTTTCCTTTCCAACGAGGACGGCGCCACCGCCATCGAGTATGGCCTGATCGCCGCCCTGGTCTCGGTCGCCGCCATCACCGCGCTGAGCGCGATGGGCGACAGCCTGGACAGCCTGTTCACCACCGTGTCGGACTCGGTCGACGGCGCCCTGCCTGCCGGCGGCGAGTAGACCCGACCGGATGGCGGGGGCGCCCGGCCAGGCGCCTCCGCCGCCTTCCATCGCGCGCTTCACTGCCCTGGAGGGGGACGCCGATGCCGGCGTCCCCCTTCGCCGTTATGGGGGCAGGCGGGGTGCCGGCAGGCGTCGTAAAGAAACATAGTATTAACCACAAACAAATCTCGATATCGAATAGTATTCACAGCGGGTTCTCCGCTTTTGTCTTGCAAACTCCGCCGCTTTTGCGAAGGTTTTGCCACGGGACAACACAAACCCCCGACGAACCCAAAACCGGGGCCGGACAGGCAGGAACAGGTCCGAAACCCCCTCCAGGCAGGAGATCCACCCCATGACCCGCTTCGCCACCGCCTTCCCCGCCGCTTCATCGCCGACGACTGCGGCGCCACCGCCATCGAATACGGCCTGATCGGCGCCATGGTCTCCGTCGCCGCCATCACCGCACTCGGCGCCATGGGCGACAGCCTCGCCGCCGTCTTCGACACCGCCTCCTCCTCCATCGACGGCGTCCTCCCCGCCGCCGAATAGCGCTGAACCGCAACCCGTCAGACAACGCGGCCTCCGCTCGGCAAAACGGCCCCCGCTCAAAACGGGGGCCGTTGCGATTCCGGCGTGTGCCGCACGGCGCGCCTCAACCCTGCTGGCTCCAGCGGCCGCGGTCGTCCTGGCGCCAATAGGTCAGCGTGTGGCCGGCGCCCTTGTAGGCGCTCCAGCGGCCGCGCGCGGCGGTGACGGCCTCGTCGCTGCGGCCGTCGAACAGCTCGACCACCAGCGCGTAGTCGTCCAGATGCGTCGAGGTGGCGCCGTCGGTCAGGAACAGCACATCGGCGGCGTTCGGCCGCTCGTCGGCCTCGGTCAGCCAAACCGGCTGGTCGGCGGCATGGCCGTCGCGGGCGCTGCCATGCGGCAGGAAACTCCGCTCGTTGTAGGTCCAAAGGTGGACGTTCAGCGCCTCGACCCGGTCGGGCGAGCCCGCCATCACCACCGCGCGCTGGCCGCGGTCGAGCACGCGCTCCAGCAGCAGCGGCAGCGCCTGTTCCAGGCCGGTGCGCTGCAGGTGGTAGAAACGGATCTCCGTCGGCATGGCCGGCCGCGGGCGCCGCGCCGCCTATTCGTAGTTGGCGGCGACGAAGGCGTTCAGCATGCGCACGCCGAAGGCGGTG
Organism: Alphaproteobacteria bacterium; assembly: GCA_041396705.1. Classification (NCBI taxonomy): domain Bacteria; kingdom Pseudomonadati; phylum Pseudomonadota; class Alphaproteobacteria; species Alphaproteobacteria bacterium. The sequence goes on from JAWKYB010000004.1 coordinate 164,771, forward strand.
GCGCCCTTCGGCGCCAGCGGCCGGTCCTTGTCGGTCCAGGCGGTGCCGGCGATGTCGAGATGGGCCCAGGGCAGGCCGTTGGTGAAGCGCTGCAGGAACTGCGCGGCGGTGATCGAGCCGCCCCAGCGCCCGGCGCTGATGTTCTTCACATCGCTGATGTCGCCGTCGATCTGGCGGTCATAGGCCTCGTCCAGCGGCATCCGCCAGCAGCGCTCGCCGGTGGCCTCGCCGGCCTTGAGCAGGGCGTCGGCCAGCTCGTCGCGGTTGCTGTACAGGCCGGCCATCTCCTTGCCCAGCGCCACCATGATCGCGCCGGTCAGGGTGGCGAGGTCGATCATGAACCGCGGCTGGAAGCGGTCCTGGCAGTACCACAGCGCGTCGGCCAGCACGAGCCGGCCCTCGGCATCGGTATTCAGCACCTCGATGGTCTGGCCGGACATCGATTTGACCACGTCGCCCGGGCGCTGGGCGGTGCCGGAGGGCATGTTCTCGACCAGGCCGACGATGCCGACGGCGTTGACCTTGGCCTTGCGGCCGGCAAGCGCGTGCATCAGCCCGACCACGGCGGCCGAGCCGCCCATGTCCCACTTCATGTCCTCCATGCCCGCCGACGGCTTGATCGAGATGCCGCCGGTGTCGAAGGTGACGCCCTTGCCGACGAATGCGAGCGGCTTCTTGCCCCGGGCCTTCGCGCCCTGGCCCTTGACGCCCTGCCACTGCATCACCACCAGCCGCGGCGGCTTGGCGCTGCCCATGCCGACGCCGAGCAGCGAGCCCATGCCGAGCTTTTCCATGTCCTTTTCGTCGAGGATCTCGACCTTCACGCCCAGCGGGGTCAGGGTCTCGTCGATGATGCGGGCATAGCTGTCGGGGTAGAGCACGTTGGCCGGCTCGGTGACGATGTCGCGGGTGAAGGCGACCGCGGCGGCCACCTTGTCCAGGTCGGCGTGCGCCTTGCGCGCGGCCGCGGCGCCGGACAGCTGGATCGTCGCCTTCTTCAGCGCCGGCGCGCCAGTGGTCTTGGTGGTGCGGGATGTGGTGAAACGGTAGGCGCGCAGCTGCATGCCGAGCGCCAGGTTGGCCGCGGCGTCGGCGCCGGCGACCGGCCCGCAGCCGTCGTCGTCCAGCGCCACGGTCAGGTCGGCTGCGTTGACGCCGCTGGCCTGGGCGACCAGCGCGCCGCCGATATGGGCGAAATGCTCCGCGGTCAGCTCGTCGGGATTGCCGAGCCCGACCAGGATGATGCCTTTCAGCTCGCCCGGGCCCGGCGTGACGATCGCCGTCGTCTTGGCCCGCTCCGCCTTGAAGCCGACCGCCTGGATCGTGCGCGCGACGATGTCGCCGTGCCGGCCGTTGAGGTCCGCGGCGTGTCCGCGCAGCACGCGATCGCCGGCCACGGCCACGGCCACCCAATGCTTGCCGACCGCCTTCGGCTCGCTGAACGCAATCTTCATCGCCACACCCTCCGCCTGCACGCACACCGGCCGCCTGGCGCGGCCGCGCACCGTTCCGTCGGCTAGCCGACGGAACCGGGCATGTCAAACACCAACACGGAATCCGGCCGGCTTGCGGGGGCGGCCGCCCCGGTCAGCGCGACGCGGCCTGGGTGATGCCGACGATGCTCGGCGGCGCCTCGATGCCGTTGAACAGGTTGATGTAGTTGGAGATGCGCGAACCATAGGCGTCGCCGCGGTCTTCCATGCCCAGCGAGAGCAGGAACGCCTCCACGCCGCCGACCCCGCCGAGATGGGCGCCGGCCAGCAGCCCGGCCGCGGTGATCTTCACCCCGTTGATGTTCAGGCCGATATACTGGTCGAGGCCGCGCCGGCGGATCTCCGCCCAGTTGGCCAGGGTGAAGCGGTGGAAGGCATAGTCCTGCGCCTCTGCCGTCTGCAGGTAGCTGTCGACGCTGTCCACGCCATAGGCGCCGGTCCACTGCCCGGACCAGTCCTGGCTGCCGCACCCGGTCGAGTCATGGGTGTAGAGGCCGGCATCGATCAGCGCGCACTCGCCCATCTGGTACTTGCCCAGATAGCCATATGGATTCACGATCATGTAGTTGCCGTTCGACTCCAGCAGGCCCATGCGTTCGCCGAACTCACCGAGTTCGACGGGGCCGCGGTCGGCGACGTGTGTCGACGTGGGCGACGGCGACGAAGAGCAGGCGGCGGCCAGGCTGGCCAGCAGAATGACAGCTAGATAGCGCATAGGTCTGCCTCAATCTCTGAACTATCGGCCCTAACCCCTTGTCATCGATGTTTAACTGCAAGGTGACCGAAGTTCAATAGCTATGCGGCGACGAAGGCTAACGATCGGTTAACGCGGCTCCGTCGGGTGGCGGCGATCCGCCGAGATAGACGAACAGGCCGTCCTCGCTGCGCCGATCGGCCGCGCCGCGGGCGATCGCGGCGGCGATTTCGGCCGCCGTCTCGACGTTGTAGTGCAGCGAATCCCAGTAGCGCGCGTCGTCTCGGGTGATGATCGACGGGATCATGAAGTCGAGGACGACGCTGTTCGGCACGTCTTGCGCGATCGCGGTCAGCCGCCGCTTGCATTCGGCCAGGCGCGCCTGCTGCAGTGGGTTCGTCCGCTCGAACTGGCTGGCGTGATAGGGCACGAACACCAGGATTTTCAGGGTCTCCGCCGGTGCGGCGGCCAGCATCGCCCGCATCAGCGCATGGGTCGCATAGGTCCAGCCGGCGATCTCGTCGGCACCGGGCACCGGGCCGGTCGGCAGCGGCGCGTCGGGCGCGGGCGGGCCGGCGGGGCCATAGATGTTCTGCCGGGCGCGGGCCAGGTCGTACTCCGCCTGCGGCGGCAGGAAGTCGGTGTAGCCGTCGGCGCCGTAGCGCCGGTCCTTGATGCCGGTCAGGAAAGCGAACTGCTGGCCCGCCGCCTCGATCGCCTTGAAGTTGAACAGGTAGAGCAGGTCGTTCCAGCGGTCCTCGTCGTACAGCCACGGCGGGAACGGCCGGAAGGTGAACGGCACATAGGCGTCCTCCACCGCGCACCAGATGCTGTCGATGCCGTAGACGACGATGTCGGGCCGCGGGTGATGGCGCAGGAACAGCGCGTGCAGTTCGCTCTGTTCATAGGCGGTGGCGCTGTTCATCGAGAGGTTGGCGAAGCGCGCCCCGAACAGGCCGTCGAGCTGGGCCGGGCGCAGCAGGCGGGTGGTCGAGGTACCGAACACGGCGCTGTCGAAGCGGTCCGACCGGGCCAGTGCCGGGAAGGAATAGCGCTGGTTGGTCGAGATCGGCTCGCGCTCCGCCGCCGGCGAGAACCACAGCGAATCATAGGGATCGACCAGCGCGACGAAGGCGAACACCGCCAGCCCGCCGCCTGCGAGCAGCCCGAGCGCAAGGCGCAGGTATCGCGACCAGCGCCGCGTCACCGCCGTTGCCTAGAACTGGAAATAGATGAACTCCTGGTTGGCGCCGACGCCGACCTGCAGCAGCACGGCGAGCAGGGCGGCGGCGGTCGCCACCGCCGCGAACGGCGACGGCTGCAGTTTTTCCGCCGCGAAGCGCTGGCTGGTCGGGAACAGCAGCACGACGGCGAGCGCGATCGCCACCACCGCCGTGCGGCCGCCATAGGCGTAGTCGAAGCCGAAGCCGTTGCCGCCGACCAGACCGGCGAACACAGCGGCGGCCTCGGCAAAGCTCTGCGCCCGGAACACGACGAAGGCCAGCGTGACGAACAGGAAGGTCAGCGCCCAGGCCGCCACTGCCGGCACCCGGATGCCGGCGCGCTGGCCGACCCGCTCGGCGGCGAGCGCCAGGCCGTGCAGCCCGCCCCATGCGACGAACGTCCAGGCCGCGCCGTGCCACAGGCCGCTCAGCAGCATGGTCGCGACGGTGTTGCGGGTGGCGCGAGCCAGTCCGCCGCGGTTGCCGCCCAGCGGAATGTAGACATAGTCGCGCAGGAAGCGGGACAGGGTGATGTGCCAGCGCCGCCAGAAATCGGCGACGGAGACGGCGCGGTAGGGCGCGTCGAAATTGATCGGCAGCCGGAAGCCGAACAGCAGGGCCAGCCCGATCGCCATGTCGGAATAGCCGGAGAAGTCGAAATAGATCTGCAGCGCGAAGCCCAGCGCAGCGGTCCAGGCCTCGGCGAAGCCGAGCGCGGCGCCGCTGCCGGCCGCCGCGAACAGCGGGTCGACCACCTCGGCCAGCGGATCGGCCAGGAACACCTTCTTGACCAGCCCGATCGCCAGCAGGGTCAGCCCGACCGCGCAGCGCTCCGCCGCGCCCTCGGCGAACGGGCCGCGCGCGAACTGCCCGATGATCTCGTCGTGACGGACGATCGGTCCGGCCACCAGCTGCGGGAAAAAGGTGACAAACAGCGCGTAGTCGGCCAAACCGTAGCGCGGCGCGTCGCCGCGCATGCGGTCGACCAGATAGGAAATCTGCTGGAACGTGAAGAAGCTGATGCCGAGCGGCAACGCGATGTTCCAGCCGGCATGGTCGGCGCCGAACAGGGCCGAGACGTTGGACGCGAAGAAATCGGCGTATTTGAAAAGGGCCAGCAGCCCCAGGTTGACGGCGATGCAGGCCAGCGGCGCGTGGCGGCTGTCCGCCGGCGCGAACCGGGCCACCAGCCAGTTGACCATGACCGAGCCGATCAGCAACGGTGCCAGCCGCGGATCCCAGTAGGCGTAGAAGATGATCGACGCGGCGATCAGGACGCTCTTGCGCGGCAGCGGGCCGAATCGGCGATCGAGCAGCGCCGCGGCCGCATAGGCACCATAGGCGAGCGGCAGGAAGACGAGCAGAAACAGCTGTGTATGGAACAGCATCGACAGCCCTGGACAGCGCGACCGGCCCGGTCGGTGGCGGTGACGTGAAACCGGCGTCAACCGGCGCGTCAAGCCCAATGTGCCCGACGAACCCGCATCGGGCCGGGGGCGACGGCCGATGATCGTCCGCAGCACCACCCTCTACGTCCTGCGCCAGCTCCTGGTCTATGTGGTGCTGATCACGTCGGCGCTGACCTTCGCGGTCTGGCTTACCCAGTCGCTGCGATTCGTCGACCTGATCGTCAACCGCGGGCTGACCATCGGCGCCTTCCTGTACTTCGTGCTGCTGCTGCTGCCGTCGCTGCTGGCGGCGGTGCTGCCGGTCGCGTTGTTCGTGGCGGCGCTGTTCGTCTACAACCGCATGCTCGCCGACAACGAGCTGGTCGTGCTGCGCGCGGTCGGCTTCAGCAACCTGGCGCTGTCGCGGCCGGTGCTGATCTTTGCCGGCGTGCTGGCGGTCGCGCTGCTGCTGATCAACGCCTATCTGGTCTCGGCATCGTACCGGGCCTTCAAGGACATGCAGTACACGCTGCGCAACGAGGTGGCCGCCATCCTGCAGGAGGGCATGTTCAACTCGGTCGACGACGGCATCACCGTCTATGTCCGCGCCCGCGACACCGAAGGCGAGCTCTACGGCATCTTCCTGCACGACGGGCGCGATCCCGCGCGCCGGGTGACCGCGATGGCGGAGCGCGGCGCGCTGGTGATGACCGAGGAGGGCGCGCGGGTGCTGATGGTCAACGGCACGCGGCAGGAGCTCGACCCGCAGACCGGGCAGCTGTCCACCCTGGTGTTCGATCAGTACACCATGGACCTCGGCGTCATCGGCGAGGCGGTGGAGGACCGGTTCCGCGAGCCGACCGAACGCGACCTGCCGGACCTGTTCGCCGACCCGCGCAACGAGTCGGAGGCGTTCTATCTCAACGAGTTCCGGGCCGAGGGCCATGCCCGTATCTCCGCGGCGATCTATGCGCTGACCTTCCCGATGATCGGCCTCGCCTTCCTGTTCGCCGGCGAGTTCAGCCGGCGATCGCGGATGTGGCGGCTGGTGGCAGCCGGCGTAGCGGTGATCGTGATCAAGGCGGGCGAGATCGGCTGGCAGTCGCTGGCGCGTTCCGACCCGATGGCGGTGCCGATGCTCTACGCCAACGCGCTGATTCCGCTGCTGATCGCGCTCTACGTCGTGATGCGCACCCGCACACGCCGCCGCCGCGCCGCGTCGATGGCGGTGGAGACCGCCTAGATGCGGATGTCGCTCACCTTCTCGCTGTACATCGGACGCCAGTTCCTGTTCTGGCTGGCGGTGATCTTCCTGTCGCTGTCGGTCTTCGTGCTGATGATCGACCTGGTCGAACTGCTGCGCCGCGGCGGGTCGCGGCCCGAGTTCAGCTTCCTGCTGGCGGTGGAGATGGCGCTGCTGAAGTGGCCGGGCACGGCGCAGATCGTGCTGCCGTTCAGCGTGCTGTTCGGCTCGCTCGCGGCCTTCGCGCGGCTGAACCGGCACAACGAGCTGGTGGTCGCGCGGGCGGCCGGGGTCTCCGCCTGGCAGTTCCTGGTGCCGGCGCTGATCGCCGTGCTGCTGGTCGGCGGCTTCCGGGTCACGGCGTTCAACCCGTTCGGCGCCACCCTGCTCGGCAAGTTCGAGGAGCTCGACCGCCGCTACCTGCGCAACGACGAATCGGCGCTGTCGCTGGCGCAGGACGGCATCTGGCTGCGCGAGAGCCGGCCTGACGGCCCGGCGATCATCAACGCACGCAACTGGGATGCGGAACGCGCCCAGCTCAGCCAACTGCTGATCGCCGAATTCGACACGTCCGACCAGTTCATCCGCCGGCTCGACGCGGAATCGGCCGACCTGTCGCCGGGGGCCTGGACGCTGCACAACGTCTTCGTCAACACCGTCGGCGGCGCCTCCGGCTTCGAGGCGGAGATCGTCTATCCCACCGGGCTGACCATGGGCGAGCTGGAAGAGAGCCTGGCCCTGCCGGAGACCGTGTCGTTCTGGGATCTGCCGCGCTATGCCGAGCTGTTGGAGCGGGCGGGCTTTCCGAGCCAGTCGATGCGGCTGCAATGGCACGCGCTGATCGCGGAACCGATATTGCTGTGCGGCATGGTGCTGATCGCGGCGGGCTTCGCCATGCGCCAGGTGCGCAAGGGCGGAACGCTGGTCATCGTCGGCGTCGGGGTCGTCGCCAGCTTCGGTCTCTACGTCTTCACGGACATCGTCCACGCGCTCGGGCTGTCGGCCCGGGTGCCGGTCGAACTCGCCGCGTGGGCGCCGGCATCGGTGGTGCTGTTGATCGGCCTGTCTTTGCTGGTGCATCTTGAGGACGGCTGATTCGCAACCGCGGCGGCGGGAGACTCTATGACGCACAGGCGTTTGGCGGCCCTGGCGGCCATCGCGGCGGCAAGCCTGCTCGCGACCGTCGGCGCGCGCGCGCAGAGCCTGCCCGAGGTCGACGCCCAGTCGCCGGTGCTGTTCACCGCCGACGAGCTGCAATACGACGATACCCTCGGCGTCGTCACCGCGCGCGGCAATGTCGAGCTGACCCAGGACAATCGCACGGTCATCGCCGACACGCTGGTCTACGACCAGGTCAACGACCTGATCACCGCCCAGGGCAACGTCGCCCTGCTGGAGCCGACCGGCGAGGTTCTGTTCACGGATTTCGCCGAGCTGACCGGCGACCTGCGCAACGCGGTGATCGCCAACCTGGGCATCCTGTTGTCGGACAATGCCCGGCTCGCCGCGAACATCGCCCGGCGCAGCCGCGACGGCACCCGCACCGAGCTGGCGCAGGCGGTGTATTCGCCCTGCGAGGTCTGCGCCGAGGACCCCACGCCGCTCTGGCAGATCAAGGCCAGCCGCGTCGTCTACGACCAGACCGACGAGACCGTGCGCTATCGCGACGCGACGCTGGAGTTCTTCGGCGTCCCGCTGCTCTATACGCCCTACCTGCAGCACCCCGGCCCGAACGTGAAGCGGCAGACCGGCCTGCTGGCGCCGACCTTCGGCAGCAGCTCCCAGCTCGGCGGCTATGTGCGGGCGCCGTTCTACATCGTGATCGACGATCAGTCCGACGCCACGGTCGAGCCCTTTGTGACCGGCGATCGCGGTGTCGCCTTCGTCGGCGAATACCGCCGGATCTTCGAGTTCGGCGAGCTCGAGGCCAGGGGCAGCGCGACGGTGGCCGACCGCGACGAGGGCAACGGCATCGTGAAGGAGCAAGCCTTCCGCGGCCACCTCGACGCCTTCGGCATCTACTCGATCGACGAGAACTGGCGCGCCGGCCACGATCTGCGCCTCAGCACCGACGACACCTATCGCCGCCTCTACGGCTTCGACAGCCCGACCATCCTGACCTCGAACGTCTATGCCGAGGGGTTCTACGGCCGCAGCTACGGGCGGGCCGATTTCTTCGCGTTCAAGGACCAGCGCCCCGCCGACGACGCCAACGACACCCCGATCATCTTTCCCGAGCTGCTGGCCAGCTATGTCGGCGAACCCAACGACTTCGGCGCCTATTGGACCGTCGAAGCGTCGTCGCGCTCGCTGCACCGCGGCGGCACCGGTTCCGACAGCCATCGCTTCTCGCTCGGCGCCGGCTGGCACGTGCCCTATGTCTCGTCGGTGGGCGAGGTGGTCGACCTCTCGCTGAGCCTGCGCGGCGACGCGTACTACGTGCAGGACTACGTCAACCCGCTGACCGGCGAGGTGATCGACGGCGAGACGGTGGGCCGCCTGTTCCCGCAGGCGGCGATAACCTGGCGCTGGCCGCTGGCCCGCTACGTGCCGCCGTACCAGGTCATGATCGAGCCGATCGCCGGCATCGTGGTCTCGCCCTTCGGCAACAACCCGGAGCAGATTCCGGACGAGGACAGCCGCGGATTCGAGCTGGACACCACCAACCTGTTCGACGGCAACCGTTTCCCCGGCTACGACCGGGTCGAGGGCGGCCAGCGCATCAACTACGGTGTCAACATGGCCGTCTATGGCGACGGCGGCGGCTATTCCAGCCTGTTCCTGGGCCAGAGCCTGCGCTTCGGCAACGACGACGAGGCCTTCGTCAGCGGCACCGGCGTCGAGGACGAGCTGTCGGACCTGGTCGGCCGCGTCGAGATCCAGCCGGACTATAACTTCAGCCTTGTCGACCGCTTCCGCTTCAACCTGGAGGACCAGGAGCTGAAGGCCCACGACGTGTCGCTGTCGGTGGGCCCGCCGGCGCTGCGGCTGAGCGCGCAATACGTCTATGCGCTGAGCGGCGATGCGACCGGCGAGTTCGACGACCGCGAGGAGGTGTCCGCCGTGCTGTCGTCGCAGATCGACGACTGGTGGCGCATTTCGACGCGGGTGCGCTATGATCTCAACGAAGGGGCGACCCGGGTTGCGGGCTTCAACCTGGCCTATGAGGACGAGTGTTTCGTGGTCGCGGGCGACTTCGAGCGCAGTTTCTTCGAAGATCGCGAGATCCAGCAGGACGACCGGTTGACCGTGCGCATCGGGCTGAAGACCCTGGGCGAACTTTCGCTCTGAGCCGATCGGCGCTATGAGGCCGTCACGGGCGATTGCCGCGCGGCGCCGGAAGTGATGGACGGGGGACGATGACGGGATTTGCAGGGATGTGGGGCATGGCCCTGCGGCGCGGCCTGGTCGCCGCCGCGGCGGCGTTCGCCATCGGCACGGTTGCGGTCGCGGTGCAGACCGCGCCCGCCGCCCGCGCCCAGGACGGCGGCGGGCAGACGCTGCGCATTGTTGCCGTGGTCAACGACGACATCGTCACCGAGTTCGACGTCGCCATGCGCATCCAGCTGGTGATCCGCAGTTCCGGCCTGCCGGATTCGCAAGAGGCGCGCGACCGGCTGGCACCGCAGATCCTGCGCCAGCTGATCGACGAGCGCCTGCAGATGCAGGAGGCGGCGCGGCTGGGCGTGGAGATCACCGACGACGAGCTCGGCCGCGCGCTCGGCCAGCTCGAGGAGCAGAACAACATTCCCGCCGGCCAGCTGGAAGCTGCGGCGGGCTCGATCGGCATCCCGTTCCCGGCGCTGATCGAGCGGATCCGCGTCGACCTGACCTGGCAGAAGCTGCAGGCGCAGCGCCTGCGCCCGACGATCGAGATCACCAACGACGAGATCGAGGAGGTGCTGAGCCGGATCGTCGCCAACCAGGGCTCCAACGAATACCACGTCGCCGAGATCTTCTTGGCCGTCGACACGCCCGACCAGGAGGAAGAGGTGCGGCAGACGGCGGAGCGTCTGCTCGACGAGATGCGGCGCGGCGCCTCGTTCTCGGCGCTGGCACGCCAGTTCTCGCAGAGCGCCACCGCGGCGGTGGGCGGCGACGTCGGCTGGGTCTATCCGGGCCTGCTCGACCCGGCGGTCGATGCCGTGCTGCCGCAGCTGGCGGTCGGCGAGCTGTCGACCCCGATCCGCACCGCCGGCGGCTACTACATCGTCGCGGTGGTCGAGCGCCGCTCGGTCTCCGGGCCGTCGCCCGAGGACGTGCAGCTGACCTACCAGGTGATCGCGTTGCCGCTCAGCGAAGCGATGCCTGCGGACGAGCAGGCCGCCCAGCGCGACCTCGCCAAGACGGTGTCGGAGCTGGCCGGCAATTGCGACGACATGGGCCAGATCAGTGCCGAGCTCGGGCTCGGCGCGCTGGCGCCGCCGGTGACCGCCCGGCTGGGCGAGATCGACCTCAACGAACGGCGCATCCTGGAGAACCTGGTGCTGCAGCGGCCGAGCGACCCGATCGAGCAGGGCGGATCGGTCAGCGTCTACATGGTCTGCGAGCGGTCCGCGCCCGAGGGCGCGCTGCCGCCGCGCGAGGACATCGAAGCCAACCTGCTGGCGGAAAAGACCGGCGTGCTGGCCCAGCGGCTGCTGCGCGACCTGCGGCAGGCGGCGTTCATCGACGTCCGGGTCTAGCCCGGTGGCCGAGGCCGACGACGGCCTCCGCCGTCGGATCGCCGCCCTCGGCCCGCTGCGCGAAACCATCGCGGCGCATGGCCTGTCCGCCCGCAAGGGGCTCGGCCAGCATTTCCTGCTCGACGGCAACCTCACCGCGAAGATCGCCGCCGCCGCGGGCGATCTTGCCGGCGGCACCGTGGTCGAGGTCGGCCCCGGCCCCGGCGGCCTGACCCGCGCGCTGCTGCTGCACGGCGCCGACAATCTGGTCGCGATCGAGCGCGATGCGCGCTGCGTCGAGGCGCTGGCCCCGCTGGCGGAGGCGGCCGGCGGCAGGCTGCGCCTGGTTGCCGCCGACGCGCTGACCGTCGAAGTCGCCGGGCTCGGCCCCGCGCCGCGCCGCATCGTCGCCAACCTGCCCTACAACGTCTCGACGCCGCTGGTGCTGCGCTGGCTGGCCCAGCCCGATGCGATCGCAGCGATGGTGCTGATGTTCCAGCGCGAGGTCGCCGACCGCCTCTGCGCCGCGCCGGCCAGCGCGGCCTATGGCCGCCTGGCGGTCGCCGCCCAGTGGCACTGGGCGGTCGAGCGTGCGTTCGACCTGCCGCCGTCGGCGTTCGTGCCGCCGCCGAAGGTCTGGTCGACCGTGCTGCGCTTCGTACCGCGCGCGGCGCCGCTTGCCGCCGCCGACCCGGCGCTGCTGGAGCGGGTGACCGCGGCGGCCTTCGGCCAGCGCCGCAAGATGCTGCGCGGCAGCCTGCGCGGGCTGGCGGCGGACGCCGAGGCCCTGGTGCGCGCGGCCGGCCTCGATCCGACCGCGCGGGCGGAGACGATACCGGTCGAGGGCTTCTGCGCGCTCGCCCGGGCGCTCGCCGCCGGTGCCGGGCGCGCTCAGTAGGTCGCGCGGCCGCCGGACAGATCGAACACCGCGCCGGTGGTGAAGCTGTTCTCCGCCGAGCACATCCAGGCCACCATCGCCGCGACCTCGCGGGTTTCGAGGAACCGGTTGCGCGGAATCTTCGACAGCATGTAGTCGATGTGCTCCTGCGTGATCTGGTCGAAGATCGGCGTGCGCGCGGCGGCCGGGGTGATCGCATTGACCGCGATGTCGTGGTCGGCCAGCTCCTTGCCCAGCGACTTGGTCAGCGCCAGCACGCCCGCCTTCGACACGGAATAGGCCGACGCATTGGGGTTGCCTTCCTTGCCGGCGATCGAGGCGATCAGGACGATGCGGCCGTAGTTCTGCGCGCGCATCATCGGCACGATGGCGCGCGCGCAGTGGAAGGTGCCGTTCACGTTGATCGCCATCACCTGGTTCCAGGCGTCGAAGTCGTATTCCCACGTCTTCTGCACCGGGCCGGCGATGCCGGCGCTGGTCACCAGGATGTCGATGCGGCCGTGCGCCGCCTGCACCGCCTTCGCCGCCGCGTCGACCGCGGCGAAGTCGGTGACGTCGACCGCGTGCGCGCTGGCCGCTGCGCCGACCTCCGCCGCCGCCGCCGCCGCCTTGTCGCCATTGACGTCCCAGATCGCGACCTTGGCGCCGCTGGCGGCGAACCGGTCGACGATGGCTCGGCCGATGCCCTGGGCGCCGCCCGTCACCACCGCAATCCGTCCCGCAAGGTCGATCCGGTTCATCGCATGTCCTCCCCGTTTTCGCTGCACAAGTGCGCCGGCGCCTTGATAGAACGCCGCCGCTGCGGCCGCAACGCGGATGCGGGCAGGCGGCCGGCGGCTTTTGACAGCCGCGCGCCGATCGGCTAGTGCTGTCGGTCAAAGCAGGATCAAAAAGGGAACATGCGATGGCGGCAGACAGAGGCGACGGCCTGCAGGCGGGGGCCGACGGCGTCGTGCGCTGCTGGTGGTGCGGCGACGCCGACGACTATTGCGCCTATCACGACCGGGAGTGGGGCCGGCCGGTCACCGACGACCGCAGGCTGTTCGAGAAGATCTGCCTGGAGGGTTTCCAGTCCGGCCTGAGCTGGCTGACGATCCTGCGCAAGCGCGAGAACTTCCGCCGGGCATTCGACGGTTTCGACTTCCGGCGCGTCGCCGGCTACGGCGACGCCGACGTGGCGCGTCTGCTGGCCGATGCCGGCATCGTGCGCCATCGCGGCAAGATCGAGTCGACCATCAACAACGCGCGCCGGGCCTGCGAACTCAGCGCGGAGTTTGGTTCGCTCGCCGCCTATTTCTGGCGGCACGAGCCGGCGCCGGCCGGGCGGCCGGCACGGCTGACCTGGGACGCGCTGCGCCAGCTCGGCAAGACGCCGGAATCGACCGCGCTCAGCAAGGACCTGAAGCGACGCGGCTGGTCCTTCGTCGGCCCGACCACGGTCTATGCCTTCATGCAGGCGATGGGGCTGGTCAACGACCATGTCGAAGGCTGCACGATCCGCGCGGCGGTCGAAGCCGCGCGCGCCGGGCTGACCGTCCCGGGCGCCGGCTGACGCGCCGCCCGGTCAGTTCGGGGCCGCGGCGCCGAAAGCCTTGGCGGTGTCGTAGAACTCGAAGAAGGCGATCGCCTTGCCGCGGTTGAAGGTCCAGACGTCGGCCTTCGGGGACTGGACGGTGCGGCCGGTCTGCTTGTTCTGCCAGGCGCAGCGGCCCAACGCGACGATGGTGTCGCCGTCGGCGACGAAGCGGTCCATCGTCTGGTGCACCATCGTCCAGTCGCGGGTCAGCCGCTCGAGATAGTCGCGCACCTCCGCCCGGCTGCGGCGCGCGGCGGAGAACTCCATGCCCGGCATGCCGTCGGCGATCGAACGGAAATCCACCTCGTCGGCAACCAGGTTGAGCCAGATGTCGATGCTGCCGGCCTTGCTGTCGTTCCACTCGCGGTAGGCCGATCTTAGTCGTTCCAGGGTATCCTTATCCATCAGGTGCGGGTCCCCGTGTGAGATTTGGAGGCGACACCATATGCCGTCGGCCATCGCGCGATCAAATGCCGGAAGGCGCGCCACGCGCGGCCGCTGGGCCGCGACTGTGGCGCTGGTAGCCGCCTGCCTGGCCCAAGCCCCGGGCGCCGCCGCGGAGCCGGAGGCCGACTGCCGGCAGAACGCCGACCTGTCGGCCAAGCTAGGCGGCTGCACGGCGCTGCTCGGCGTGCTCGACGGAATCGTCCTCGACGGCCAGGCCTGGGCCTATGCCGAACGGGCCAACGCGGCCTGCTGGGCCGGCCAACCGGACCATGCCGTGCGCGACATCTGGGCGTGGTTCGATGCCGATCCCGCGTCGATCAGGCGGATGCAGGCGAAGCTGTCGGCGCTCGGCCTGTTTGCCGGCGAAGCGGACGGCGGCTTCTCGGCCGCGCTCGACGACGCGGTCATCGCCTGGGCCGGGGCCGGCTGTCCGGAAGCGCCATGAGACACCGGCCCGGCCGCGTTGTCGCGGCGCGGGCCGGTGGGGGACTTCAGTTGGCGAAGCCCTGCGACGGCAGCAGCACCGCCGGGATGCGTGTGTCGTCGCCGCGGCTGCCGGGCGCCAGCTGGCCCGGAATCTGATAGCCGTCGAGCACGACGCCGCCGGCCCGGCTGCCGCCGGTGCCCTCGAAGTGGCAGTCGCGCCAGTTCGCGTCGCAGATGATGCAGCCGTCCTCGGCGCAACAGGTCTGGATCGGGCTGCCTGCCGGCTGGTCGTCCGCCTCGCCGCCGGACAGCAGGCACCATTCCAGGAGGTCCTGGCCCGGCCGCGGGCGCTCGGCCTGGCTGGCGGGCGCAAGGATCGACAGTGCCGCGATGCCGGCGGCAAGCGCGATAACACAAGATTTCAGCATGAACATGCTCCTGATGGTCCCCGTCGCGACATCTGTCGCCGCGGCGGGGCCGGAGGTTCATGCGATCAGTGGTCCATGCCGGTGATCACCCGCTCGACCGCCTCGACGCTGGTGGTCTTCGGGTCGATGTCGTCGGCGACCACGGTGCCGCGGCGCAGCACGACGATGCGGTCGACCACCTGGAAGACGTGGTGGATGTTGTGGGCGATGAAGATGCAGCTGTGGCCGGAATCCCGCGCGTTGCGGGCGAAGCGCAGCACCCCTTGGGTCTCGGCGACGCCCAGGTTGTTGGTCGGCTCGTCGAGGATGATCAGTTCGCTGTCGAAATACATCGCCCGCGCGATCGCCACCGCCTGGCGCTCGCCGCCGCTGAGCGAGGCGATCGGCGTGTTGGTCGGCAGGTTCTTGGTGATGCCGACCTGCAGCAGCAGCTCGCGGGCCACCCGGCTCATCAGCTTGTGGTCCAGCCGGTTGAAGAACTTCGGGCCGACCACCGGCTCGCGGCCGAGGAACAGGTTGCGCGCGATCGACAGTTCGGTGACCAGCGCCGAATCCTGGTAGATGGTCTCGATGCCCAGGTTGATGGCGTCGGTGGTGCTGGCGATGCTGACCTTCCGGCCGCGCATGTAGATCTCGCCGCCGGTGGCGGGCACTGCGCCCGACAGTACCTTGATCAGGGTCGACTTGCCGGCGCCGTTGTCGCCGAGCAGGCCGACGATCTCGCGCTCGTTGACGGTCAGCGTCACATTCTCCAGCGCCTGCACCTTGCCGTAGAACTTGGAGATGTTCTGCATGCGGATCAGCTCGCCCATGACCTATCTCCCCTCCTGGTGGCGCCGGTCGAGCCAGGAATGCAGCGCCATCATGCCCAGGATGATGGCCCCGATGAAGATGTTGTAGGCCAGCCCCGGCACGCCGATCAGCACGATGCCGTTGCGCATCAGCCGCAGGATGAAGATGCCGATCACGGTGCCGATGATGGTGCCGCGGCCGCCGGTCAGCGCGGTGCCGCCGATCACCACCATGGCGATGACCTCCAGCTCGTAGCCGGTGCCGCTGTTCGGGTTGGCGGCCGAGGTGCGGATCGAGCTGATGATGCCGGCGAAACCGGCCATGCAGGCCGACAGGATGAACAGCGCCACCTTGGTGCGCGCCACTTTCACGCCGCGGGCGCGCGCCGCGTTGGCGTTGCCGCCCGAGGCCTGGATCCAGTTGCCGGCCTTGGTCTGGGTCAGCACGTAGCCCAGCACCACCGCGGCCAGCACGAACCAGGGCAGCGACATGAAGATGCGCAGGTCGCCAATGAAAAAGTCGCCGACCAGCACCTGGGCTATCCACAGACCCTCGGCGTTCCAGGTGCGCTGCGGGAAACCGTCGGTGACGTAGAGGGCGATGCCGCGCACCACCAGCAGCATGCCGAGGGTGACCAGGAACGACGGGATGCGCAGCCGGGTGACGAACAGCCCGCTGACCAGCCCGATCGCCGCGGCGGTCAGCATCGCGGCCAGGAAGGCGGCCTCGATCGGCAGCACCTGCTCGTTGTACAGGGTCCACATCAGCACCGGGCAGAAACCGAACACCGAGCCGACCGACAGGTCGAACTCGCCCGAAGTCATCAGCAGGGTCATCGCCAGCGCGATCAGGCCCAGCTCGACGGTGAAGGCGAACAGGTTGCTGATGTTCAGGATCGACATGTAGTCGGGGTTGATCGACGTGAACACGACGATCATGCCGACCAGCAGCACGAAGGGCCCGAACTCGGGCTTGGCGACCAGCCGCAACAGGGATGTATGGTTCACGTGAGGTCCCCCGCCGCACCCGTGAGACGGGCGCGTTCGCTCGAAGGGGCCGCGGCGGCGGTGCCGCCGCGGCCGTCAGGGTCGTCGGCCTACTTGCCGGACATGATGTCGTCGTAGACCTGGGCGGTGGAGGCGTCGTACAGCGCGCCGGTCAGCACGTCGAAGCCGGCCGGAACGCCGTTGACCTCCATCGCCGCCAGCGACAGCGCGATGTAGCTGGTCGCGTGCGGGTCCTGCCACATCGCCGCGTTGACATAGCCCTGCAGCACCTCCTGGGTGGTGTCGAGCGAGTTGCCCCAGCCGACCACCGGGATCTCGCCGGGCTGGATGCCGGACTGGTCGAACACGCGCTTGATGCTGCCGGTGACCATGTCGCCGAGGCCGATGATGGCGTCGACTTCGGCGCGATTGGCGGTCAGGTAGTCGGTCATACGGGTGATGACCTCGGCCTGGTCGAGGGTGGCGTCGGTCACCTCCCAGGTGATGCCGAGCGGCTCGAACACCGTGGCGATGCCCTGCTCCTCCTGCACGCCGTAGGTGGCGCCGGGCACCTCGACCGGCATCCAGACGAAGTCGCCGGCCTCGACCAGGCCGTTGTCGACCAGGTACTGCGCCCAGCGGCGGCCGGCGTCGACCAGGTCCATGCCGACATAGGCGTCGAAGTCGGCCGACGGGTCCGGCGTATTCATGTTGATGATCGGAATGCCGAGCGCCTTGGCTTCGGCGACCACCTCGACCAGGCTGCCCGGGTCGGGGCTGGAGCTGACGATGCCGTCGGCGCCCGCCGCGATGGCGGCGCGAACGGCTTCCTGCTGCGAGGCGACGTCGCCGTTGTGGAACGACGTGTTGACGGTCTGGCCGGTGTCGGCCGCCCACATCTCCGCGCCTTGCAGGAAGTAGGTCCACACCGGGTCGGCCGGCGAGCCGTGCGAGATCCAGTAGAAGGTCCTCGGCCCGTCCTGGGCCAGGGCCGGCACGGCGGCCGCCCCGGCCAGCACGGTCGCGGCCAGCAGCATTCCGAAGTTCTTGCGCATTTCACTCCCCTCACGTTCCGTTTGCGTTTTCGACCCGAGGTTCAGATCCTCGTCTTGTTGTCGCGTGGGCGGCATTGTTCGGCCGTCCGGCCTCCGCCCCGAGCGAATGAGTGTGTCACATCTCGCGACGGCCCGGTATGGCGGCGACATCCGCGCCGCCCGGCTGCGGGCTCATGGCAGGTTCTCGCGCAGAAAGACCTCGATGCGGATCGGGGAGGCCGGCGCCGCGTCGTGCTCGCCGACGGCGGCGTCGCGCAGCAGGCGGATCGCCTGGCGCGCCTCGGCGGCGGCGTCCTGGTTGATGGCGGCGTCCATCACGCCGTCGACCAGGAAACGGCGCGAATGCTCGGTCAGCTCATGGCCGACGAAGACGACATCCTGCGTCCGGCCGTGGGCGATCAGCGCCTGCGCGACCCCGCGGTTGCCGCCGCCGATCGAGTAGATGCCGACCAGGTCGGCGTGGCTGCGCAGCAGCTCGTCGACCCGCGCCTGGCTCTTGGCCACGTCGTCCTGCACCTCGCTGACCCCGATGATCTCGTACTGGCGGAAATCCTCGCGGAAGATGTGGCGGAACCCCATCTCGCGCTCCTCGTGGCCGCGATAGCTCAGGCTGCCGGCCAGCAGCGCCACCTTGCCGCGCGACGCCCGCAGGAATCGCCCCATCAGATAGCCGGCGGTGCGTCCTGCGGCGCGGTTGTCGATGCCGACATAGCTGCGCCGGCCGGTCCCCGGCAGGTCCGACAGCAGGGTGACGGCCGGCACGCCGCTGCGTTCCAGCCCGGTCATCGCCTCGCGCACCGCCGGGTGGTCGATCGCCACGAAGGCGACGCCGTCGGCGGCACTGGCCGCCGCGGTCAGCGCCGCGCTCAGCGCGATCGGGTCGAAGCCCGGTATCCGCCGCACCCGGGCATCGACCCGTCCCTCCGGCCAGCTGGCCGCCGCCGCGGCAAGCTCGGCCTCGAGCATGTTGATGAAGGTGTTGGTCCCCTGCGGCAGCACGATGTCGAACGTCACCGGCCGCTCCCGCGGCCGCGCCGCGACCGGGTCGGTGATCGCGCCAAGCTTCTGCATGACGCGCATGACCTGGCCGGCGGTGCGCGCATGCACGCCGGACCGCTTGTTCACGACGCGGTCGACCGTCGCCACGCTGACGCCGGCATGCCGCGCAATCTCTTTCAGGGTTACTCGCATCGGACATCAAAAAAGACATCATGCGCCGGCACAGCCTGTCAAGTACAGCCGGAGAAGCCCGGATTCCGTGCCAATCCGCGCATCGCGCGCTGGCGGCAACCGTAACGGCCGAGGGCGGCTGCGGCCGACCAAGACAATTGACATCATAACCCCTCAATCATAGCGTTCGGAAAAATGGCGGCCGCGGATGGCACGCGCCGCGACGAGGGGGAGGACGATGCCGCAGACCGACGCGCTCGGGTTCGTGCCCGACGCACCGATCAGGTGCCGCGACTTCGCGATCGGCGCGGTCGGCGCCGGGTTCATCATGGCGGACGTGCAGTTGGCGGCTTACAAGGACGCCGGCTTCCCGGTCGCGGCCATCGCCTCGCGCACGCCGGCGCACGCGGCGGAGGTGGCCAGGCGCTGGGGCATCGCCACGGTGCACGACACGCCCGAGCGGCTGATCGAGGATCCGTCGGTCCAGATCCTGGACATCGCCTTTCCGCCGGACCTGCAGCCGGCGCTGATCCGCCACGCGCTGCGCCAACCGCACATCAAGGCGATCCTGGCGCAGAAGCCGCTGGCGATGAACTTCGCCGACGCCAAGGCGCTGGTCGCCGATGCCGAGGCCGCCGGCAAGGTGCTGTCGGTCAACCAGAACATGCGCTACGACCAGTCGATGCGGGTGCTGAAGCAATTGCTGGAACGCAATGCGCTGGGCAGGCCGGTGATCGCCACCATCGAAATGCGCGCGATCCCGCACTGGCAGCCGTTCCTGGCCGAATACGACCGGCTGACGCTGCTCAACATGAGCATCCACCATCTCGACGTGCTGCGCTTCCTGTTCGGCGACCCGCTGGACGTGTACACCGCGGTCCGCACCGATCCGCGCACCGCGTTCCCGCACAGGGACGGCATCTGCGCCTCCACCCTGCGCTTCCCCGGCGAGGTGATGGCGGTCAGCCTGGAGGACGTGTGGGCGAGCCCGACCGGGGAGGGCTTCGAGTCCGACATCTACATCAAGTGGCGGGTCGAGGGCACCGAGGGCCTGGCCCAGGGCACCATCGGCTGGCCGGACTATCCGGACGGCAGCCCCAGCACGCTGCGCTACTGCGCGCCGTCGACCGGCGGGAAATGGGTACAGCCGACGTGGGAGACGCGCTGGTTCCCCCATGCCTTCGCCGGCGTGATGGAGCAGTTGCAGCATGCGCTGGCCACCGGCAGCCGGCCGGCGCTGACCGGCGCCGACAACGTCAAGACCATGGCGCTGATCGAGGCGGCCTATCGCTCGGCCGCCGAAGGGCGCGCCGTCAAGCTCAGCGAATTCGGGATCTAACCGGGCCGCGCCCGGACGGGAGGAGGGACCACCATGCTGCAAGTCGGCATCTTCACAGGCTATTTCCCCTACACGCTGGAGGAAACGGCCAAGCGTATCGCCAGCCACGGCTTCACCACCGTGCAGCTGGACCTGTCGTTCAAGGACATGGACCTGGCAACGGACCAGATCACCAAGGCGAAGTGCCGCAAGATCCGCGACACCTTCCGCGACCACAACCTGCCGATCTGCTGCATCTCCGGCTATTCCAACATCGTCAGCCCCGACCCGGACAAGCGCAAGGCGATCCTCGAGCGGCTGAAGGTGCAGCTGCGCCACGCCCGGGACCTGGGCACGCCCTACGTCATCAGCGAGACCGGCACCTACGATACCGAGAGCGACTGGGTCGCCCATCCGAAGAACAAGACCGAGGCGGGCTACGAGGACTGCTGCAAGGTGATCGGCGAGCTGGCCAAGGAGGCGCACGACCACGGCGCGCGGTTCCTGCTCGAGACTTACGTCAACAACGTGATCGGCTCGGTGCAGGAGACGCTGCGCCTGTTCGCCGACGTCAACCATCCCGGCCTCGGCCTGCTGATGGACCCGACCAACTATTTCGAGGATCACAACATCGACGACATGGACGGCGAGCTGAACCGGATCTTCGATGCGCTCAGCGACAAGATCTGCATCGCCCACGCCAAGGACGTGATGCGCTCGGGCGGCAGCACCGAGGAGAAGCATGCCGACATCGACGCCTCGGAGGCGCACAGCTTCCGCGGCGTCGGCGCCATCGAGCTGCCGGCGCCGGGTCTGGGGTCGCTGAACTATAACCTCTACCTTGAGCGGCTGTCGGAGCATCACCCCAACATCCCGATCATCATCGAGCACCTCGACGAGGCCGACGTCCCGCGGGCGAAGTCGTTCCTCGACGGGAAGTGCAAGGAAGTCGGGGTCTGACCGCAGGCGCGGCCGACCGTCGGTTCCGGGATCCATGCTTCTGCATTGAACCGCGCCGGGCTATGCTGCGACCCATGCTCATCGGCGCCGCGCCGCTGTGCGCGTGCGCACTGAACCGGGCGCGGGCGGCTGCTATGCATGACCGGGCCCAAGGCGAGGAATGCGGCGATGTGTGGGAAGGTTGAGCTGGTGACGGGCGTTCATACCGCGATGCGCGGTGTGATCGCCGGAATCGCGGTGATCGGCGTGGCGGTGATGCTGGCCGGCTGCGGCGTGGTCGATGCGGCCGGCAGCGTGGTCGGCGGCGCCGTCGACCTGACCGTCGATGCGGTCGACACCACCACCGACATCGTCACCGCGCCGCTCTAGGCGTCGTCGTAACCGTAGCGGCGCACATAGGGCGCCAGCATCGGCAGCACCGGCGCAATCTCCCGCGCATAGTTCCTCCAGCGGCCGACCGCCCGCGCGCTGACCGGCGCGCTGACCGCATCGCGGCTGGGCGTGCTAATCGGCCGCGCCGCCGCCCTGGCGGCGAAATCCCCGACCCCCGCATTCCAGTCGGCGCCGACGAAGCGCAGCAGCCGGCGCGCGGTCGCCTCGAAGTCGGCGACCAGATCCTCGTAGCGCAGGACCAGCGTCGGCGTCGGCAGGTCGGGCGCCAGCCGCTGCCAGAGGTCGGCCATGGCGGCATAGGTCGCGGCCGCGTCCGCCAGCGTCAGCAGGTGCACCGTGGCGGGGTCCGGCGCGAAATACTGCATGAAGGCGCTGAGGCAGGCGTCGCGCGGATCGCGGACCATCAGCAGCACCGGTGCGGCCGGGAACAGGCGGGCGACGAGCGGCAGCTCGATCAGGTTCCACGGCTGCTTGTCGACGAGGCGCAGGCCCCGCGCCAGGGTGGGGAACCGGCTTTCCGCCTGCTGCCAGTAGTCCGCGCGCAGCCGTGCGGCAGCGTCCGCGCCGAGGTCGGCGAGGCTGGCCGGATAGCCTTCGCCCAGGCTGCGCGCCAGTCGGCCGATAAGCGGCGCCTCGTCGCTGGTGACGAAGCCGCCCTGGGCGGCGAGCACCTGTTCGACCAGCGTGGTGCCGGAGCGCGGGAAGCCGACGACGAACACCGGCGGCACGCGATCGTCCGCATGCGGCGCCGGTGCCTGGACGGCCTCGGCCGGCAGGGCCGCCATTGCCGCGATGCGCCGGCCGAGCCAGGTGCGCCGTGCCGGGTCCTGCGGCATCAGGCCGGCCTGCAACCGGTTCGACTCCGCGAACCGCGCGAAGGCGGCACGATATTCGCCGAGCCGGTCGAGCGCATGGCCGAGCTCGGTCAACGCCTCCACCGCGATGGCCGGGTCCGTTTCGTCCGCCAGCAGCGCCTCCAGGCGCATGCGGGCCTCGGCGGTCGCACCTTCGGCGGCCAGCAGCTGGGCCTCGGTCAGCCGGGCGACGGCATGGCACGGGTCGAGGGCCAGGGCGCGGGCCGCATGGCGGCGCGCCTCGTCGGGCCGGCGCAGCTCCTGCAGCGACTGGGCCGCGACGGCATGGGCCTCGATATGATCATGATCATATGACAGCGCGCGGCGGCAGTGCGCCTCGGCCGCGGCGGGATCGTGGCGCAGCATGGCCAGCTTGGCGCGGTCGACATGCGCCTGCGGCAGCGCGGGCTGCAGCGTCAGCGCCCGCAGCAGCGCGGCATCCGCACCGGCCGGGTCGCCGGCCGCGGCCAGCGCCTGGCCGAGGGCGAGCTGGGCCGGCGCGGCGACGGGGTCGAGCCGGCAGGCGGCGCGCAGGTCGTCGAGCGCGTCCGCCCGGCCCGCCGCCAGCCGCAACCGGCCACGGGCGAGGCGGGCGCGGGGGTCGTTCGGCGCCTGCGCCAGCGCACGGTCGAGCAGGGCCATCGCCTCGCCGCGCCGCGGTCCGGCGGCGAGCAGCATCGCCAGCGTGACCAGGGCGGGGACATGGCCGGGCTCCGAATGCAGCAGCGCGTCGAGCTGCCCGACCGCCGCGTCGCTGTCGCCCGCCTTGCGCAGCGCCTCGGCCAGGTTGAAGCGGGCGGCGGCCGCACCGGGCTGCAGATCGGCGATCAGCCGGAAATGGGCGATCGCGGCGGCGTGGTCGCCGCGCCGCGAAGCCGCCGCGCCGGCAAGCCGCAGGGCGGCGACGTCGTGCGGGTCCTGCGCCAGCGCGACGCCGGCCAGCCGCTCGGCCTCGGCCGCATCGCCGCGTTGCCAGGCGTCGGTTGCGGCCTGGAGGGTCTCGCCGATCATCGGGCGCCGCGCGCGGCCATGCTCAGCCGTGGCCGCCGCCCTGGGCGGTGAACAGGCGGACCTCGTCGCCGGGCTGCAGCGCGACGCCGCTGGCAAAGGCGAGCAGCCGCTCCTGCGCCTGTCCGCCGGGCGTGATGCCGACACCGTTGACGCCGCCGGGCGCCCCGCCGGCAAGCGGCCACACCGGCACCCGTGTGCGGCCATAGCCGACCGACAGGGTGGCCGGCGCGCGCAGGCGCAACAGCGTCTCGACGCCGCAGCCGCCGCGCCGTCCCGTGCCGCCCGCGGCTGCATCGGCGCGCAGCGTCTTGCGGCCGACCAGATGGCCGTAGCGCGCCTCGGCGATCTCGACCGGGCAGTTGTATGTCTCGCCATGGCTGGCCGAGAACATCGCGTCGAGCCCGTCGCGCGCCGCGGTGGCGCCCCAGCCGCCCTGCTGCGGCTCGACCATGGTGTAGGCGCGGCCGCTGTCGGCGTGGCGCCCGGCCAGCACCGTGCCGCAGATCGAGGCGAAGTGCCCGGCCGGCAGCCGCTCTGGCATCGCCTCGGCGAGGCAGCGCCACAGCAGGTCGAACAGCCGGATGCGGGTTTCGAAGTAGTAGCCGTGCGGCGCCGGCTCGCGGGCATGGAACACGCTGCCCGGCCGGGTCAGCACTTCCAGTGCGCGGTACGAGCCGGCATTGGCCTGGCGCGACGGGTCGGTCAGTGCCTTGAAGATCATCTGCGCCGCGATCACCGCGCCGTCGCGGCTGGTGTTCCACGGTCCGTCCGACTGGTCCGGCGCCTCGGTCAGGTCGACGGTGAAGCGGTCCGGCGCGACCGCGATCGCCGCCCGCCAGACGGGGCCGTGGTCCTGCTCCTCCGCGATCCGATAGCGGCGGGGCGGCAGCGCGGCCAGCCCGGCGGCGGCGCGCCCGGCGGCGCGGTCGAACGCGCGCTGCAGCGCGGCGTCGTAGGCGGCACGGCCGTGGCGCTGCACCACCTCGGCAATCCGCGCCGCGCCGCGCCGGCCGGCGGCGACCTGGGCCCACAGGTCGCCGGCCAGGATGTCGGGCAGCCGGGAGTTGGCGCGGATCAGCTCCAGCACCGGCGTGACCGGCCGGCCGCGGTCGAACAGCTTCACCGCCGGCAGCCGCAGGCCTTCCTGGTGGATATCGGTGGCGTCGACCGCCATCGAGCCGGCGACCCGGCCGCCGATGTCGGACCAGTGGGCGATGGACGCGGCCCAGGCCACCGGCGCGCCGCCGGCGAACACGGGCTGGGCGACCACGGCGTCGTTCAGGTGGGTGACGGCGCCGTGATAGGGGTCGTTGGTCAGGAAGATGTCGCCGTCGGCGATGTCGCCGGCGAAGCGGCCGGCAATGTGGCGGACCGCCTTGTCGAGCACGCCGACGAAGGTGGGGATGCCGGCGCCGGAGCTGATCAGGTTGCCGGCGGCATCGGTCAGCCCGGTGCCGACGTCGAGCACCTCATAGATGATCGGGCTCATGGCGGTGCGGCGCAGAACGGCGAACATCTCGTCGGCCGCCGCCGTCAGCGCCGCCTCGACGATCTCGAGCGTGAAGGTGTCGGGCGCGGCCGGGCCGCGCATCTCAGGCTCCGCCCGTGCCGAAGCCGCGGCCGCGGTGATCCGGGCGTGCACCGGCCGTCGTCACGCGTCCAGCCCGTAGACCTCGCGCGCCCGTTTCCGGCTCAGCAGCCCGTCGCGGATGTCGCGGCGCACGGCCTCCGGATCGCGCTGGCGCGGGTCGCCCAGGCCGCCGCCGATGCCGGTGACCACCCGGATGACGTCGTCCCTGGCCGTCTTCAGGCCGGAGACGAAGGCGTAGCGCTCGGCGGAGCCGTCGCCGCGGATCACCTCGACATAGTTGGGCGAGCCGTCGCGGCCGCCGTCGACGCCCCAGGCCGGGAACTTCGAGCGGGTGTAGCCGACGGTGAGGAAGCCGCCGTCGGCGCGCACGCGGTAGTCGAGCACGATGCCGCGGCCTCCGGTCCAGCGGCCCTCGCCGCCGGGCGCCTCGTTCAGCTGCATGCGGTCGATGGTCAGCCCGTTGCGCGCCTCGGAAATCTCGGCCGGACAGTTGAAGGTCTCGCCGTGGAAGCCGCAAAACATCGCGGTGTTGCCGTCGCGGCCGTGGGCGGCGCCCCAGCCGCCGAGCTGCGGCTCGATGATGGTGTAGGTGCGGCCGGTGTCCGGGTGCCTGCCGCCGATGAAGGTGCCGCAGACCGAGGCGAAGTGACCGGCCGGCAGCACATCGGGCATGTGCGGCGCCAGGCAGCGCCACATCAGGTCATAGGCCCGCAGCTCGATCTCGTAGTAGAAGCCGACCGGCGCCGGTTCCTTGGCGTGGAACACCGTGCCCTCGGCGGTCAGCAGCTCGATCGGGCGGAAGCTGCCCTCGTTGCACGGCGAATAGGGGTCGGTGATCGACTTCAACAGCATCTGCGCGCAGACCATCACGCCGTCGCGCGAGGTGTTGACCGGCCCGGTCGACTGAGGCGGGTTGTCGCGCAGGTCGACGGTGAAGCGGTCGGGCGCGATGGTGATCCTGACGTTGAAGCGCGCGCCGTCGTCCTGCTCCTCGGTCAGCTCCCAGGTGCCGTGCGGCAGCTTCCTCAGCGCAGCCAGCGAGGTCTGCTCGCCATAGTCCATGAACGCGTCGATGGCGGCGGCGAAGGTGTCGACGCCGTATTTCGCGGCCAGCCCCTCCAGCCGGCGCGCGCCGATGCGGACCGCGGCGATGGCCGCCCACAGGTCGCCGGTCAGGTAGTCGGGCATGCGCGAGTTGACGGTCAGGATGTCGAGCACGCCCTGGATCGGCTTGCCGCGCGCGATCATCTTGATCGCCGGGATGCGCACGCCTTCCTGGTAGATCTCGGTCGCCTCGCCGGTCAGCGAGCCGGGCGCCATGCCGCCGACGTCGGAATAGTGCGCGATGGTCGCGGTCCAGGCGATCAGCCGGCCGCCGGCGAACACCGGCATCGCCAGCACGATGTCGTTGAGGTGGGTGACGCCGCCCCAATAGGGGTCGTTGGTGGCGAACACGTCGCCGGGCTCGATCTGGTCGGCCGGGAACTTGGCCAGCAGCACCTTCACCGCCTTGTCGAGCACGCCGACGAAGGCAGGAATGCCGGCGCCGGACGAGGCCAGCCGGCCCTGGCCGTCCATGATGCCGGTGCCCATATCGAGCACCTCGTAGATGATCGAGCTCATCGCGGTCTTGCGCATCGCCGCGAACATTTCGTCGGCGGTGGCCTGCAGCGCGTTCTGGATGATGTCCAGCGTGATCGGATCGTAGGCCTGCATGAGTCCGCTCCTGCCCGGGATCGGCGCCACTCTGCGCCTCCCCACGCGCGCCCCGGGGGCGACGCGCATTCGGCAGAGGATGGCGCCCGCGCAACGCCGCGCTAGAATAGGCCTGCGCGCGCCCACCGACAACTGCGCGCCGCCGGCACGAGGCACTCGGATGACAGCCGCTATCGCAGCGCCCACCCTCGACACCCGCCCCCTCGGCCCGTTCGGCGTCGAGATCCGCGGCGTCGACCTCGGCGGCGGCATCGACGATGGCCTGGGCGACGCGATCGGGCGCGCCTTCCTCGACCACCAGCTGCTGCTGTTCCGCGACCAGGCGCTGAACCCTGCCGCGCAGGTCGCCTTCGCCCGCCGCTTCGGCGAGGTGCAGGTCCACGTCATGAACCAGTACCACGACGGCGGACTGCCGGAGCTCTACGTGCTGTCCAACCGCGGGCCGGACGGGCGGCCGAACGGCCGGCATCCCGACAAGGGCACGCTGTACTGGCACACCGACAACTCGTGGTCGCGGGTCACCGGGCATGCCACCTTCCTCTACGTCGAGGCGGCGCCCGCCGAGGGCGGCGGCACCGAGTGGGCCGACATGTATGCCGCCTATGACCGGCTCGACCCGGCCGAGCGCGACCGGCTTTCCGGCCTGCGCGCGGTGCACAACCTCGATTTCTCGCGCACCCGGCGGCACGGCCACGACCCGATGACCGACGAACAGCGTAGGCAGAAGCCGCCGGTCGACCACCCGATCGTCCGCACCCACCCGGAGACCGGCCGCAAGTGTCTCTACCTCGGCGACCATGCCGAGACCATCCAGGGCATGGACTACGCCGAGGGCCGGGCGCTGGTGCAGGCGATCAACGATCGCATCGTGACGCCGGACATCGTCACCGGTCATCGCTGGCGGGCAGGCGACTTCGTGGTCTGGGACAACCGCTGCCTGCTGCACCGCGCGCAGCCCTACGACCCGGCGAAGGACATCCGCGTCATCCGCCGCTGCACCACCCTGGGCGAGGTGCCGCACTGACGCGGCGGTACGCTCCGCCGCCGCTCGGCCCCGTGGCCGTCGGCGCCGGGCCGGTCCTGGCGCTTTCCGTCATGGTCGGGCTTGTCCGACCATTGGATGCTTGATGCGAAGGATATGCAAGATTAAGGCGTGGATGGTCGGGACAAGCCCGACCATGACGCCGTGGGGGACTCTGGCTGAGCGTGGCGGCGCTGAGCGCAAGGGCGCGGCCGGCCCCGGGTCACACCTCCCGGATCGCGATCACGATGTTGCCCCAGCGGTCCATCTCGGCGGTGTCGCCGGGGTGGACGACGACGGTGGTGCCGGATTCCTCGATCACGGCCGGGCCGGGGATGCGCATGCCGGGTTCCAGCAGGGCGTGGTCGTAGATCGCGGTGTCGTGCACGCCCTCCAGCGCGAAGTCGACCGGGCGCGACGGCTTGCGCGCGTCGTCCAGCCTGCGCCCGGTCATCGGCTTCTCGGCGGGCGCCAGCTTGCCGACCTCGGACGAGGCGACCAGGTGCAGGCCGACGAACTCGACCGGGGCGTCGAGGCGGTAGGTGTATTCGCGCTCATAGGCCTGGTGGAAGCTGTCGGCGATGGCCGGGATCGCGCCGGCGTCGATGCCGCCGGCCGGCAGCGGCACCTCGACCGAATGCTCCTGATTCTGGTAGCGGAACTTGCCGTAGCGCTGGAAACGCACCGCGTCGGCCGCGATGCCCTCGGCGCGGAATTGGCTGCGGGCGTCGGCCTCGACCTCGTCGACCAGGGCCGCGATCGTCCCGGCCTGGGCCGGCACGAAATCGGTCAGCCGGGTGACGAAATAGTCGCGGCGCAGGTCCGACACCATCATGCCCCAGGCCGAGAACACGGCGGCGCCGTCCGGGATCACCACCTTGCGCACGCCGAGCTCGCGCGCCAGCGCGCAGGCGTGCATCGCGCCGCCGCCGCCAAAGGCGACCAGGGTGAATTCGCGCGGGTCGTGGCCGCGGTTGACCGAGACCAGCTTCAGCGCGTTGACCATGTTGGCGTTGGCGATCCTGATCACGCCGCGGGCGGCGTCGATGCGATCCACATTCAGCCGCGCCGCCAGTCGGTCGAGCGCGGCGTCGGCCGCGTCCATGTCGGCCTCGACCTCGCCGCCGCAGAAATAGTCGCGGTTGATGCGGCCCAGCGCCAGGTTGGCGTCGGTGGTGGTGACCTGGTCGCCGCCGCGGCCATAGGCGGCCGGGCCCGGGCTGGCGCCGGCCGACTGCGGCCCGACATGCAGCTTGCCGAAGTCGTCGACCCAGGCGATGGAGCCGCCGCCGTTGCCGATCTCGACCAGGTCGACCACCGGCACCATGATCGGATAGCCGGCCGAGGTGCGATCCCGCTCGATCCAATAGTCGGTCATGATGTTGACCGCGCCGTCCAGGATCAGGCTGCACTTCGCCGTGGTGCCGCCGATGTCGAGCGCGATCACGTTGGGCTCGCCGATCATCCGGCCCAGCGCGGCCGCGCCCCACACGCCGGAGGCCGGCCCGCTCTCGACCATGGTGATCGGGATCTCGCGGGTATGCTCCGCGGTGTCGACGCCGCAGTTCGACTGCATGACGTAGAAGCGGCCCTTGAAGCCGCGGTCGGACAGGCCCTGCTGCAGCCGGGTGAGATAGCGCTCGGCCACCGGCTGGACATAGGCGGAGAGGACGGCGGTGGACGTGCGTTCGTATTCGCGCCACTCGCGGGTGATCTGGTGCGAGGCGACGGCGGAGACCCCGTTCCACAGCCGGCGCACCGCGGCCAGCACCGCCTGCTCCTGCTCCGGCCGCGCATAGCTGTGCAGCAGGCAGATCGCCACCGCCTCCACCCCCTCGGCCTTGAAGTCGGCGACGATCTCCGGCAGGCCGCCGAGGTCGACCGGCACCTGCTCGGCGCCGAGGAAGGTGGCGCGGCCCGGCACCTCGCGCCGCAGGTGGCGCGGCACGAACGGCTTCGGCTTCTGGTAGTTCAGGTTGAAGAAGTCGGGCCGGTTGCCGCGGGCGATCTCCAGCACGTCGCGGAAGCCCTCGGTGGTGATCAGGCCGACCTTGGCGCCCTTGCGCTCGGTCAGCGCGTTGATCACCACGGTGGTGCCGTGGGCGAGGAAATCGATCGCGGCCGGGTCGACGCCGCCCTTCTCCAGCACTTGCAGCACGCCGACCTCGAAGTCCGGCGGCGTGGTATCGGTCTTGGCGGTGCGCACGGTCTGCCGGCCGGTGGCCGGGTCGGTCTCGAAATAGACCAGGTCGGTGAAGGTGCCGCCGACGTCGGTGGCGACGCGGATGCTGGTCATGCCGTCCCCATCACGTTGCGGCAGGCCGCGGCCAGCGCGGGCTGCATCTCGTCCATCAGCGCCTCAAGCGCCGCCACCCGTTCGGGCGTGAACCAGCCGGCCTGGTGCAGGATGTTGACCGTGCCGACGACGGTACCGCCGTCCGCGATCGGCAGGTTGACCGCAGACTCGCAGCCCAGCGACCGGATCAGCTCATGGTCGAAGAACACGGCGGCGACGCCGGCATGGTCGTTGGCGACGAAGGTCTCGCCGCGGTCGACCACCTGGGCGAACCAGTCGTTGGCCTGGATCGGCTTGGCGCCGGAGACCGGGTAGTCGACCGGGTGCGAGGTATAGGCGCGGCGGGCCAGGCCGGCCGCGCGGTCGAGGGTCAGGACGGTGAACAGCCGCGTCCCGACCGCCGCGTCGGCGCGGCGGTGGAACGCGGCGAAGGCGTCCTCGCCGGTGCGTCCGGCGATGCGGTCGCGCATCTGGGCTTCCTCCTTGGTGACGACCGGCACCGAGCCGATCAGCTCGCGGGTATAGGGATCGCGCGGCGCGGCGAACAGGTCCGCGGTGCCGGCCTCCTCGACGATGCGGCCGCCGCGCAGCACGCTGACCCGGTCGGCGACGTTGCGCACCACCGCCAGGTCGTGGGTGATGAAGACGTAGGTCAGGCCGTGCCGCCGCCGCAGGTCGGCCAGCAACGCCAGGATGCGGGCCTGCACCAGCACGTCGAGCGCGGACGTCGGCTCGTCGAGCACGATCGCTTCCGGCTCGCAGGCCAGCGCGCGGGCGATGGCGACCCGCTGGCGCTGGCCGCCGGACAGCGCCGCCGGCGACCGCCGGGCGAGGGCGGGGTCGAGCCCGACCTCCTCCAGCAGCGACGCCACCCGCCGCCGGCGCTCGGCGGGGGTGCCGATGCCGTGGACGTCGAGCGGCAGGCGCAGGCTGGCGCCGACGCTGCGGCGCGGGTTCAGCGCCGACAGCGGGTTCTGCTGCACCAGCTGGATCGCGCGGCGCTGCGGCAGGCTGCGGCGGGCGGGCAGGGCGGCGCCCTTGAACCGCACCGTGCCGCCGCTCGGCGGATAGACGCCGAGCAGGATGTTGCCCAGCGTGGTCTTGCCCGAGCCGGACTCGCCGACCAGCGCGTGGCAGCTGCCCGGGGCGATCGACAGCGACACGCCCGCCAGCGCGTGTACCGAGCGCCCGCCGACGCGGAACCGCTTCTCCACCGCCTCGAGCTCGAACAGCGCGTTCATCGCCGTTGACGTCCGCGATGCATCCACACGTCGTCATGCTCGGGACAAGCCCGGCCATGACGTGCAGGGGGAATGCTGCCGACCTCTACCATCAGCATCACGCCGCCACCGGCTCTTCGGCACCCGGATGTGCCGCCAGCGGCGCGGCGAAGTCGCCGGCATCGCCCAGCGGTGCCGTCTCCCCGGTCAGCCGCGGCGTCGCCGCCAGCAGGGTCCGCGTGTAGGGGTGGCGCGGGTCGGCGAAAACCTGGGCGGTGGTGCCGCGCTCGACGATGCGGCCGCGGTAGATGACGTAGATGCGGTCGGCGAACTCGCGCACCACGCCCAGATTGTGCGAGATGATCAGCACCGCCGCGCCGCCGGCCTCCGCCCGCGCCCGCATCAGGTCCAGCGTTTGCGCCTGCACGGTGACGTCAAGCGCGGTGCCCGGCTCGTCGGCGATCAGCAGCCGCGGGTGGTTGGCCAGCGCCAT
Organism: Alphaproteobacteria bacterium; assembly: GCA_041396705.1. NCBI lineage: Bacteria > Pseudomonadati > Pseudomonadota > Alphaproteobacteria > Alphaproteobacteria bacterium. Next base: position 196,127 of record JAWKYB010000004.1, read on the forward strand.
CGCGATCATCACCCGCTGGTTCATGCCGCCGGACAGCTGGAACGGATAGGAGGCGAGCGCGCGGCGCGGTTCCGGAATGGCGGTGTCGGCCAGCATGCGGGCGGCCTCGCGGGCCGCGGCGGCACGGCCGAGGGCGGGGTTCGCCCGGCGCAGCACCTCGTGGAACTGGCGGCCGACCGTGTAGACCGGGTTCAGCGCCGAGGTCGGGTCCTGGAAGATCATCGACAGCGCCCGGCCGCGCTGGGCGCGGCGGTCGGCGGAGCTGAGCCGCAGCTGGTCGCGGCCGTCGAAGACGACGCTGCCGGCGACGCGGGCGCGGCGCTCGCGGTCCATCAGGCCCATGACGATGCGCGCGGTCACCGACTTGCCCGACCCGCTCTCGCCGACCAGCGCCACCTTCTCGCCTTCGCGGACATGGAGGTCGATGCCGTGCAGCACCTCGACCGGGCCTTCGGGCGTGTCGAAGGCCAGCCTGAGGCCGCGCACCTGCAACAGCGCGCTCATCGCCCGCCCTCCAGCGCCTCGCGCACGCCGTCGCCGAGCAGATTGAAGCCGAACACCGCGACCAGGATCGCCAGCGCGGGGAACAGGGTCAGCCACCAGCTGTCCGGCAGGTACTTGCCGCCCTCGGCGACCATCGAGCCCAGGTCCGGCGTCGGCGCCTGCACGCCGAGCCCGAGGAAGGACAGCGACGACGCGATCAGGATGACGAAGCCGAGGTCGAGCGTCATCTTGGTGAAGATCGAGGGGGCGCAGTTGGGCAGGATCTCGCGGAACATCACGTGCGCCGGCGGGGCGCCGACCACCTCGGCCGCCAGCACGTAGCCCTCCTGCTTCTCCGAACGGGTCAGGTTGTACGTCAGCCGGGCGTACCACGGCCACCACATCGCGGTGACCGCGATCATGCCGTTGAACAGGTTCGGCTCCAGGAAGCCCATGATCGACATCGCCAGCACCAGCGGCGGGATCGACAGGAACACGTCGGTGGTGCGCATCAGCACGAAGTCGACCCAGCCGCCGAAATAGCCGGCGGCCAGCCCGACCACCACGCCGATCGGCGGGGCGATCGCCAGCACGACAAGCCCCAGCAGCAGCGACAGCCGATAGGCGTAGAGGATGCGGCTGAACAGGTCGCGGCCGACCAGGTCGGTACCGAACAGGTAGGTGCCGTCCGGCGGCTTGTTGAAGTTGACGAAGTCGACGACCGCGCCGCGGTGGTCGGGGAAAGGCGCGATCAGGTCGGCGCCGGCCGCCGCCAGCACCACCAGCGTCACCAGCAGCAGGCCGAGCAGCGACAGCGGGTTGCGCCGGAAGGTCCACCAGAACCGCCTCACCGCGACGCCTCGCCGGCCAGCCGGATGCGCGGATTGATGATCGAGACCAGGATGTCGACGACGATGTTGAGGATCAGGAAGGCGGCCGAGATGATCAGCACCGTGCCGACGATGGCGTTGAGATCCTTGCGCAGGATCACCTGCACGCCATAGCGCGACAGCCCCGGCCAGCCGTAGACCTGCTCGACCAGGAAGGCGTTGCCCAGCATGGCGGCAAAATCGAGGCCGAGGATGGTGAGCGAGGGGATCAACGCCGACCGGAACGCATAGGACCGCGCGATCCGCCGCTCGGGAAAGCCGTAGGCCTGGGCCATCTCGATGAAGGGCTGGCGATAGGTCTCGGTCATGTTGGCACGGGTCAGCCGCGCCGCCTGGCCGATGCCGGACAGCGCCAGGGCGAAGGCCGGCAGCACCAGATGGTGCAGGGCGTCGGCGGCGACGTCGAAGCGGCCGGCCAGCAGCGAGTCGACCACGAAGAATCCGGTCAGGTCCGGCGGCGGCGCCAGGTCGTCCGACAGCCGGCTGGCGATCGGGAACAGCGGCAGGAAATAGGCGAAGAACAGCATGAACACGACCGCCCAGACGAAGGCGGGCGCCGACACGCCGAGCAGCGAGACGCCGCGGACGAGGTGGTCGATCCAGCCGTCGCGATAGCGCGCGGCCAGCGCGCCGAGCGGCAGGCCGATGGCGATCATCATCAGCCCGGCCAGCAGCACCAGTTCCAGCGTGGCGGGCAGGTATTCCGCAATGTCGGTGGTGACCGGCCGGTGCGAGTACAGCGACATGCCGAGGTCGCCGGCGAACAGGTCGGCCAGGAAGTGGCCGTATTGCACCGGCAGCGGCTCGTCGAGCATCAGTTCGGCGCGCAGGTCGGCGACCTGTTCCGCGGTCGCATTGGGTCCGAGGGCGATGCGCGCCGGATCGCCGGGAATGACCCGGGCGATGCAGAAGATCAGCACGGAAACGCCGAACAGCACCAGCAGCGAGGTCAGCAGCCGGCTGAGGAACGTCCTGAGGATCGGCGACATCGGTGCAGGCGGCCGGCGCGGGCGGCGCGGGCCGGGGCCCGCGCCGCAGGAACGGCGAAGCGCCCTATTCCCCGGTCATCTCCATCAGCCGGAAGGTGAAGCCGAAGCCGTCGAGGTTGAACGCCTTGGCCGGATCGGACAGCGCCGGCACGCGGACCCGGTTGGAGGCGGCGAACACCGACACCCGGTCGTAGCCGGTGATGGTCGGCGCCAGCGCCATCAGCCGCGCGTTCAGCGCCGCATAGGCCTCGCCGCGCGCGGCGGTGTCGGACGCGGTGCGGCCCGCCTCCAGCGCCGCGTCGACTTCGGGGTCGTCGAGATAGCTGGCCGACTGCCAGGTGCCGGTCGCCGAGGAGTGGTACATGCCGTAGAACAGCGTGTCGGGGTCGCCGGTCATCGCCGCGTTGAACAGCTGCGAGAAATGCGGCGTCTGCGCCGGGTCGGTCACCGCCTCGGTGAACAGCACCCAGGGCATGCGCACGATCTCGGACTGGAAGCCCAATTCGCTGAAATTGGCCTGAGCCAGCAGCGCGAACCGCTCCTCCAGCGGCACCTCGGCGATCCAGCTCAGCTCGAGCGTGTAGTCGGCCGGATCGTACTGGCATTGCGCCAGCTCGGCACGCGCCGCATCCATGTCGCGAGCCAGCGCCGGCGCATCGGGGTCGGAGCCGAGCATGCCCACCGGAATCGCACCGTTGGCCGGCGCGCCCTGGGCGACCGTATCGGTCACCTGGGTCATCCGCATCATGGTGTCGTAGTCGATGGCATGGGTCAGCGCCAGCCGGCAGTGCACGTCGTCGAGCGGCGGCTTGGTGGTGTTCATCTTCATGTAGAAGCCGCCGGTGCCGCTCTCGGTCAGCAGCTGGGCGCCCTCGTCGGCCAAGGCCTTCATCACCTCGGGCGGCAGCCACTGCGAGGAGATGTCGTGCTCGCCGCGGGCGATCAGGGTGCGGACCGTCGCCGCCTCCAGGCCGTAGCGCAGCCGCACCTGGTCGGGCGCGGCATCGGGCACGCCGAGGAAGTAGCCGCCAAACTTCTCCATCACCGTCTCGCCCTCGGGGTTGTGCGCGCTGACGGTGTAGGCGCCGGAGCCGGCATCGCTGCCGGACAGGAACGCCTCGGCCCAGGCGTCGTCGGGCGTCGCATTGGCCTGCACAAGCGCGGAGTCGACGATCGGCAGGCGGACCAGGGTCGGCAGGAACGGGCCGTAGGGGCCGCTCAGCGTGATCACCACCGAATGGTCGTCGCCGGCCACGACCGAGGCGACCCGGTCGGCGAACAGGTAGCTGAGCCCCTGGCCCAGCGCCATCATCCGCTCGTAGGAGTAGACAACGTCGGCAGCGGTCAGCGGGTTGCCGCTGTGGAACGTCACGCCGTCGCGCAGGGCGAAGGTGTAGACGTCGCCGTCGACCGTCCAGCTCTCGGCCAGGTGCGGCTGCATGCCGGGCGCACCCTGGTTCGGGATCACCAGCGTGTCGTAGACGTTGAACATCAGGATCGAGTCGGCGTAGTCGGTCGCCTTGGCCGGATCGAGCTCGCCGGCCGGCGATTCGTCCAGGCGCAGCACCGTCTGCGCCGTCGCCGCCAGCGGTGCGGCCGCCAGCAGCGCGCCCGCGACGGCCGCGGCCAGCAGTTGAGCAAATCCGGTCTTCGTCATTTCGCCCCCTCCAGTTCAGCCTGATCCAGGCTCTCTTGCGTCAGCGCGCGATGCTCCGGCGCGTGGTTCGCCTCCGCGCCGAACAGGTTGATGGTGCCGACCCACAGGATGCTGGTCGGCTTGTCGGTCGGGTTGCGCATGTGGTGCGGCAGCGCCGAGGAATAGTGGGCCGCGTCGCCGGGCCTGAGCCGCGTCCGGGTGCCGTCGAGCACCAGCTCGAGCTCGCCCTCCAGCACGTAGAACAGCTCCTCGCCCTCGTGCCGCGTGGTCTCGGCGGAGGCGTAGCCGGGCGGAAAGTGCGTGACCAGCCCGTTCAGCGCCATCCGGCCGTCGCCGGAGGAGATGCGCTCGTAGGTCGGGCCAAGCGGCGACAGCGCGAAACGGTTGCGCCCGGCCTGCGGCAGCGTGGCGCCGCTGGTCGGCGGAATGCCGAGCAGCGCGCCGGGGTCGAGCGCCAGCGCGCGGGCGATCTCGACCAGCGATGTCAGGGAAGGCGTGGCCAGCCCGCGCTCGATCTGCGAGATGAAGCCGACCGAAAGCCTGGCCTCGTCGGCGACATCGCGCAACGTCAACCCCAGCGCCTTGCGCCGCGACCGCAGGCGCTCCGGCAGGCTGGCGGTCATGTCGCTGGCCATGGCGCACTACCGATCGCTGGTTTTTAGCCTCACTAAAACCCTACGCCGCAGGAGCCATGGCGGTCAACGGCGCCATCGGGCGGGGCCCGGCGCCCGGCCGTGCGGGCGATCGCGAGAAAAATGTGTGAATGCGCACAGCAAATATCGCGACGGCAAAGTAAAAGCATTGTAGTCAGGTTGGACCTGACCGTATTGAGTGTGCCATTGCCGAGTAACATTAGCGTCCGCTCGGCCGCTCCGGTTCATGGATGGACCCGCCGCCGGCAGAAGGCGTCGGGGCGGCCCGGAAGGGAGTCGCGCAGGCTTGGAATACGAACTCCATTTCCAGGAGGGGTTCACGGGCGAAACGGTGACCGTCGCCGTCGACGGCAGTGTCGTCGCCCGCTTCCAGGCCAGCACCCGCATGCAGACCGGGCTGGCACATATCGAGCGACTGCACCTGCTGCCGGGCCAGGAGGTCACGGTGCACGCGGGCGACGAGCCAGGCGGTGCCACCATCGCGGTGGATGAGTCCCACCCCTTCGTCGTCATCAACCGCGAGGAAGACAGGCTAGTCGTCGGTGCGACGGAGAGGTCTCCCGGATACCTTTAGGCGTCCGGCGGATACCGTTCTCGCCCCAGGGCCAGGGAGGGTATTTGCATGGCCACGAAGACTGCGACACGAAAGAAGGCGGCGGCTTCGTCGCGCGCCGCGATTGCTCTCGAAACCCATTTGATTGCCGACGACAACCACCCGGATTTCGTGGGGGGCAGCGTCTCGGCGCCCGACGACGACCTCTACGCCGAGCAGGCCAGGTCTGTGCCCGGCGGCTTTCCGATCCCCGGGCCATTGCCCGGTCCGCTGCCGCGGCCGCTGCCGACCCCGGGGCCGACGCCGCTGCCGGGCCCGATCCCGCTGCCGGATCCGTTCCCGCGGGTGCCGCTGCCGCTCAACCTGTGCTCCGCCGTCAGCGGCCGATACGTCTTCCGGCCACGCCTGCTGACCCCGCTGCCCGGCCCGGCGCCGCAGCCTTCCCCGTCGCCGGTCGGCCCGCAGCCGGCGCTGCCGGCCCGGCCGCTGCTGCCGCTGGCGCTGCTGACCATGACGGTCCGGGTGGACGTGGACCGCTATTACCCGCAGCACCGGATCAGCATCGAGGTCAGCCGTCTGGTGCCGCGCTCGACCGCCCATGCGATCGCGGAAGTGACCAGCGACCGCTGCGTCGGCTTCAACAACCGGCGCATCGAGGCGCAGATCACCTATCGCGACGGCGATTCGACCCTGATCCAGGGCGACCGGGTCGAGTTCACCGCCTCGCGCACCGCGGGCATCGGCTACGGGCAATACCAGCTGGCGCTGATCGGCAGCGGCGGTGCGCGGCGCACCTACGATCTCAGCTTCGTCTCGCCCTATTTCGATCCGGTCGAGTTCGAGGTCGATTGCGTGTCCAACGCCGGCACGCCGGTGACCACCCACGACATCGGGGCACACCCGAACCGTCCGGCCGATCTGCCGGTCGAGACGATCTCGCTGCAGACCGTGTATCAGCGCGCCGGTTTCGACGTCGCGATGTCGCCGGGCGGCGGGGTCATCCCGACCTCCGGTGCGGGCGCCAACGGCACCTGGTCCGACGCCGAGATGCACAACGCGATGGTCGCATTCTGGTCGCGTTTCGCCGACCGGCCGCAGTGGGCGATGTGGGTTCTCTATGCCGCCCGCCACGACCAGGGCCGCAGCCTGGGCGGCATCATGTTCGACGACATCGGCGCCAATCACCGGCAGGGCACCGCCATCTTCACCGACAGCTTCATCCAGGACGCGCCGGCCGGCGACGCCAATGCGGCGGCCTGGCGCCGGCGGATGGTGTTCTGGACCGCGGTGCACGAGATGGGTCACGCGTTCAACCTGGCCCACGCCTGGCAGAAGGCCCTGGGCACGCCGTGGATACCGCTGGCCAATGCCCCGGAAGCGCGCAGCTTCATGAACTACCCGTTCCGGGTCTCGGGCGGGCAGGGCGCCTTCTTCGCCGACTTCCGCTTCCGCTTCACCGACGACGAACTGGTCTTCATGCGCCATGCCCCGCGGCGGTTCGTCCAGATGGGCAACGAGGACTGGTTCTCGCACCACGGCTTCGAGGACTCCGACGCGCTGACCGGTCCGCGCGCCTTCCAGCTCAGGCTGCGGCCGAACCGCGAGGTCAACGCCTACCGGTTCCTGGAGCCTGTGAACCTGGAGCTGAAACTCACCAACACCTCGAGCGAGCGGGTCGAAGTGGACGACGACCTGCTGAAGGACGGCCGCCATATCGCCGTGATCGTCAGGCGCGACGGCGGCGAGACGCGGAAGTGGCGTCCCTTCGCCACCTATTGCCACGAGCCGCACAACACCGCGCTGAAGCCCGGCGAATCGCTGTACGGCGCGCACATGATCAGCGCATCGACCGACGGCTGGCTGATCGACGAGCCAGGCTTCTACACGGTCCAGGCGATGGTGCTGGCGGCCGGCGAACTGGTGGTTTCCAACGTGCTGCGCATCTTCGTCGGCACGCCGGCCGACGGCGAGGAGACGGCGGTGGCGCCGGACTACTTCGCCGAGGACGTCGGCCGTACCCTCGCCTTCGCCGGGGCGCCATCGCTTGAACGGGCCAACGACACGCTCCGCGAGGTCGAGGCGCGCTGCGCCGCCAACCCGGCCGCGCGCCATGCGGCGGTCGCGCTGTCCAACCCGCTGCTGCGGCACTTCAAGCTGCTGCAGGCGAAGGACCGTGACGAGCTGGAGATCGTCGCCGCTGCCGAGCGGATCGACGCGGGGGCGAAGCAGCAGAAGGAGGCGCTGATCAAGCAGCCCGAGGCGGCGGCACAGACGCTCGGCCACATCGCCTATTTCGGCCAGTTGAATGCGCTTGCCGAGGCCATGTCGGACGCCGGCGACGGCAAGGGTGCCAGCCAGGTGCTGGAGAGTGCGGTCAGCACCATGAAGAAGCGCAAGGTGCTCGACTCGGTGGTGAAGGCGACCGAGCGCAAGCTCGCGCAGACGAAGTGACCCAGCCGCCCGGCGCGCCCTGTGCGCCGGGCGTACCCAGGCGGGGCGCGGCCGATCCCGTCGCGCCCCGCCGCTTCGCGCCCTCCAGCTCGTGCCCCTCCGCATCGCGCCCGCCGCCCGCGGATGCATCCACACTTGTCGAACCGGCCGCGGTCCGCTGATATGCGATGCATCGTGCAGGCCATCACCGACGGGGCGCCGCGACCATGACCACCATCCTGTTCAAGAACGCGGCCCTGTTCGACGGCACCACGCCGCACCTGCGGCCCGGCTGCCATGTGGCGGTGGAGGGCGATCGCATCGTCGAGGTGTCGGACACGCCGATCGCCACGCCGGTCGACCGCACCGTCGACCTGGCCGGCAAGACGCTGATGCCGGGCCTGATCGACGCGCATTTCCACGCCATCGCGGTCGACCCGGACATCCGGCGGATCGAGCACATGGCGCCGTCGATGCTGGCGATCAAGGCGGCCGGGTTGCTGGAGGACGCGCTGATGCGCGGCTTCACCACCATCCGCGACGCCGCCGGCGCCGACTATGGCTTGGCGAAATCGGTCGAGAGCGGGCTGATCAAGGGCCCGCGGCTGTTCTTTGCCGGCAAGGCGCTGTCGCAGTCGGGCGGGCATGGCGACTTTTCGCCGTTCGAGCCGTCGAGTGCCGGCGTGTGCCACTGCTGTCGCGGCGCCTCGCTGGCCAGCATCGCCGACGGGGTCGACGAGGTCCGCCGCGCCGCGCGGCAGGAGCTGCGCCGCGGTGCCACCCAGATCAAGATCATGGCCTCGGGCGGCGTCGCATCGCCGACCGACCCGATCTGGAACCTGCAATATTCCGAGGACGAGATCCGCGCCGCGGTGTGGGAGGCGACCAGCTGGCGCACCTATGTGATGGCGCACGCCTACACGCCGGAGGCGATCGCGCGCTGCGTCAGCTATGGCGTGCGCACCATCGAGCATGCCAACCTGATCGACGAGGCCACCGCGCGCCATTGCGCCGCGCACGGCGCCTTCGTGGTGCCGACGCTGGTGACCTACGAGGCGATGACCCGCTACGGCGCCGAGCTGGGCTTGCCGGCGGTGAGCCTGGCCAAGCTCAGCGACGTGACCGAGGCCGGCCTCGGCTCGCTGGAGATCCTGAAGCGGGCCGGGGTCAAGGTCGGGCTGGGCACCGACCTGCTGGGCGAGATGCACCGCTACCAGTCGCGCGAATTCACGCTGCGCGCCGAGGTGCTGAGCCCGTTCGAGGTGCTGACCCAGGCCCTGACCAACAACGCCGAGGTGCTGCAGCGTTCGGGCGAACTCGGCGTGGTCGCGCCGGGCGCGCTGGCCGACCTGCTGGTGGTCGACGGCGACCCGCTCGCCGACATCGGCGTGCTGGAACGGCACGACGCCTGCCTGCGCGCGATCGTGAAGGGCGGCGTGTTCCACAAGGACACGCTCGGCTGAGACCGGGTCAGGGCCGGTCGCTGCGGGTCGCGATCCGTTCCGGGATCAGGCCCTGCGGGCGGATCCGCATCACCACGATCAGGATGGTGCCGACCAGGATCTCGCGCAGCGCGGCCAGCTGGGCGCCGGGCAGGTCCGGCGCGATCTCGGCGATGAAGCGGGTCGCCTCCAGCACCGCCATGACCAGGAAGCCGCCGAGCACGGCGCCGACGTTGTTGCCGGTGCCGCCGGCTGTCAGCGCCAGGAAGATGTAGATGGTGATCAGCGGCCGGAAGATGTCCGGCGCGATGTAGCTGGTGTAATGGCCGTACAGCGCGCCGGCCAGGCCCATCAACCCGGCGCCGAGCGCGAAGGCCTGGACCTTGAACCGGCGCACGCGCTTGCCGGCGACCGCCGCGACCAGGTCGTCATCGCGGATGGCGCGCAGCACCCGGCCATAGGGGCTGTGGCGCAGCCGCTGGGCGAGAAAGACCATGGCCACGACCACGGCCAGCGCGATGCCGGCGAACAGCAGGTTGAACCCGGCCGGGTCCAGGCTTCCCTTGAGCGGGCCGGGGATGCCGGAGATGCCGTCGGTGCCGTTGGTCAGCCAGATCTCGTTGGCGGCGATCAGCCGGATCACTTCGGAGAAGCCCAGCGTGACGATGGCGAGATAGTCGCCGCGCAACCGCATGGTGATCAGCGTCAGCAGCGCGCCGGCCGCGCCGGCGGCGGCGACCGCGACGATCAGCCCGAGCAGGATCGGCATGCCGCCGGCGGTGGTGACCAGGGCCGAGGCATAGGCGCCGAAGGCGAAGAACCCGGCCAGCCCGAGGTTGATCATCCCGGTCATGCCCCAGATCAGGTTCAGGCCGAGCGCCAGCAGGGCGTAGAAAGCGCCGAAGGTGACGATCGAGATCAGGTAGTTTTCCATCGCCGGCGCCGCTCAATAGGCCCGTTCGCCGAGCAGGCCGCGCGGCCTGAGCGTGAGCACGGCGAGGATGGCGAGGAAGCCGACCGCGCTCTTGTAGGTCGGCTCGAGCACCAGCAACGACAGCTCCTCGCCGACGCCGACGACCATGGCGCCGGCGACCGCGCCGGGAATGCTGCCCAGCCCGCCGACCACCGCGGCGGCGAAGATCGACAGGATGAAGCGGAAGCCGGTCAGCGGGTCGATCGAGGTGCCGAGGCCGAGCAGCATGCCGCCGACGCCGACCAGCCCCATGCCGACGAAGGCGGTCAGCCGGCCGATCTGCAGCGCGTTGACGCCCTTGATGTCGGCCAGCGCCGGGTTGTCGGCGACCGCGCGCATCGCCTTGCCGATGCGGGTGAAGCTGAGGAAGGCGAACACCGCGGCCATGATCGCCAGCGCCAACGCCAGGTTTTCCACCTGCTGCGGGCCGATGCGGATGCCCCAGAAGCGCCAGTCGCGCACCAGCGGCAGGTCGTAGCCGCGCAGCTCGTTGCCGAAGGCGAACCGGACGACGTTCTCCAGCACCACCGTCAGCGCGATCGAGGCGATCGCCGCGGTCAGCGCGCCGTGCGGGCGCAGCGGCCGCAGCACGATCTCGTCGCTGACCAGGCCGATCAGCCCGGCGACGACGAAGGCGCAGGCCAGTGCCGGGATCACCGGCAGGCCCAGCCAGACGTTGGCCGCGAAGCCGGCGAAGGCGCCGATGGTGGCGTGCGACGCGACCGAGAAGTTGGGGAAGCGCAGCACCGCGTAGATCGCGGTGAAGCCGATCGCCGGGATCGCCAGCAGGGTGCCCGAGACGATCCCGTTGATCAGCAGCTGCGGCAGCAGGTCGAGCACGGGCCCGCCGCGCCGGCTCGGCGCGCTAGACCCGCTTGTAGACCTCCGGCACGCCGCCGGCGATGCGCTTGAACACGAACTGGGTCCCGGTGATGTCGCCGATGGCGTCGAAGTCGCACGGTCCGCTGGCGCCGGAATAGTCGATCTTGACGCCGTCGGCGAGCCGGGCCAGGCCGTCGACCGCGTTGTCGACCGTCTCGCCGCCGCCCTGGCTGACGCTGCGCAGCGCATCCTTGATCGCGGTCCCGCTGGCCGCACCGGCCGCGCCCATGGCCAATATGGCCAGGCTGGCGTGGTCGTAGGTCTGGGCGGAATAGGGGTCGACCTCGTCCACGCCCAGGATCGCCTGCACCTTGGCATAGGCGCCGCTGTCGATCGCCGGCGAACCCTCCCAGGTGAACAGGCCCTCGACCACCTCGGCCGGCAGTGCCTCCAGCACCGACGCGTTCACCGCATAGGCGGGCCCGATCAGCTTGCCCTCGTAGCCGGCCTGGTAGAGGTCGCGCAGCAGGATGGTGCTGTCGGCCGCATAGCCGCCCAGCATGATGAAATCGGGATTGCCGCGCATGATGTCGTCGACCTCGGAGCGATAGGTCGTCTTGTCGGCCTCGTAGATCAACGATGCCATCGCCTTGCCGCTGGCATCCGCGGCGGCGGCAAGGATGTCGATCGAGCTCTGCGCGAACGGCGTCTGCGGGCCGATCCAGGCGAAGCTGTCGCCGCCCTCGGCGACCATGAAGTCGCCGGCCACCTGGATCTGCAGCTTGGAGTTCGGCTGGGTCCGCGCGATGAAGCCCTGGTGCGGCAGCTCGGTGATGCTGTCGGCACCGGACACGCAGAACAGCATGGTGCCGCTTTCCCAGCACAGCGGGGCCACCGCGGTGGTAACCGACGAGGCCCAGGTGCCCATGATCGCGGCGACGCCGTCGACGTCGATCAGCTTGCGGGCGGCGCGCACGGCCGCCTCGGGGTTGGTCTGGGTGTCTTCCGAGGTCAGCGCGATCTGGCGGCCGAGCACGCCGCCGGCCGCGTTGACCTGGTCGATCACGCCGGCGATCGCGTCGCGCATGAACGGCCCGTAGCTGCCGCCGACGCCGGTCAGCGGCGTCAGGCTGCCGACGCTGATCGGGCCGTCCTGTGCGCGCAGCAGGCGCGGCGCGGCCAGCGAGCCGGTCAGGGCGGCGCCGAGGGCGGCACCGCCCTGCAGCAGCCGACGGCGCGAGGTGTGGATTGCGGTCATCGTCGGTTTCTCCCCTCTTGTCGCGAGCCTGTCGGGCCGGCTCCGCGCGAAGCTTAGCAGCCTCGCCGCAAATGACGAGCGCGGATGCGCGCCGCCCCGCGTGGCGGGTCAGCCGCCGAGGAAGGCCTTGCGGGTCGCGGGGTCGGCCGCGATCTCGGCGGCCGGGCCGGTGCGGGCGTTGCGGCCGTCGACCAGGATGTAGGCGCGGTCGGACAGGGCGAGCGCCTGCAGCGCGTTCTGCTCGACCAGGGCGATGGCGACGCCGTCGCGCTGCACCTCGCGGATCGTCGCGAACAGCTGGTCGGCCGCGACCGGCGACAGCCCGGCGCTCGGCTCGTCGAGCATCAGCACCTGCGGCTCGACCATCAGCGCCATGGCGATGGCCAGGATCTGACGCTGACCGCCGGACAGCGTTCGCGCCGCCGCGCGCCTGCGCTCGGCCAGCAGGGGAAAGCGGGCGAACGCCGCCTCGATGCGCGCGCGGGTGCGCGCCGGCTCGACATAGCCGCCGATCTCCAGGTTCTCCCGGATCGACAGCGTGGGAAACACGTTCGCCTCCTGCGGCACGAAGGCGACGCCGGCCCGCGCCACCTCGCGCGCGGCGAGCCCGGTGATCGCCCGCTCGCCCAGCCTGACCGCGCCGGAACCGACGCGCAGCAGGCCGGCGATCGCCTTCAGCAGCGTCGACTTGCCGGCCCCGTTCGGGCCGATGATGCAGACGATCTCGCCGGCATCGACCTCCAGGTCGACTCCCTTCAGGATCATGTCGGCGCTGGAATAGCCGGCCACGAGGCCGCTGACGGTCAGCAGGCCCATTGCCGCGCGCCCAGATAGGCCTCCTGCACCCGGGGGTCGTCGGCCACCGCGGCGAAGCTGCCTTCGGTCAGCCGCCGGCCCGCCGCCATCACCACCACCGGGTCGCACAGGCGGGCGATCATGTCCATGTCGTGCTCGACGATCAGCAGTGTCATGCCCTCGGTGCGCAGGCGGGTCAGTTGATCGGCAATCTCGCGGCTGAGCGTGGGATTGACCCCGGCGATCGGCTCGTCGAGCAGGATCATCCGCGGCTCGGCCATCAGTGCGCGGCCGAGCTCGAGCAGCTTCTTCTGCCCGCCGGACAGGGCGGAGGCCGGGTTGTCGATCACGGCGGCGAGGTTCAGGCGCTGCGCCACCGCGATGGCGCGGTCGCGAAGCTCGGCCTCGCGCCGGCGCATCGCCGGGCTGCGGCCGAGCGCCGGCAGCAGCCTTTCGCCCGGCTGGCCGGTGCCGTAGAGCATCAGGTTTTCCAGAACGCTGAGCCGCGGGAACCCGCGCGCGATCTGGAAGGTGCGGACCAGGCCGGTCCGCGTCACCGCATCGGGCGCGAAGCCGGTGACGTCGCGGCCGGCGAAGGTGACCGTGCCGCCGTCGGGCGGCACGGTGCCGGAAACGCAGTTGAACAGGGTGGTCTTGCCGGCGCCGTTCGGGCCGATCAGGCCGGTGATCGTGCCTTCCGCAACGTCGAGATCGGCACCGTCGAGCGCGCGGATGCCGTAGTAGGATCGGGTAAGGCCGCGTACCTGCAACAGCGCCATGGCTCTGATCTTGCCGACGGAGGGATCGGCCGTCAGCGTGACACGCGCCGGCGGCGCCGGTCAAACCCGACGGCCGGGCGGCCTGGTGCCGATGGCGTGTGCGGACTGCGAATAAGCTGGTCGCCAGCTCTCACTGTTGGATGTGGGAGCTGGCGACCAAGTGCACCGCCCAACGGGCCGAAACCCGCGCTGGGATACTTAGGGTTACGTGCTGAAAATTGCGGGCGGCACACGAAAACCGGCGTCTCGTGCCGTCCGTCCTGCGACGACGGTTCGAAGCCTCAGCAGGGAACTGTCCGGCCGGGTCGCCAAGTGGCGCTGCCGGGTGGTGGAGCGGTGGCTGGCCGCGGTCTGGCCGTGACGGTCGCGAAGGGAATATTGCGCACGCACTGCCGGCATGACGTCCCCCTGTCTGGTCGGCGGCTCCTTGCCTTCTGCGGGCTAGGGAGGCGGTCCGCCTGCCGCCGCAGCGGCATGCGAGAGTGTGCCGTTGCGACATGACCATCCTGAAATGTGGGTCGCGCGCTGAATGTGAGTTTTCGCACATTGCGCGGGGAATCGCTGTCGAAAGGCACGTGGTGGAAACCGGGATTCTCGCCGGTCCCGCGCAGCGCCGGGCTGGAGCTGTCGGACCGCGCTAGTCGAACGACGGTTCTTCGACCAGGTCCTGGAGGCGCTGGACGTCGGTGATCAGGATCTGGCGCTTGGCCGCCTTCAATATGCCCTTGGCCGACAGCTGGTTCAGCTCGCGGGTCACCGCCTCGCGGTGGGTGCTCACCCGCGTGGCCAGCTCGTGATGTGTCGGCGCGGGCTCGATCACCGCGGTGTTGTCCGCAGCCGCATCGGCCTTGGCCAGCCGCAGCAGCTCGGCGTGGATCCGGTTGCGCACCGCCAGGGTGCTGAACTCGAAGATGCGCCGGCTCATCGCGCGCGCCTTCATCACCAGAAGCTCGGTCAGCCGCATGTGCAGCTCGGGGTTGGCCAGCAGCGCGGCCAGGAAATCGGCGGCCGTCATGCGAGCCACCAGGCTGAGCTCGGTGGCGATGATGGTGGCGGACCGCGGCTCGCCGTCGATGGCGGAGAACTCGCCGAACAGCCCGCCTTGCCCGGTCTCGGAATAGGTCACTTCCTTGCCCTGGGCCGAGAAGCTCTTGGCCTCGATCGTGCCCTCGATGACAAAGAACACGTCGGTGGTGCTGTCGCCTTCGCCCACGATCTGCTGGCGCCGGTCGTAGCGCGCCCAGGTGGTGCGCTCGGCGATGTCGCCCAGTGCCGAATCGGACAGGTCGGCGAACAGTGCGATGTTGCGCAGCATCGGGTAGGACGTGGCGGGCACCGGGTTTTTCATGCGTGCATCGAGCCCTCTGCCTCGCGGTCCCCGCGCCGGCCCGGGTCCCGGCCGGACCGGTTCGGGGGTGCCGGCGGCGCGACCCGCCGCTCGCGGTCGACGGCAGGGCGCGCCGTGCCGCATCGCAGTGCTGCAGAATTGCGGTTGCGGACCGGAATGTCGAGTGTCGTAACGCCCAGAATCGGTCGATGCCGACCGAATCGGCGCGGGACCTGCAGCCAGTGCTGGCAGTGGGCCGCCGGCGGTCAACCCACGGTCGGCGTCCGGCGGGTGGAGACTACGGGTGTATGCGCGTCCGACTCAGCCGGCGTCGGCGAAATGGCCGTCGGCCAGGGCGGAGTCGGTCCGGCATCGTGCCGCGGCCTGGGCCAGGTCGTCGGCCAGCGTGGCGAGCCTGAATGCGCCGAGCCTGCGGTCGCCGGCCGTGTCGCCGGCGCAGAGCCGGGCGGCCATCCACGCCGACATGCACAGCCAGCCGGCGCGCAGGAACCCGTCGGCGCCGTATTCGCCGCGTCGCGGCGTGTCGCGCCGGCCGAGCATCTCTGCGGCCAGCGCCGCGAACGCATCGACGATGGCCGCGGCGTCGGCCGCGGCGGGCGCGACCGCGCGACATGCGGTGATCTCCTGCCGCATGCGGGCCAGCACCGTGGCGAGTCCGGCTCCGCCATCGGCCCAATGCCGGCGTTTCAGGAAATCCAGCGCCTGCATGCCGGTGGTGCCCTCGTAGATGGTCAGCACCCGGGAATCGCGCAGCGCCTGCTCGACCGGCCACTCGCGGGTATAGCCGGCGCCGCCCAGCAGCTGGATCGCGGCGCTGGCGGCGTTGAAGCCGGTTTCGGCGCCGAATGTCTTGATCAGCGGCAGCATCCAGGCCGCCGCCGCGGCATGGGCGGTGCGCGCGTCGGGATCGGGCTCGCTGTCCGCCAGGTCCATCGCCGTTGCCAGTTCCAGCGTCGCCGCCTGCAGGATGGCGATATCGCTTTCGATCGCGATCAGTTGGCGACGCACGTCGTCGTGGCTCGCGATCGGCGGCTGCTCCGCGTCCGGCGCGCCGCCCTGGCGGCGTTCGCCGGCATAGCGGCGCGCGACCGCATGGGCGCCGAATGCGATGCCCAGGCCTTGGCAGCCGGTCAGCAGGCGCATCGGCGCGATCATCGCGAACAGGGCGGCAAGGCCGCGCCCTTCCGTGCCGAGCGGCACGGCCTGGGCGTCCGCGAACCGCAGCGTGCATGTCGGCGATCCGTGCAGGCCCATCTTTTCCTCGATCCGTTCGACGGTCACGCCGTTGCGCGTGCCGTCGGGGTGGCGGTCCGGGACCAGGAACAGGCTGAGGCCGCGCGTGCCCGGATCCGAGCCGGAGCGGGCGAGCAGGCAGTGGCCGATCCGCTCGGCCAGGTCGTGGTCGCCGAACGAGATCCAGGTCTTGGTGCCGGTGACGCGCCAGCCGTCGGCGGTACGGCGCGCGGCGGTGCGGATGCGGCCGACGTCGGAGCCCGCGTCCGGCTCGGAGATGCAGATCGTCGCCGCCCAAGCGCCGGCGACCAGCATCGGAATCCAGTCGCGCGCGGTGTCGGCGTCCGCGACCGCCGCAAGCAGGCGCGCGGCGCAGCGGCTGGCGCCCGCCGCCATCATGAAGGCGGGGCAGGCGCGGTCCAGCAGCGGCTGGCAGGCCGCCTGCAGCGCCAGCGGCAGCCCCTGGCCGCCGTGGATCTCCGGCAGGTCGATGCCGATCCAGCCGGCCCGCGCCAGCGTGCGCCAGGCCGCGCCATAGCCGTCCGGCGTGACGACGCGGCCGCGGTCGAGCCTGCAGCCCTGGCGGTCGGCAACCGGGTCGAGCGGGGCCAGGGTCTGCTCGGCGAGACCGGCCGCCGCGTCGACCGCCAGGGTCACCGTTTCGGCATCGAGTTCCGGACGCAGGGCGGCGATCCGGCGCCAGCCGGGGGTCGCCAGCAGCCGCCGGACCGTCTGCGCGGCCTGATCGGCATAGCGGGCCATGCCGGCTATCGTACCGGTCCGCCGCCGCCGCACGCGGTCATGCGGCCGCGTCGGCGTCGGCAGGCCGGACGACGCGCGGGTCGTCGTCGCGGTAGAGCGCATCGACCAGCGACGCGCGGTGGCGCAGCACCGCCCGCTGGTTGATCGAGCCCTTGTCGGTGATCTCGCCCTTGTCCAGCGACGGCGGCTCGGCCAGGAACAGCGCCCGCGCGATCCGGTTCGACGAGCCGGTCGCCGTGGCGGCGTGGGCCGCCAGCAGCGCGGCGAGGCGGCTGCGCACCCGCGGGTGAGCCAGTACCGCGGCGTCGTCGCGTTCGCTGCCGTCGGCAATCAGGGCGCGCAGCGCAGGCATGGCCGGAATCAACAGCGCGCCGAGCTCCGCGCGATCCTCGCCGGCGATCACGGCATCCCGGGCCAGGCCGCCGAGCGCGTCGATCAGCCCCGCACGCAACGGGCCTACCGCGACGAAGGACCCGGTGCGCAGCTTGAAGTTCTCGGCGATGCGGCCGTCGAACAGGAAACCCTTGGTCGCGTCGCCGGGTACCGCGAAGCGCAGCGCATCGCCCAGCCGGTAGAAGCCCTCGTCGTCGAATGCTTCTGCGGTCAATGCCGGGTTGCGCCAGTAGCCGGGGGTGTTGGCGGGGCTCTTCACCCGCGCCTCCAGGCGGTCGCCCTGCGGGACCAGCTTCAGCGTCACGCCGTGGGCAGGGATGCCGACGTTGCCGGGCGTCTGCTGCTCGTCGGTGCACATCAGCGCGAACGGGCCGGTCTCGGTAGCGCCCAGGCCGGTGGCCAGCAGCACCCGGTGTCCCAGCGTCCGCTCCGCCAGCGCCGACAGCCGGTCCCAGGTGTGCTGGGCCATGCCGGCACCGGCGTACATCATCATCCGCAGGTCGCGGAAGAAACTGCGGCGCAGGGTGGCGTCCTGCTCCATCGCCGCCACCAGCGCCTCGTAACCGGCCGGCACGTTGAAGTACCAGGTCGGCGACACCTCGCGCAGGTTGCGGATGGTCGCCTCGATCCCGGCCGGCGTCGGCTTGCCTTCGTCGATGTAGTAGGTGCCGCCGTTGTACAGCACCATGTTGAACACCTTGTTGCCGCTGGCGGTGTGGTTCCAGGGCGCCCAGTCGACCACCACCGGCGGTTCGTCGCGCATGAAGGCATAGCAGCTGGCCACCATTTCCTGGTTCGAGCAGATCAGCCGCTGCGACTGGATGACCGCCTTGGGCGCGCCGGTGGTGCCCGAGGTGAACAGGAACTTGGCGATGGTGTCCGGGCCGGTCGCGGCATGGGCGCGGTCGACGGCTTCGCCGGCCGGCGTGCATGCCAGTTCGGCGAAGGCGATGTGGCGCCGCCCCACAGGCGGGGCGACGGCGGTCACGATCGGCACCCGCGGGTCGATCGCCGCGTCGATTGCCCGGCCATAGCGCGCGCCGTCGGCGGCGAAAACCAGGCCGGGAGTCACCTGTGCCGCGATGTCACGCAGCTTGGCGAAATCGGTCGAGATCAGCGAATAGGCGGGGGAGACCGCCGCGGAGGGCACGCCGACATGCTGGGCGGCGACCGCGATCAGGGCGTGCTCGATGTCGTTCTCCGACAGGATAAGCAGCGGGCGCTCGACCGAAAGCCCGCGGTCCAGCAGCGCCTGGCCGATGCGCCGCACGATGTCCAGCGCCTCGCCATAGCCGACCTTGCGCCAAACGCCGGACCCGTCGCGCTGCGCCAGCCAGGGCCGCGCCGGCGCCACCGTCGCCCAGTGGATCAGCCGGTCGGTGAGCCGATCGGGATAGGGGCCGAGCGGATCGTCCTGCCACACCAGCACCGCGCCGTCGGCCCGCTCCTGCATGCGGACGCTGGGCGTCCAAAGCCTGGCCGTGCGCAGCGCGGACTGCGCCATCGCGGTGCCTCCCTGTGCCGTCCTTTGCCGAGCGCGGCTCCGAGTGCGGGCTTGACGGGCCCGACCCCTTCTGTTTTCATGGAAACATTATCCAAGGAAACTAGTCAAGGGCTGGTCCATGCCCCAGCGTCAGGTCGGCCTGCATGCGGTGGATGCGAGCGCCGAGACTGCGGCCGACGCCGCACCGGTCAGCTACGCGCTGCGCGACGACATCGCGTTCGTCGGCCTGAACCGGCCGCAGAAGCGCAACGCGATCAACGACGAGGTGGTGGAGCGGCTGGCTGCCGTCGTGCAGCGGGCGGAGGCAGAGGCGCGGGCGGCGGTGCTGTTCGGCCACGGCAGCAACTTTTGCGCCGGCCTCGATCTGGCCGAACACGTCACCCGCTCGCAGATCGAGGCGGTGCGCGGCTCGCAGCGCTGGCACACCGTTTTCACCATGATCGAGCAGGGCAGCATCCCGTGGGTTTCCGCCCTGCACGGCGCCGTGGTCGGCGGCGGCGTCGAGCTCGCTTCCGCGACCCATATCCGCGTCGCCGACCGGTCGGCCTTCTTCGCCCTGCCCGAGGGCCAGCGCGGCATCTTCGTCGGCGGCGGCGGCTCGGTCCGCACGGCCAGGCTGATCGGCGTGGCGCGGATGACCGACATGATGCTGACCGGCCGCACCGTCTCCGCCGACGACGCGGAGCGCTGGAACCTGGTGCAATATGTGGTCGAACCCGGTGGCGCGCTCGACAAGGCGACCGCACTGGCGCGCGCGGCTGCGACCAACTCGGCGATGTCGAACTACGCGATCGTCAACGCGCTGCCGCGGATCCGCGACATGAACCGGGACGACGGGCTGTTCGTCGAATCCTTCGTCTCCGCCTTCACCACGGAAAGCCCCGAGGCGCGGGAGCGGCTGCGCGCGTTCCTCGAGAAGCGCGCGGCGAAGCTGACCGGCCCGCAGGAGGCCTGACCGTGCGCGACGGCGGGGTGCAGACGCTGGTGCGGGACGATGCCCTCGACTATGGCCCGCTGCGCGAATCGCTCGGCTTTCTGATCCGCATCGGCCAGTTGAAGATCTTCGAGCAGTTCTACGCGCAGGTCGGCGACCTCGGGCTCAGGCCCGGCGAGTTCTCGGTGCTGTGGCTGATCCTGCGCAATCCCGGCGTGCGCCAGGGCGTGCTGGCGCAGGAACTGCTGATCAAGCCGGCCCACATGACCAAGCTGGTGCGCGGCTTCGAGGATCGCGGCTTCGTGGCGCGGGTGGTGCCCGACGACGACCGCCGCGCCGTCGAACTGAGCCTGACCGCCGCCGGGCGCGACTTCGTCGAAGGCCACAAGGCAGCGTTCTTCGCCGTGCACGAGCATCCGCTCAGCCGGCTGACCCAGCCGGAGCAGGACGAACTGCGCCGGCTGTTGCAGAAGCTGGCCGGGCTCGAACGGGGAGGGGCGGCATGAACGTCGACGCCCTGGTCGCGCTCGACATCCACACCCACGCCGAGGAGCCGTGCTGCGGGCCGCGCGACGACGGCTACGACGAGTTCCAGGCCGGGATGGCCAAGTATTTCCGCAACCCGGCCGGCGCCGGGCAGCTGCCGACGGTGGAGCAGACCGCCGCCTACTACCGCGAGCGGAGCATCGGCTGCGTGATCTTCCCGGTCGATGCCGAACGCAACACCGGCTTTCGCCGCTATGCCAACGAGGAGGTGGCGCGCATCGCGGCCGACAACGCCGACGTGATGATCCCGTTCGCCTCGATCGACCCGGCGAAGGGGCGGACCGGCGCGCGCGAGGCGCGCCGGCTGGTGCGCGAGTTCGGCGTGCGCGGTTTCAAGTTCCACCCGACGATGCAGGGCTTCTACCCGAACGACCGCGGCGCCTATGTGCTGTACGAGGCGATCGCGGAGGCGGGGGCCATCGCCCTGTTCCATACCGGCCAGACCGGGGTCGGCGCCGGCATGCGCGGCGGCATGGGCATGCGGCTGAAATACTCCAACCCGATCCATCTCGACGACGTCGCTGCCGACTTCCCCGACATGCCGATCATCCTGGCCCACCCCTCCTTTCCCTGGCAGGAGGAGGCTCTGTCTGTCGCGACCCACAAGCCCAACGTCTATATCGACCTGTCGGGCTGGTCGCCGAAGTATTTCCCGCCGATCCTGGTCCGCTATGCCGACACGCTGCTGAAGCACAAGGTGCTGTTCGGCTCCGACTGGCCGGCGATCACGCCGGACCGCTGGCTGGCCGACTTCGCGGACATCGCCATCCGCGACGAGGTCCGCCCCCTGATCCTGAAAGACAACGCCCGGAGGCTGCTCGGCCTCTAGGACGGCACCAACGAAAACAAGGTCGAAGCCAACGACGACTGACCCAAGCAAGGGAGGAAATCGAGATGAAAAGGCATCTGTTGACCGTGGCCGCGGCGGCGGCGATCGCGCTTGGCGCCGGCCTGGCGGCAGCCCAGGCGCAGACGCGCGAGCTGCGCATCGCGCCTGCCGCGCCGCCGGCACACCCGGCCTACAGCCACCTCTATGCCAAGCTGGCCGAGTATCTGCCCGAGGAGTCGGAAGGCCGGCTGACCGCCCAGATCCTGGGGCCGGAGGTGGTGAACCTGGGCCAGATGAAGGAGGCGCTGCAGAGCCAGATCGCGGAGATCGGCAACCTGTTGCCGCTGTACTTCCCGGCCGAGCTGCCCAACATGTCGCTGGCGGGCGAGCTGGCGCTGGCCGGCCGCGACGCCCATGCGATGGCCGCGGCCATGACCGAGTACATGGTCACCTGTGGGCCGTGCCAGGCCGAGCTGACCCAGTTCGGGGTGGTCTATCTCGGCTCGGGCTCGTCCGACGTCTATGCGCTGCTGACCACCAAGCCGGTGCACGGCGCGGCCGACCTCGAAGGGCTGCGGCTGCGCAGCGGCGGCGCGCCGTTCTCGCGCTGGGCGGAGCATTTCGGCGCCAGCCCAGCCAACATCTCGGTGCTGGACACGTTCGAATCGATGTCGCAGGGCGTGATCGACGGCACCATGGCCTCGGTCGCCGACCTGCTGTCGTTCCGCCTGGTCGAACTGGTCACCTCCGTCACCACGCTGCAGCTCGGCACCTATCACGCGACATCGAACTTCACGATTGCCGGCCCGGTCTGGGCGAGCCTGAGCGTCGAGGATCGCGCCGCGCTGACCCGCGCGGCCAACCGCGCCAACGTCGACATGTCGCAGCGCTGGGGCTACGACATGCCCGCCGAGGCGCTCGCCGCCGCGCATGAGGCCGGGATCGAGTTCATCGAGCCGGATGCCGCCCTGGTCGAGGCATCGGAGGCCTTCGCCAAGGCCGACCAGGCGACCGTCGTCGCGATCTCGCAGGAGCGTTACGGGATCGCCGATGCCGAGGCCAGCGTCGCCCGTTTCCTCGGGCTGGTCGACAAGTGGACCGCGATCGTCGAGGAGGTCGACCACGATCCCGACGCGCTGAAGGCGCGGCTGCAGGCCGAGGTCTGGGACAAGGTCGACCTCGCGTCCTACGGCCTCTGAGGCGCGGGCGGGCAGGGCGGGACCCCGCGCCCGGCCCTGCGCCCACGAGCGACGCTATGGACCGTCTCGCTGAACGGATCGGGCAGGCGTGCGACCGGATCGCACGCCTGCTGGCGCTCGGCGCGGCGCTCGGCGTGGTGGTGATGATGCTGCACGTCTGCGCCGACGGGTGCTGCGCACCGCCTTTTCCGCGCCGGTACCGGCCACGGTGGAGATCGTGTCCAGCTACTACATGGTGCTGGTCGCGTTCCTGCCCCTGGCCTGGGTCGAGCGTCGCCACGGCATGATCGCGATCGAACTGTTCGACGGCATCATGCCGGCGGTCGTGAAGCGCGTATCCGACACCGCGGTCGCGCTGCTGGTCGCCGCGATCTACGGCGTGCTGGCCTACACCACCTGGCTGGTCGCGCTCGACAATTTCGAAAGCCGGTCGTTCGTGCTGGCGCTCAATGTCGAGGTGCCGGTCTGGCCATCCTATTTCCTGCCGCCGCTCGGCTTTGCGCTGGCCGGGCTGGCGGCCCTGCTCAGGGTGCTCGAGCGCCAGCGGGCGCGCGATCGAACGGCAGCCGGCGTGAGCCTGGAGACCGGCTTCTACGGGCTCGGCGCCCTGCTGGCGTTGCTGGTGCTGCGCGTGCCGGTGGCGCTGGCGCTGATCGCCGTCTCGTTCGGCGGCATCGCCAGCATGATCGGCTGGACGCCCGCCTTCGGCATCGTCTCGTCCACCCCGTACAGCTTCGTCGCCAACTGGACGCTGAGCGCGGTGCCGATGTTCCTGCTGATGGGCTTCGTCGCCTTCCATGCCGGGCTGACCGGCGGCCTGTTCGAGGCGGCGAAGGTGCTGCTGCGCCGCATTCCGGGCGGGCTGGCCATCGCCTCGATCTTCGCCTGCTCGGGCTTCGCGGCGGTCTGCGGGTCGAGCCTGGCCTGCGCCGCGGCGATGGGCCGGATCGCGATCCCGGAAATGGTGCGCGCGGGCTATCGGCCCAGCTTCGCCTGCGGCTCGATCGCGGCCGGCGGCACCATCGGCGCGCTGATCCCGCCGTCGATCCTGATGATCGTCTACGGCGTGTTCGCCGAGACCTCGATCACCAAGGTCTTCGTCGGCGGCATATCGGTCGGTGTGCTGACCGCGATCGGCTATTCGGCGGTGGTGCTGCTGACCTGCTGGCTGCGGCCCGACGTGGCCCCGCGCAAGCCGGTCGGCGACGTCCACATGTCGCCGGCGGAAGCGGTGCAGCGGGTCTGGCCGGTGCTGGCGCTGGTGGCGCTGGTGTTCGGCGGGCTGTTCTCGGGGTTCTTCACCGCCACCGAGGCCGGCGCGGTCGGCGCGCTCGGCGCCATCGTCATCGCGTCGGTCACCGGCCGGCTGAACCGGCAGGTGGTGCAGACCTCGCTGATGGAGACGCTGATGACGACGGCGTCGCTGTTCATCATCGGCGTCGGCGCCTCGATGTTCACGCGGTTCCTCGGCATGACCGGGCTCTCTGGCTTCCTGACGTCCGTGGTCGGCGGCGCCGACGTCGGCTATGTCGAGCTGATGGTCGTGGTGGTGCTGATCTACCTGGCCCTCGGCATGTTCATGGAGCCGTTCGGCGCGCTGCTGGTCACGCTGCCGGTGCTGCTGCCGGTGTTCAAGGCCGAGGGGATCAGCCTGGTCTGGTTCGGCGTGCTGGTGGTGAAGCTGCTGGAGATCGGGATGATCACGCCGCCGGTCGGGCTCAACGTCTTCGTCATCCGCAACGTCGCCGGCGCCTATGCCAGCCTGGTGCAGATCTTCCGCGGCGTGATCCCGTTCCTGCTGGCCGACCTGGCGATCGTTGCGATCATCGTGGCCGTGCCGGACCTGATCCTGTTCCTGGCGCAGTGGGTGCGATAGGGGGAGGGACGCGTCGCCGCGCGGCTATTCGGTGCGGTCGGTGCCGCGGTCGTTGGCGCCGCCCAGGCGGTCGAAGGCGGCGATCACCGCGGCGGAATCGCTGATGTCGGCATAGCGCCGCTCGACGTCGCGCAGGTTGGCCCGGTGCGGCTCCTCCTCGTGGTCGCCGACGCAATCGGCGGCGACGATGGTGCGGAAACCGAGGCTGAAGCTGTCGATCACCGACGCCCGCACGCAGCCGGAGGTGATGCAGCCGGTGACCACCACCGTGTCGACCCGCTGGCGCACGAAATACTGCGCAACCGACGTGTTGAAGAAGATCGAGGGTGCGGTCTTGGTGATGACCAGGTCGGGTCCGGCCGCGGCGATGCGCGGGTCGAGCTCGACCGCCGGGTGGCCGACGACCAGGTCCTCGCGCAGCGGCGTGATCTTCCAGTAGGGCATCGCGTCGCGGGTGCCGTAGCCCATCACGCAGGCGGCGACCGGCACGCCGGCGGCGCGCGCCGCCCGGATCACCGCGACCGTGCGTTCGACCGCGGCGTCGATCATCGGCGCGCCGCCCATGCGGAACGCCGGGTCGGTGAAGCCGCGCTGGAAATCCACCACGACCACGCCCGGCCGTCGGCCCCAGCCGATCTCCTGGTCCCCGTAGCCGCGCTCCGCATAGTTCATGGCGAATACCTTCTTGCATCCCGGTGGCCGGCAATGAAGCATGCACGGCGGAGGGCATCGGCCGTCAAGCGGCAAGCTGCCGTCACCACTGCGCGCCGCAAGGATTTTGCCGAGCCATGAGCTACCGCATTGCCGTCGACACCGGCGGAACCTTCACCGACATGGTGCTTCTCGACCCCGACGGCCGGTTTCATGTCGGCAAGGCGCTGACCACGCCGGAGCGGATCTCGGAGGGCATGTTCGCGGCGCTGGACGTCGTTGCCGGCGCCGTCGGTCGCGCGCCCGCCGACGTGCTTGCCGAGACCGAAATCCTGATCTACGGCACCACGCGGGCGACCAATGCGATCGTCACCCGCCAGACCGCGCGCTGCGCCTTCCTGACCACCGCCGGCTTCCGCGACATGCTGGTGTTCAAGGAGGGCGGCAAGCACGGGCCGCACGACTACAGCTACGACTATCCGCAGCCCTACATCCCGCGCCGCCATACCTTCGAGATCGACGAGCGCATCGGCAGCGCCGGCGAGGTGGTGCGGCCGCTGAACAGGGACCAGCTGCGCGCCGTGCTGACGACGCTGAGGGAACGGAAGTTCGAGGCGGTCGCGGTGTCGCTGCTGTGGTCGATCGCCAACAGCGCGCACGAGGAGGCGATCGGCCGCCTGATCGAGGAGATGCTGCCGGGCGTGCCCTACACGCTGTCGCACCGGCTGGCGCCGATCCTGCGCGAATACCGCCGCGCCTCCGCGACCGCCATCGACGCGTCGCTGAAGCCGCTGATGCAGGCCCACCTGACCCGGATGAAGACCGACCTGCAGCAGGCCGGGTTCGCCGGCGACCTGCTGATCTCCACCTCGGTCGGCGGCTGCCAGGAGGTGGAGTCGCTGGTCGAGCGGCCGATCAACACGCTGAAATCCGGGCCGGCGATGGCGCCGGTCGCCGGGCGGGCCTACAGCGCGGCCGAGCGCATGGGCGGCGATGCCATCGTCTGCGACACCGGCGGGACCACCTTCGACGTCGGGCTGGTCCGCGACGGCCAGCTGGTCTATTCGCGCGACAGCTGGCTCGGGCCGCGCTGGCTCGGCGACATCATCGGCGCATCCACCGTCGACGTGCGCTCGATCGGCGCCGGCGGCGGCTCGATCGCCTGGATCGACCCCGGCGGCCTGCTCAGAGTGGGACCGCGCTCCGCCGGCTCGGTGCCGGGACCGGCCTGCTACGGCCGCGGCGGCGACCAGCCCACCGTGACCGACGCGGCCCTGGTGCTGGGCTATGTCGACCCGGCCTTCTTCAACGGCGGGCGCATCGCGCTCGACCCGGCCGCGGCGCAGCGGGTGGTGGGCAGGCTGGCGGACAGCCTGGGCAAAGGCGTCGACGAGACCGCCTTCGCCATCATGGTCATCGCCAACGAGCTGATGATCAAGGCGATCGGCGAGATCACCGTCAACGACGGCCTCAACCCGCGCGAAAGCGTGATCGTCGCCGGTGGCGGGGCCGCCGGATTCAACATCATGCCGATCGCACGCGAACTGGGCTGCGCCACGGTGATCCTGCCGCGGACCGCGTCGGCGCTGTCGGCCTGCGGCATGCACTATTCCTCGATCGTGTTCGAGGCGACCCGCAGCCGTTTCGTCGACAGCAACGCGTTCGACACCGCGGGCGTGAATGCAGCGCTCGACGAGATCGAGGCCGAGCTGAGGGCGTTCCGCGACGGCCTGGCCATCTCGGCGCACGCCGCGGTCGCGATCGAGTTCTTCGTCGAGGCTCGCTATCGCGCCCAGGTCTGGGAGCTGGACACGGCGCTGCCGAAGCCGCGTTTCGACGGTGCCGGCGACGTCGCCGCGCTGGTCGAGGCGTTCCACCAGACCCACGACCGCGTCTATGCGGTGCGCGACGAGGGCAGCCCGGTCGAGTGCGTCAACTGGAAGGGACGGATCGCGATCCGGCCGTTCGAGCCGCCGGCCGCACCGGAGCCCAGCGACGCCCGTCACCGGCCGGAGCCGGAGGCCGCGCGCGCCTGCTATTTCGGCGACGGCACACGGATCGACACGCCGATCTTCCGCGGCGAGGCGCTGCGGGCCGGCGCCGCCATCGCCGGCCCGGCGATCATCGAGGAGCCGACGACCACCATCGTCGTCTACCCCGGCATGGCGGCGACCCTGAGCGCCGCCGGCAACTACATCCTGGACTGCAGGTAACGGGAGGCCGAGATGGCACAGACCGAGACCGCGCTCGACCCGGTGCTGATGTCGGTGATGGCGAACCGGCTCGACGGCATCGTGCGCGAAATGACCAACACCCTGCTGCGCTCCGCCCGCTCCGCGGTGATCTCGTCGGCGCGCGATTTCTCCTGCTGCCTGGTCACCGGCGACGACAAGCTGCTGGCCTCGGCCGAGGGCCTGCCGGTGCACATCTTCGGCTGCCACATCCAGACCGCCAACGTGCGCCGCTATCACGGCGACGACATCCGCCGCGGCGACGCCTATCTCGACAACGACCCCTATGGCGGCAACACCCACCCGGCCGACCACACCTTCATGGTGCCGGTGTTCTTCGAGGGCGAGCACCTGTTCACTGCGGTCTCGAAGTGCCACATGGCCGACATCGGCAACTCGATCCCGTCGAGCTATTTCGTGCGCGCCCGCGACGTCTACGAGGAAGGTGCGCTGGTCTTCCCCGGCGTGCGCATCCAGCGCGACTTCAAGAACGTCGAGGACATCATGCGGATGTGTCGCGCGCGCATCCGGGTGCCCGACCAGTGGTACGGCGACTATCTGGCCGGCCTCGGCTCGGCCCGCATCGCCGAGCGCCGGCTGGAGGCGTTCTGCGCGAAATACGGCCGCGATACGGTCAAGGCGTTCATGGCCGAGTGGCTGAATTATTCCGAGCGGCGGATGATCGACAACATCCGCCGGCTGCCGAAGGCCAGTCTGGTCAACAAGGGTCGCTCGGACCCGCTGGAAGGCGTGCTGCCCGACGGGCTCGAGCTGACCGTCAAGATCGACATCGACCCGGACGATGCGCGCATCCACATCGACCTGTCCGACAACCCGCCGTCGGTCGATGCCGGGCTCAACACCTCGCTGGGCGCCGCGACCTCGGCCGTCGTCGGCGCGGTGTTCAACGCGCTCGACAAGGACCTGCCGCGCAACGAGGGCGCCTTCCGCCGGCTCGGCTTCACCTATGCCGAGGACAGCGTGGTGGCGGCGCCGAAATTCCCGCACTCCTGCTCGGTGGCGACCACCAACGTCGCCGAGCGGCTGGTCAACATCACCCAGTCGGCCTTCGCCCAGCTCGGCGACGGCATGGGACTGTCGGAGGGCGGTGCCGGGCTGGGCGCCGGCATGGCGGTGATCTCCGGCCACGACCCGCGCCGCGGCGGGCAGGCCTATGTCAACCGGCTGATGCTGTCGACCAACGGCGGCCCGGCCAGCCCGCAGGCCGACGGCTGGGTCAATTACGCCATCCCGGTGATCGCCGGCCTGATGTACCGGGATTCGGTCGAGGTCGACGAACTGAAGCATCCGATCCGGGTGGAATCGCTCAGCCTGGTCGCCGATTCCGCCGGCGCCGGCCGTCGCCGCGGCGCGCCGGCACAGCAGATCGAATACGGCCCGACCGACGGTGAAATGACCTCGATCATCTCCTGCGACGGCCAGCACGCGGCGCCGCGCGGGGTGGCAGGGGGCCTTGCCGGCACCGCCGGCGAGACCTGGCTGATCGAGGACGGCGCCCAGCCGAGCCGGCTGCCGAATGTGGCGCGCGTCAGCCTGCAGCCCGGCCAACGCATCCGCGGCCGCGATTCAGCCGGCGGCGGCTACGGCGACCCGCTCGACCGCGAGCCCGAGCGCGTGCTGGTCGATGTGCTGGAGGGCTGGGAGAGTCGCGACAAGGCATTCGGGATCTATGGCGTCGTGCTGCACGGCGCCATCGAGGACGAGTCGCTGGCGGTCGACGCGGCGGCGACCGCCGTCCGGCGGGCCGCGCTGCGCGCCGCGCGCGCCGGCTGAGCGGCCGTCGGCCCGGTCAGGTCGAGATCATCTTCTTCTCGATGCCGACGCCGGCGGCGACGGCGCGGGCGTATTCCAGCGGAATCGTCGCCGAATCCTGCAACGCGATGCCGGTCGAATCGAACACGGTGATCTGGTCGTCCGCGGTGCGGCCGGGCTTCTTGCCGGCAACGACCTCGCCGATCTCGCCGGCGATGTCCGCCTCGGCGATCAGGCCGTCGCGCAGCGGCACGTTGATCTCGCCGTCGGTGCGGCACTGGCGGATGTCGTCGACGAAGATGCGGGCCCGCTGCAGGATCGCCGGCTCCAGCTCCTGGTCGCCGGCCTTGTCGGCGCCGACCGCGGCGATGTGGGTGCCGGGCGCGATCCAGGCGTCCTTGACGATCGGCCCGCGCGCCGGCGTCACCGTGACCACGACGTCGGCGCCGCTGACCACCTCTTCCAGGTCGGTCGACCCGCGGATCGTGAAGCGGTCGTAGTTCGGCTGCTGGCTGGCGACGAAGTGGTCGAGCGTCGCCTGGCTGCGGCTCCAGACCCGCACCTCCTCCCACTTGAAGGCGGCGTCGCAGGTGGCCAGCGGGCCCTCGGCCATGTGGCCGGCGCCGACGATGGCCAGCCGCTTGCTGTCGGGCCGCGCCAGCCACTTCGCCGAAACCGCGGCGGCCGAGCCGGTACGCATCACGGTGTGGTGGCTGCCGTCGACGATGGCCAGCGGGAAGCCGGTCTCCGGGTGGGTGTAGATCAGGATCGAGAACACCGTCGGCAGCCCGAAGCGCTCGCGGTTGCGCTCGCGGATCGACACCCACTTGCAGGCCGCGGCCTCCGGCTCCTCGATGTAGGACGGCATCGCCTCCCACTCGCCGGGGTATTTATCGAGCACGATGTGACCCTTCGGTTCCATGTAGAACCGGCCTTCCCCGTGCATGCGATAGGCCTGCTCGACACAGCCGTTGTACTCGGCCGGCGTCAGCAGGCCGGTCATGTCGGCGCGGCTGAGGATCAGTGTCTTGCGATTCGCCCAGTTTTCCATCCGATTTCCCTTTCAGGCGGCTGGGGTCCGCCGGACTGCCCCGGCGAGCCGCTGCCGAAACGCTGGAACATGCCGGTGAACCGCTTGGCCTCCGGCGGCCGGTAGGTGAAATGCCGGCTGGTCGCCTTGCCCAGGTCGACCAGCGCCTCGGCCAGCTTCACCGCGCACACCACGCCGTCGAGCACCGGAATGCCCAGCTCCCGCTCCAGGTCGGCGGCGAAGCTGGCGAAGCCGGCGCAGCCGAGCAGGATCGCCTCGGCGGTGTCCTCCTCCATCGCGCGGCGCGCCTCGTCGCGCAGCGCCTGCAGCGCGCCGTCGGGGTCGCGCTCGATGTCGAGCACGTAGTAGGGCGTGGTCCGCACCGAGACGCATTTGTGGGCGAAGCCGTAGCCGGCGACCATCTCCTCGATCATCGTGCGGATGCGCGGAATCACGGTGACGACCGAGAAGCGCGCCGCCAGCATCGAGGCGGTGTAGAGCGAGGCCTCGCCGATGCCCAGCACCGGCTTCGCCGTCGCCTCGCGCGCGCCCTGCAGGCCGGGGTCGCCGTAGCAGGCGATGACGAAGGCGTCGCAGCCGTCGCGGTCGCCCTTCAGCACCTCGTCGATGGTGCCCGGCGCGGCCATGTACTCGTCGTAGTAGGATTCGATGCTCTCCGGCCCGAACTCGGGGTTGGTGCAGACGATCTCGGTGCCCTCGCGCGCCACCGAGCGGCCGGCCTCGCCGATCGACCGGGTCATCGCCTCGGTGGTGTTGGGATTGATGATCTTGATCTTCATCACGCGTCTCCCGCCGGATCGTTGTGGCTGCGCAGGGCCCGGGTGGCGGCCTCGTCCAGTTCCGGCCCATCTGCGATGGCGACGCCGTAGTCGGTGCGCGCCCGGTCCCGCGACAGATAGCCATCGCGGACGTCTTCCAGGACCTGGGCCGGGTCGCGGCGGAACGGGTCGCCATAGCCGCCGCCGCACGGCCCGGTCATCACGATGCGGTCGCCGGCGGCCATCGCCCGGTTCGGCAGCTTCGACGGCAGCTGCGCGTCGCCGTGGACCGCCGAGCTGACGCTCAGCGCCGACGTCCGCCCGTCGCTGCCGCCGTCAAGGCCCCATGGCGCATAGACGTGACCCTCGCCCTCGACCGAGACGCCGCCGGCCTCGAGGAACTCGAACTCGCGGATCGAGCCGATCCCGCCGCGCCACCGGCCCGGCGGGCAGGCGTCGTCGCGCAACTCGTAGCGGTTCACCCGCAGCGGCAGGTGGGATTCGATGTCCTCGATCGGGTTGTTGCGGGTGTTGGCATAGAGCGTGTCGACCGCATCCATGCCGTCCTTGCCGAAGCGCCCGCCGTAGCAGCCCTCGTGGATCTCCATGTGCACCCAGTGGCCGGTGTCGTGGATGCCGGAGAACGCCACCACATGCAGGTTGCCGACGCCGGCGCTGACCTGCCGCGGCACCACCTGGCTCAGCGCCTTCATCAGGGTGTCGGCAGCCTGGTTGCCGGCGCAGAAGCGCGCGATGGTCGGCGCGGGGAAGGCCGGGTTCACCAGGCTGCGCTCCGGCGCGACGATGCGGATGGGCCGGGTCAGCCCGGAATTCTGCGGGATCGGGCCGTGGACTGCCGTGTCGAGCAGGATCGAGCGCACGGTCAGCCAGACCGCGCAGTCGGTGGTGCCCTTCAGCGGCATGTTGATCGGCCGGTCGTCGACCTGCGGCGCGGTGCCGGTGAAGTCGACCGTCAGGTCGCTACCGTCGACGATGGCAGTGACCTGGATGGGCAGGTCGCGCCGGCGCGGGTCGTCGCTGTCCTCGTAGCCGTCGATGTAGGTGCGCGCGCTGTAGCGGCCGTCCGGCAGAGCGGCGATCGCCTCGCGCATCAGCCGCTCGGAATAGTCCATCAGGTCCTCGTAGGCGGCCTCGACCGTGGACAGGCCGTACTGGTCGATCAGCGCAACGAACCGCTCCGCCCCGATCCGTGCCGCGGCGATCTGGGCCTCCATGTCGCCCAGCACCAGGTCGGACGCCCGGATGTTGTCGCGCAGCATCTGCCACAGCGCCTCGTTGCGCTCGCCGTGCCGGTACAGCTTCAGCGCCTTGATCTGCAGACCCTCGGCATAGGCGTCCATCGCATCGACGATGCCGCAGCTGCCCGGGCTCAGCGCCCCGATGTCCAGGTGATGCGCCGTCGTGACCGAGAAGCCGACCAGCCGGCCGTCGCCGACGAACACCGGCACCAGGAACGCCACGTCGGGCCCGTGCGAGGCACCGTGATAGGCCGAGTTGTGGATGACGATGTCGCCCGGCGCCACGGCATCGCCGCGCTGGGCCAACAGCTGCAGCACGCCCTCGACATAGCCGGGGATCGGGCCGGATTGCAGCGGCGTGCTCTGCGGCGTCTCGCACAGCTGGCGGCCGCGCGCGTCAGTCAGCGCCGCGCCGAAATCCTCCGACTCGCGGATGATCGAGGAATAGGACATCCGCATCAGCTTGTGTCCCATCTCGACCGCGATGTTCTCCAGCGCGCCCTGGATCACGCTGGCGGTGACCGGATCGATCCGGTTGCGACCCTGTTGCGCGGTCGCCGGATGCGATGTCATGGCTGTCGGTCCTTTCGCAGCGTCATGGTGCCGTCCTCGTCGGCGGTAACGGTCCAGCCCGGCGGCACCACGGTCGTCGTGTCGGTCTGCAGGATGATCGCCGGCCCGGCCAGCGCGACCCCGGTCGGCAGCGCCGCCCGGTCGTAGTAGCCGGTCTCGAAGCCCTGCAGCGCGCCGTCGACGCGGAACATGCAGCGGGCCTGACGCAGCCTGGCGCGCGCGAGCGCGCTGGTCACCGCCGCCGGCCGCCGCGTCAGCTTGGGCATGGCGCCGCTGCCGACCACCCGGATGTTCACGATCTCGATCGGGCTGTCGCGGAAGGCATGGCCGTATTCCGCCCGGTGACGGGTGTGGAAGGCTTCGAAGACGGCTTCGACCGCTGCCGCGTCGAGCGGACCGGGCGGGAAGGCGATGCGCAGCTCGTAGCCCTGGCCGACATAACGCAGCTCGCCGGAGCGCGACAGCGCGATCGCCTCCGGGCCGATCCCGTCGGCGGCGAACTGCGCTGCCAGCCCGGCGGTCAGCTCGTCGAAATCGCGCCCCAGCCGCGCCGTGTCGATGGCGCCCTCGGCCATGAATTCCGTCTTGATCGCGTCGTACTTCAGGTCGGTGGTCAACAACCCCGCCGCCGAGGTGATGCCGGGGTGGGCCGGGATCACGACCTCGGGGATGCCGAGCAGTTCGGCGACCTCGGCACCGTGCAGCGGGCCGGCGCCGCCGAAGGCGACCAGAGCGAAGTCGCGCGGGTCGAGCCCCTTCTGCACCGTGCGCGAGCGGATCGCGTTGGCCATGTTGGCGTTGAGGATGGTCAGCGTGCCGGCGGCGCATTCGAATGGCGACAGGCCGAGCGCGTCGGCGAGTTCGGCGATCACCCGCTCCGCGGCGGCGGCGTCGAGCGCCATGGCACCGCCGAGGAAGTGGTCGGGATCGAGCCGGCCCAGCACGAGATTGGCATCGGTCACCGTCGGCCGGGTCCCGCCCTTGCCGTAGCAGGCCGGCCCCGGCGTCGAACCCGCGCTGTGCGGTCCGACCCGGAACGCACCGCCGCGATCGACATGGGCGATGCTGCCGCCGCCGGCGCCGATGGTCTCGATGTCGATCATCGGGACCAGCACGGGAAAGCCGCCGATGGCAGTGTCGCGGGCGGCGGCCTCGGTGATCCTGCCCTCCCGGACGATGCCGATGTCGGCGCTGGTGCCGCCGACGTCGAACGTGATCAGTCGCCGCCGGTCGCCGGCCGACCAGGCGCCGCCGTGGACGCCGGCCGCCGGGCCCGACAGCAGGGTCAGCACCGGGTTCTGCGTCACCATCGACGGCGTCAGCGCGCCGCCGTGCGAGCCCATGATGTGCAGCGTGGCATCGAGGCCGGCCCGACGCAGCCCGTCGGACAGGTTGGCGACGTAGCGCCGCACCTTCGGTCCGATGAACGCGTTCATCGCCGCGGTGGTGAAGCGCTCGAACTCGCGGAACTGCGGCGCCACGCCGGCGGAGTGGACCACGAAGGCGTCCGGGCACTCCTCCTCGACGATGGCCCTGGCCCTGAGCTCGTGGGCCGGGTCGATGTAGGAGAACAGGAAACAGACGGCGATCGCCTCGACGCCGTCGGCGCGAAGCCTGCGCGCGGCCTGGCGTACGCCATCCTCGTCCAGCGGATGCAGGACGCGGCCGTCCGGCGGGGCGATACGCCCGTCGACCACCAGCCGGTGGCGGCGCCGGACCAGCGGCTGCGCCTGCCAGGGGATGTCCTGCATGATCGAATAGTTCTGCGGGCGCTGGTGGCGTCCGATATGCAGGATGTCGCGATAACCGCGGTTGGTGACCATGCCGGTGCGGGCGCCGTCGTGCTCGAGCACCGCGTTGGTGGCGATCGTGGTGCCGTGGAACACGGCCCCCACCGCGGCCGGCGCGATGCCGACCCGTTCGCACAATGCGACGATCGCGCCGATGGCGCCGACCGAGGGGTCTTCGGTCGTCGTCGGGACCTTGTGGATGGCTGTCTGCCCGCTGCCGGTGTCGGTGTAGATCAGGTCGGTGAACGTGCCGCCAACGTCGACGCCGATCAGATGCACGTCCTCACTCCCCCAAAGCTGCAGTCGCGACCGGCTTCGCCGGTGCGAAGCGCGTGCCAGGCCTACCCGTGCAGCAGGTGGACCTGATCGGCGCTCCAGGAGGCCGTCACCGCGTCGCCGATGCCGACCGGCGACCCGAAATACCGGTCGTCCGGGACATAGGAGACGAACTCGTCGTCGCCGGGCACGGACAGCGTCACCTTGACGTAGGTCCCCTGGTATTCCACCGCGCGCACGGTGCCCTGCAGGCAGTTCGGCCCCGGCTGGCCGCCGTCGCCCTTGGCCAGCGTGGTGTGGTCGCGGCGCACGGAGATCTGCATCGGATCGCCTTCCGCGGCGCGGCCGTCGCCGATGTCGAACTCGTAGGTCTGGCCCTGCGCGCCGCGCAGGGTGACGCGCGCGCCCGCGCGCGCCTCGACCACGCCCTGCAAGACGTTCTGGCCGCCCATGAAGCGCGCGACATAGGCGTTGTTCGGCCGCGCATAGACATCGACCGCCGACGACGTCTGCGCGACATGGCCGTGGTCCATAACCACGACCTGGTCGGCCACGGCGATCGCCTCGAGCTGGGTGTGGGTGACGTGGATGAAGGTGATGCCGAGCTCGCGCTGCATCTGCCGCAGCTCGCCGCGCATCTGCAGCCGCAGGAACTCGTCCAGCGCCGACAGCGGCTCGTCGAGCAGCAGGACGCGGGGATTGGTGATCACCGCCCGGGCCAGCGCCACGCGCTGCTGCTGCCCGCCGGAAAGCTGCGCCGGCATGCGGCCGGCCAGCTTGTCGAGCTGCACCCGCTGCAGGGTCTCGAACGCCTTGGCCCGGCGCTCGGCCTTGCCGATCCCCTGCATCTTCAGCCGGAAGGCGACGTTGTCCAGCACCGACAGGTGCGGGAACAGCGCGTAGCTCTGGAACATCATCGCCGTGCCGCGCTCGACCGGCGCCTTGCCGACCACCGGCTGGCCGCCGATCGTCACCTCGCCGCTGGTCGGGCTCTCGTGGCCGGCGATCATGCGCAGGATCGTCGTCTTGCCGCAGCCGCTCGGGCCGAGCAGGCAGCAATAGGAGCCGCCCTCGATCGTCAGGTCGACATTGTCGACCGCGGTCAGCGCACCAAACTGCTTGGTGACGCCTTTGAGCTGTACTTCGCCTGGCTTGGTCATCGCGTCAGATCAGTTCCCTTGCCGCCGCCGGTGCCGGATATAGGCGATCGATCCCAGCGCGAGCGCGATCGCGCAGAACGAGATCGCAGTGGTTACCGTGCCGAGGGCATAGAGCGCCGGCGACGTGACATTGGTCGTCATCGTGTAGATCTCGAGCGGCAGCGTGTTGCGCGAACCGACGGTGACCCAGCTGCGCGGGAACTCGTCGTAGGACAGCGTGAAGCCGAACAGCGCAACCGCGATGATGCCCGGCAGCACGATCGGTATGACCACCTGGGTCAGACGCTGCCAGCGGTTCGCACCCAGGTCGTAGGCCGCCTCCTCATAGGCCGGGTTCAGCCGGCTCAGCACCGCGAACATGATCAGCAGCCCGAACGGCAGCGTCCAGCTCAGGTGGGCGCCGAGGCCGGACGAGAACCAGCGCGTCGGCAGGCCGAGGAACTGGAAGGTGATCAGGATGCCGATGCTGAGCACCAGCCCGGGCATGATCAGGCTGGCGAGGGCGGTGTAGAACAGCGCGGTCGAACCGAAGAACCGGCGCCGGAACGCCAGCCCGGCCGCGACCGAGACCACCACGGTGACGATCATGACGACGAAGGCCAGCGGCAGGGTGCGCGAGAAGGCCCCGCCGACGTCGCCGGTCCGCGCCTGGCCGAACAGCGCCTCGAACCAGTGGAAGCCGGGGTCCTTCAGCGGAAAGACCAGGCCGCCGTTCGGGCCCTGGAACGACAGGATGAAGATCGAGATCATCGGGCCGTAGAGGAACAGCACGAACAGCGCGAACACCGTCGCCAGAACGTAGAAGGTCCAAGGCCGCTTGCCGTATTTGTGTTGCATCGGCGCCTACCCCGTCAGTTCCTTGCGCACGTCGACGAACCGCAAAATGCCGCCGGCGATCAGCACCACGATGATCAGCAGGATGATCGAGTTGGCAGCAGCGCGCGGGTAATTCTGGATGCCGAGGTCGTTGAAGACGCCGTAGGACACCGATCCCGACAGGCCGCCGCTCATCACCGCGACGACGAAGAAATCGCTCATCACCAGCGTAACGACGAACACGGCGCCCAGCGCGATGCCCGTCTTGCACAAGGGCACGATGACGTTCCAGATCACGCCCCAGCGGCTGGCGCCGGCGTCGATCGCCGCCTCGATCAGCGCCTTGTCGATGCGCGCCATCGAATTGAAGATCGGAACGATCATGAACAGCGTGAACAGGTGCACGTAGGCGATGACCACGGTGAAGTCGGAGAACAGCAGCCACAGCACCGGCTGGTCGACCACGCCCATGTCCATCAGCGCGGTGTTGACCAGGCCCTCGCGGCCCAGCAACGGCTTCCAGGAGATCATGCGGATGATGTTCGAGGTCCAGAACGGCACCGTGCAGACCAGGAACAGGCCGATGGCGACCAGGATCGACCGGATGTGAAAGACCAGGAAATAGGCGATCCAGAAGCCGATGAAGAGCGTGATGAGCAGAACGATGACGGTGAACTTGAGCGTCGACAGGTAGAGCTGCAGGTTCACCGAGCTGCTCAGCACGTCGATGTAATTGTCGAACGTGAAATCGGGCACGCTGCCCGAGAACAGGACGAAGCGGTAGACGCTGACCACCAGCACCAGCAGCATCGGAATCACCAGGAACACGAACAGGACCAGCGCCAGCGGCGAGACCTGCAGGAGCGTTCGGAACTTCTGGTTCATGGGTCGGTGGTCCGGAAGGCGCAGGGCGCGGTCGGGACGGCCGGGCCTTGCCGGGGACGGCTTACCGCCATCCCCGGCGCCCGGCTACGACTGCGCAGCGGAAGGATCAGGCCGCGTTGAACTCGTTCCACTTCGAGAACAGGAACTCGGCCTCGTCCATCAGATTGTTCCAGACCGCGACCTGGCTGAACCGCTGCTCGTACGAGCCGCCGTCGCGCACGTCGCCGGCCTGGTTGGTGACCTCGCCGGTCGGGCTGGTGATGACGTCCGTCGCCGGCTGCCCGCCGTAGAAGAAGCCCCACTCGTTGTCGGTGAGGAAGTTCTTCGCCGTCTCGGGCACCGAGATATAGTAGCCCTGCTTGGCGATGAAGCCGCCGGTCCAGCCCGACAGGTACCAGTTCAGATACTCGTAGGCCGCGTCGAGCTTGATG
Source organism: Alphaproteobacteria bacterium (assembly GCA_041396705.1). Lineage (NCBI taxonomy): Bacteria > Pseudomonadati > Pseudomonadota > Alphaproteobacteria > Alphaproteobacteria bacterium. The sequence goes on from JAWKYB010000004.1 coordinate 234,129, forward strand.
CCTTCCAGGTGCGACATCAGGGCCAGGCCGTTGCCCCAGCCGCGCAGGCCTTCCTTCAGGCTGACATACTCGACGTCGATGCCCTGGGTGGCGACGGCGGTGACCGCCGGCGACCACATCGACTGGATCACCACTTCGCCCGCCGCCATCAGGTTGACGGACTCGTCGAAGGTATTCCACAGCGCGCGCCAGTGGCCCGCCCGCTTCAGCTCGATCAGCTTGTCGATGGTGGCCGCGAGTTCGTCGCGGGTCGGGTTGCCCTTGTCGCCATAGGTGATCAGTCCGGACGCCTCCATTGCCATGATCGCGTCCATGATCCCGATCGTCGGGATGTTCTGGATCGCGGCCTTGCCGGCGAATTCCGGATTGAACAGTTCGGCCCAGCTCTCCACCGGACGGCCGATCAGGTCGGGGCGGATGCCCAGCGTATCGGCGTTGTAGACGCCCGGCATGAACGTCGCCCACTGCGTCGGCCCGTCATGGAACGTGGTGCCGTCTACGGCGTCGCGATACATCAGCTCGAACGGCGAATCGCCCTCGCGGCTGACTTCGGCACCGGCGAACTGGCCCTGGGTGTAGATCGGCGTGATCTTGTCCCACAGGGCGATCCGGCTGCTGTCCACCGCCTGGGTGACGCCCTGCGGCACATAGATCTTGGTCTGCCAGATCTCGCTGTCGGCGATGTCGATCGATTCCGGCTCGTTGCTCATCCGGTTGAGCAGGCCGGCATGATCGGTGACCGACATCTCGACGGTGAAGCCGAGGTCTTCGGTGGCCTGGCGTGCGATGTCGATCAGCACCGAATAGGACATCCCGGTGTGCACCAGGGTGACGTCCTTGATGTTCTGCGCCCAGATCGTCGGCGCGCCGATGACGCCGGAACCGACGGCCGCACCTGATGCCGCGGCCGCGCCCTTCAGCAGCTTGCGGCGGCTGACGCCGGTCGCGGACACGGATTTCTGCTTCGCACTGGTCATGATGCGCTCCCCCTGCATCGCCCGCGCATATGAACGCATTCACGCGCGACGGGCACTGATAACCGACCCACGGCGACAGTCTTGCATGGGCTCAACTGCATGGCAATCGCGACGCAAACGCGCGATCGGTGTCGGCGCCGGCGGTCCCGGCGCCGCGTCGCCGACCAACCGAAACAATCGTGGACAAGCGGGTCGGCGCGATGGACCCTTGGCGGCGCTTGGAACGCATCGGCTGGACCGTCGGCAGGGGCGCGGCCAGCCCGGCACGGGGGATGACATGGGCACAGTGTTGGTTCGCAACGGCAGGATCATCACGGCGGTCGACGACTATGCGGCCGACATCCTGATCCAGGATGGCCGGATCCATACGATCGGCCGCGAGATCGCGGTCGGCGGCGATGTCGAGGTGCACGATGCGGCGGGGCTCTATGTCTTCCCCGGCGGCGTCGACGTGCACACGCATCTGGACTGGGAGTTCGGCCCGTCGCGCACGGTCGACACCTTCGAGACCGGCACGAAGGCCGCGGCCTTCGGCGGAACCACCACGGTCATCGATTTCTGCAACCAGAACCGCGGCGAAAGCCCGCTGGTCGGGCTGGAAGACTGGTACGGACGCGCCGCCAGCGCCTGCGTCGACGTCGCCGCGCACATGATCATGCTCGACGTCAACGACCAGTCGCTGGCCGACATGAAGACGCTGATCCACAGCGAGGGCGTCACCACGTTCAAGCTGTTCATGGCCTATCCCGGCGTGCTGATGCTGGACGACGGCGCACTGTTCAAGGCGATGCGGGTGGCCGGCGACAACGGCGCCATGATCTGCGTCCACGCCGAGAATGGCGGGGTCATCCAGGTCCTGGTGGAAGAGGCCGTGGCGGCCGGCCTGCGCTCGCCGAAGTACCACAGCATCACGCGGCCGACGATCATGGAGGGCGAGGCGACCCACCGCGCGATCCGCATCGCCGAGCTGGCGGAAACGCCGCTGTACATCGTCCATCTGTCGGCTGCGGAGGCGCTGTCCGCGGTCACCGAGGCGCGCGACCGCGGTATTCCGGTGCATGCCGAGACCTGCCCGCACTACCTGTTCCTGACCGACGCGGAGTACGACCGGCCCGAATTCGAGGGCGCGAAATACGTGATGACGCCGCCGCTGCGCACCCACCATCACCAGGACGCGCTGTGGCGGGGCCTGCGGACCGACGACCTGCAGGTCATCTCCACCGACCATTGCCCGTTCTGCTTCGCCGAGCAGCCCTATGGCATGAAATTCTCCAAGATGCAGGGGCGCGACGACTTCAGCCGCATCCCCAACGGCGCGCCGGGGCTGGAGACGCGGCTGCCGCTGGTCTTCGACGGCGGGGTGCTCAACAAGGGCATGTCGCTGAACCGGTTCGTCGAGCTGACGTCGACGACGCCGGCGAAGCTGTTCGGCATGTTCCCGCGCAAGGGCACGATCGCCGTCGGCAGCGACGCCGACATCGTCCTGTTCGACCCGGCCGAACGCTGGACCATCACCGCGGCCAGCCATCACAGCCGCATCGACTATTCGCTGTTCGAGGGCCGACCGGTCACCGGGCGGGTCAAGAAGGTGTTCTCGCGCGGCCGGCTGGTGGTCGACGGCGACCGCTGGCTCGGCAAGGCCGGCGGCGGCGCCATCCTGAAGCGCAGCCACAGCGGCGCGGTCTGAGCGGCCGCGCCGGCGCGGTCACATCGCCTTGTCCAGGTAAAGCACGGCGTCCAGCAGGGCCTGGGCGCCGACGGTGGCATGCTGCGGCTCGATCGCTTCGGACTCGGCGTGGCTGACGCCGTCGCGACAGGGAATGAACAGCATGCCGGCCGGGCCGCACAACGCGGCGAACTGGGCATCGTGCATCGCGCCTGAGGTCATGCGGTGCACGGCGATGCCCTGGGCGCGAACCGCGTCTTCGCAAGCGGCGAGAACGCGGGCGTCGAAGCGCGTGGCGGCGACGTTCATCAGTGTCTCGATGCGCGCGCGGCACGGAGCGGCCTCCGTCGCCACCGCCTCTGCGATCCGCGCCACGATCCGGTCGAGTGCGGCGTCGTCCGGATGGCGCAGGTCTATGGTGAACTGTGCCGTGCCGGGAATCGTGTTGATCGAGCCGGGCCCGAACGCGATGCGCCCGATCGTGAATCGTACCCGTGCATCGCCGTCGGCCATGGCCGCGGCGCGCGCGGCCACTGCCGCGCGGATCGCCGCATCGCCGGCATCCTGGCGCAGCGCTTCCGGCGTCGTGCCGGCATGGCCGGGGCGGCCGTCGAGGACCACGCGGCGCCAGCGCGCGCCCTGGATGCCATCGACCACGGCCAGCGGCAGACCGAGCGATTCGAGCACCGGGCCCTGCTCGATGTGCAACTCGAGGTAGGCGGCGACCGGGCCGCCCAGGGCGCGGCGCGGCAGCGGGCCATAGGCCGCGTCCGCCTCGGCCAGCGCCTCGGCCACGGTGACGCCCGCCGCGTCCGTGACGGCCAGCATCGCCGCCAGATCGACCACGCCGGCATAGGTCTGCGAGCCCATGGTGCTCGGGATGAAGCGCGCGCCTTCCTCGTTGGTCCAGGCGACCGCTTCGATCGGGTGGCGGTGGGACGCCCACGCGTCCTCGAGGCTCTCGAGAACCTCCAGGGCGGCCATCACGCCCAGCGTGCCGTCGAAACGCCCGCCCTTGGGCTGGCTGTCGAGATGGCTGCCGCACAGGATCGGCGGCAGCTCCGGCCGCGTGCCGGCGCGGCGGACGAACAGGTTGCCGATGGCGTCGGCAGTGCAGTCGAAACCGCGTTCGCGCGCAACCCCGACGACATAGCCGCGCGCCGCGATCTCGTCCGGGCCGAGTGCCTGGCGGTCGAGCCCGCCGGCAGCGGTGGCGCCGTAGCGGGCGATCTCGGTGAGCCGCGCGTGCAGGCGGGAGCCGTCGATGGCGAGGGTGCGGGTCATCGGCCGTCGGCATGCGTCGCCGGGCGTGGCCGGCAGCGCCCGGCCGGCACGCCGGTCATCGTTGGCCGCCTGAAAGATATGCCAACCTCGCCGGCCCCCCCCCACGCCTGAACCCGTTGTGCGCATGCCAGGGAAGCACGCAGGGTGCGGGTCGTCAACGCAACGCCGCCGGCCGCGTGCGCCCCGGCGGCCCGCCCGGCGGCGGCCGGCAATTCGCCGCTGCAACAGCGTTTGGAGATGGCAGCGAAGGATGGCAACGTGCAGCGATCGCGAGGTCCGCTGCACGCGCAGCGCAAGGGGAGGTGTAATGTGAGCGCTTTGGATACACGGGAACTGGATCGGCTGCTGCAGGCCGCCTTCGAGGCCGCTTCGGCGCTGTACAAGGAACGGGGCTTCCAGCGCCGCATCGGCTTCGGCCGGCGGCCGGCGCTGGTCAGCGTCGACCTGGCCAACGCCTGGACCCGGCCCGGCAACCCGTTCACCTGCGACCAGGAGAAGATGGACGCCGAGATCATTCCCGGCATGCAGCGCCTGCTGGCGGCGTGCCGCGCCAACGGCCATCCGGTCATCCATGTCACCACCGCCTACGAGATCACCGACCGCAACGCCGCCTTCACCGACATGGGGCTGTGGCACTGCAAGATCCCGGTCGAGGCGGTCAACCTGGCCGACCGCGAGCTTTGGGCGATCGACAGCCGGATCGCACCGGTCGACGGCGAATACACCCTGCTGAAGAAGCGGGCGAGCGCGTTCCACGGCACCGAGCTGGCCGGCATCCTGCGCGCCAACGGCGTCGACACCATCCTGGTCACCGGCGTGACCGCCTGCGCCTGCGTGCGCCAGACCATCTGCGACGGCCTGGCAGACGGCTTCCGCACCATCGGCGTGCGCGAATGCATCGGCGACCGCGTGCCCGGCGCCGTTGCCTGGAACCTGTTCGACATCGACGCCAAGTTCGCCGACGTCCATTCGGTCGACGAGTGCGTCGCCTATCTGGAGACGGTGAACGCCCGCAGCGCCGCCGCCGAGTAACGCAAGACCCGCCGCACCTGGGTCGCAGCTTCGCGCCACAGGGCCGGCCCGCGGCCCGGCGCCCGATCACGAACGAACAGAGGGATGGAACGACCGATGCCGGACCGCAATGCCGCAGCTTTCACGCCGTTCAAGCTCGGCGCATATGAACTGAAGAACCGCCTGTTGATGGCGCCGCTGACCCGCCAGTCGGCGGAGGACGACGGCACGCCGACCGACGAGATGGCCGCCTACTATGCCCGGCGCGCCCGCGGCGGCGTCGGCCTGATCATCACCGAGGGCACCTATCAGAACGACGAGCTCGGCTGTAAGGCCTATCTCAACCAGCCGGGCATCCTGACCGACGCGCATGTCGCCGGCTGGCGCAAGACGGTCGACGCCGTGCATGCGCTGGGCGTGCCGATCATCCTGCAGCTGATGCACGGCGGGCGCGTGTCCGATCCGCGCTGCCTGTTCGCCGGCGAGCAGCCGGTCAGCGCCAGCGCCACCCAGAGCCCGGGCTTCGTGCTCTACACCGACAGCGATGCCGAGCTGCACGACCGCGGCATGACCGGCGCCTGGCCGAAGGTGACCTTCCCGCCCGCGCGCGCGCTGACCGAGGCCGAGGTCGGGCAGATCGCCGACGGTTTCGCGGCCGGTGCCGCGCGGGCCATGCAGGCCGGCTTCGACGGGGTCGAGATCCACGGCGCCAACGGCTATCTGCTCTACCAGTTCATCGACCCCGGCCAGAACCATCGCACCGACGCCTATGGCGGCTCGCCGGAGAACAACGTGCGCGCCGCCAAGCTGGCCTGCGCCAGGGTGCGCGACGCCATCGGCCCCGACAAGATCCTGACGCTGCGCCTGTCGCAGGACGGCGTCGACGCCTTCGCCGGCGCCTGGCCGGGCGGCGTCGCCTATGCCCGCGCCGTCGGCGCCGCGCTGGCCGACGCGCCGGTCGACGCCCTGCATTGGTCCAGCTTCGACTGGAAGGACAACCGCGATCCGGGCTCCGACACCCCGATGCCGCAGGCGATCCGCGAGGCGAGCGGCCTGCCGATGATCGTCAACGGCGGCATCGCCGAGGCCGCGCATGTCGAGGACGTGATCGCATCGGGCGCCGGCGAGCTCTGCGCGGTCGGCCGCCCGCTGTTCGCGCACCCGGACTGGCCGTACATCATCCGTGCCGGCGTGCCCTACGACTGGACGCCGTTCGACCGCAAATACGTGATCAAGCCGGCCTACGACTACGGCTGCGGCTATCCGCTCGACCTGCGCGTGCCGACCTGGGACCCCGATTTCAGCAAGCGCCGGCCGCGATAGCCGCCAACCGCACGCAGCATCGCGCCACCGTCGGACAGGCAGTCCGACAGGGCCCGGAAAGGTCACCAACCCATTGAGATGATTGGTGGGCGCAGCAGGACTCGAACCTGCGACCCGCTGATTAAGAGTCAGCTGCTCTACCGACTGAGCTATGCGCCCGAACCGGCGCCGCTTATAGGTGGCGCGGCGCGGGCGTGTCAACGCTGGCGGGGCGGTGCGGCACCGCCGCATCGAAACGTCTGGGCGGGACCGGCCGGGCGGAATTCGCGTCTGCCCCGTTGACAGTCGGGTCAATCCGGCCAAGTGTATTGGCCAACCCCGGCGATACGGCCGGGGACACACAACTGAAAAGCAGACTGGGAGGGTTATGAAGTGAAGACTAAAGCGCTTTGCTGTGCGCTCATGCTGGGCGTGTCTTCCGTGGCTCTGGCGAGCCAGGCTGGCGCGGTCGAGGTCTCCATTGTGTCCGGCGCGGTCGGTAACGACCTGGAGATTCTGCGCAGCCAGCTGGACATTTGGGAGGAGCGGACCGGCAACACGGCGAACATCGTCTCGATGCCGCCGTCGACCACCGACCAGTTCGGCCAGTATCGCCTGTGGCTGGCCGCCGGCAACACCGACATCGACGTCTACCGGGTCGACGTGATCTGGGCGCCGCAGCTGGCCGAGCACTTCCTCGACCTGACCGAGGCCGCCGCCGGCGTGGTCGGCGACCACTTCCCCTCGATCGTCGAATCGCAGACCGTCGACGGCAAGCTGGTGGCGCTGCCGTTCTTCACCGACGCGCCGGCGCTCTATTACCGGACCGACCTGCTGGAGAAGTACGGGCAGGCCGTGCCGACCACCTGGGCGGAGATGACCGCCGCGGCGCAGACCATCATGGATGGCGAGCGCGCCGCCGGGAACGACGGCTTCTACGGCTTCGTGTTCCAGGGCGCGCCCTATGAGGGCCTGACCTGCGACGCGCTGGAGTGGGTGAAGAGCAACGGCGGCGGCCAGATCATCGAGGCCGACGGCGAGATCTCGATCAATAACCCCAACGCCGCCGCGGCGCTGGAGATGGCCAAGGCCTGGGTCGGCACGATCGCGCCGGAAGGCGTGCTGTCGTACAAGGAAGAGGATGCGCGCGGCGTCTGGCAGACCGGCAATGCCGCCTTCATGCGCAACTGGCCCTATGCCTTCTCGCTCGGCAACGGCGACGATTCGGCGGTGAAGGGCCTGTTCGACGTGGCGCCGCTGCCGGTGGGCGAGAGCGGCGACACCTCGGCCGCGACGCTGGGCGGCTGGAACCTCGCGGTGTCGAAATACTCGCAGAACCCGGATGCGGCGATCGACCTCGCCCTGTTCCTGGCCAGTGCCGAAGTGCAGAAGCAGAACGCGCTGCAGGGTTCGCGGCTGCCGACGATCATCTCGCTGTACGACGATCCCGACATCGCCGCGCAGCAGCCGATCATCCCGCGCTGGCGCGACATCTTCCTGGCCGCCGTGCCGCGCCCGTCGGCGCCGGCGAAGACCAGTTACAACGAGGTCAACCAGGAGTTCTGGACCGCGGTGCACGCCACCCTGTCCGGCAACGGCTCGGCCGCCGACAACCTCGCCCAGCTCGAGCGCAACCTGAAGCGGCTGCGCGGCAGCGGCTGGTAAGCCCTGCGCCCGCGGCCCCGCGCCACCCAGCGGCGCGCGGGCCGCGGGCACCCCGACCGACCATCCGACTTCCCTCGTTTCAGCACGATCGGGAACACCGATGGCAGCCCAGGCCTCGCAACTGACCCGCAGCCGCGTCCGCGACGCATGGCTGTACCTGACGCCGATGCTGGTGGTGCTGGCGGCCGTCGCCGGCTACCCGCTGGTGATGACCATCATCTACGGCTTCACCGACGCGCGGCTCTCGAACGCCTTCACCTGGGACTTCGAGTGGGTCGGATTCAACAACTACCTGGAATATTTCGACTACGGCGACGGCACCGGCGACTGGTTCGGCCTGCTGGTCGACCCGACCTGGATCAACGCCGTCTGGAACACCATCAAGTTCACGGTGATCTCGGTCAGCCTGGAGACGATCCTGGGCATGGCCGTGGCGCTGACCCTGCACGCGCATTTCCGCGGCCGCGGCCTGTTGCGCACCGCCATCCTGATCCCGTGGGCAATCCCCACCATCGTCTCGGCCAAGATGTGGGCCTGGATGCTGCACGACCAGTTCGGCATCATCAACGACATCCTGATGGGCCTGGGCGTGATCACCCAGCCGGTGGCGTGGACCGCCTCGCCCGACACCGCGATGGCCGCCGTCATCATCGTCGACGTGTGGAAGACCACGCCGTTCATGGCGCTGCTGATCCTCGCCGGCCTGCAGATGCTGCCCGGCGACATCTACGAGGCGGCCAAGGTCGACGGCGTCCACCCGGTCAGGGTGTTCTTCCGGGTGACGCTGCCGCTGGTCCGGCCGGCGCTGATGGTGGCGATCATCTTCCGCGCGCTCGACTCGCTGCGCATCTTCGACCTGATCTACGTGCTGACGCCGAACAACGGCGAGACGCGCAGCATGTCGGTGTTCGCCCAGGAGAACCTGTTCCAGTTCGACAAGTTCTACTACGGCTCGGCCGCCTCGACCTTCCTGTTCCTCGTGATCGCGATGCTGGTCATCTCGGTCATCAAGTTCGGGAGGATGCGCCTTGGCGACTGAGACCGCACGCATGGACATGCCGCTGGGCACGGCGCCGCTGAACCCGACGCGCTGGCTCATGGCCGCGATCTGGCTGCTGCTGACCGCGGTGGCGGTCTACCTCGCCATCCTGCTGGTGCCCGAGCTATCCGGCCTGCTGGAAAGCACCACGCGTTCGATCGACGCGACCATGCTCGGCCTGCTGATCCGCCTGGTGCTGCTGCCGATCTTCCTGGTGCTGATCGTCGCGCCGGTCGCGATCGCGGGCCTGATGGCCTACATCACGCTGTCGCGCTATGCGCCGGAGGCGTGGTGGCTGACCTTCGTGCTGTTCGTGGCGGCGGCCATCGCGGCGGCCTTCGCCTGGTCGCGCGGGGCGGAGGGCGCCTATCCGCTGATGACCATCGTCTGCGCGATCGGCGCGGTGGTCACCTTCCCGATCGAGCGTCTGCGCAAGAAGCTGGCCTTCTACACGCTGATCGCGGCGGTGATCCTGTTCTCGGTGTTCCCGTTCTACTATGCGATCGTGACCTCGTTCAAAACCGGCACCGCCCTGTTCGAGGTCAACTACCTGCCGGGCGACATCACCTTGAGCAACTACACCGGGGTGTTCGAGACCGGGAATTTCGGCCGCAACATCCTGAATTCGGTGTTCGTGTCGTCGGTGGTGGTGGCGATCTCGCTGTTCCTGGCGGTGACCGCGGCCTATGCGCTGGGCCGCATCCGCTTCCGCGGCCGCAGCACGCTGCTGCTGACCATCCTCAGCGTGTCGATGTTCCCGCAGGTGGCGGTGCTGGCCGGCCTGTTCCAGGTGTTCGGCGGCCTCGGGCTGTCGAACTCGCTGTGGTCGCTGGTGTTCTCCTACATGATCTTCACCCTGCCGTTCACGGTGTGGGTGCTGACCACCTTCATGCGCGACCTGCCGGTCGAGCTGGAGGAGGCGGCGCTGACCGACGGCGCCTCGAGCTGGACGGTGATCTGGCGGGTGTTCCTGCCGCTGATGTGGCCGGCGATGGTGACGACCGGGCTGCTGGCCTTCATCGCCGCGTGGAACGAGTTCCTGTTCGCGCTGACCTTCATCTCCAACGACGAGCAGCGCACGGTGCCGCTGGCTATCGCCTTCCTGTCCGGCGCGTCGGACCAGGAGATCCCGTGGGGGCCGATCATGGCCGCCTCTGTGATCGTCACCGTGCCGCTGATCGTGCTGGTGCTGATCTTCCAGCGCAAGATCGTCTCCGGCCTCACCGCCGGCGCGGTCAAGGGCTAGCCTGAGGCGCAAGAGGGACACGAGCAACATGGCAGACGTACAGCTGCGCGGGGTGGTCAAGCGGTTCGGCAACGCGGTGGTGATCCACGGCGTCGACCTGGACATCAAGGACCGCGAGTTCTGCGTGTTCGTCGGCCCGTCGGGCTGCGGCAAGTCCACCCTGCTGCGCCTGGTCGCCGGCCTGGAGGACATCTCCGACGGCGACATGATGATCGACGGCCAGCGCGTCAACGACCTGCCGCCGGCCAAGCGCGGCATCGCCATGGTGTTCCAGTCCTACGCGCTGTATCCGCACATGACCACGCGCGAGAACATGGAGTTCGGCCTGCAGCTGGCCAAGGAGGACAAGGGCAAGATCCGCCAGCTGGTCGACAAGGCGGCGGCGATCCTGCAGATCGAACCGCTGCTGGACCGCAAGCCGAAGGACATGTCCGGCGGCCAGCGCCAGCGCGTCGCCATCGGCCGCGCCATCGTGCGCAACCCGAAGGTGTTTCTGTTCGACGAGCCGCTGTCCAATCTCGACGCCAAGCTCAGGGTGCAGATGCGGCTCGAACTCGCCAAGCTGCACCGCGACCTCAACGCCACCATGATCTACGTCACCCACGACCAGGTCGAGGCGATGACCATGGCCGACAAGATCGTGGTGCTGCGGTCCGGCTATGTCGAGCAGGTCGGCTCGCCGCTGGAGCTCTATCACCGCCCGCAGAACCTGTTCGTTGCCGGTTTCATCGGCTCGCCGTCGATGAACTTCATCAACAGCTCGATCGTGAAGGTCGAAGGCGACGCCGCGACGGTGGCGATGCTGGGCGGCGCCACCATGCCGATCAAGCTGGCCAAGCCGGCGGCCAAGGGCGACCGGGTGACGCTCGGCGTCCGGCCGGAGCATCTGAGCCTGGTGCCGAACAACGGCGCGGCCATCTCCGGCCGGGTGATCGTCACCGAGCGGCTGGGCGGCACCACCTATCACTACGTCCAGTGCGGGGTGGAGACGCTGATGGTGCTGAGCGACGGCGGCAGCCCGATCCGCGAGGGCGACGACGTCACCGTCTATGTCGACCCGTCGCTGGTCCACATCTTCAACGAGGACGAGCAGGCCATCGGCCTCGGCACCCACTACGACGCCTGAGCCGGGGCCGGGCGGGCTACCGCGGCGCCGGTCGCGTCACCACCGCCACCCGGCGCATGAGCCGGCGTTCGCGGTGCAGCATGTACAGGCCGGAGCCGACCACGATGGCGGCACCGCCGACCATCGGCAGGTCCGGCGCGTCGGCGAAGACGACGAAGCCCAGCAGCATGGCGAAGGGCAGGCCGGTGTAGCGGAACGGCGACACGAAGGCGATGTCGCCCTCGCGCATGGCCATGGTGATGAACTGGTAGTTGACCAGCAGCAGCATCGCCGCGCCCACCAGCCACGCCGCCATGCCGAGGTCCACCGGCTGCCAGCCGCCCAGCGGGACGACCAGCACCGCGCCGGTGACCGCCACCGCCGGCGCGGTCACCGCGGAGATGAACAGCGAAGGCGTGCCGGCCGGGATGCGCCGGGTGGCGAGGTCGCGCAGCGTGCCGAAGCCGACCGAGCCCAGGATCATCAGCGACCAGCCGGAGAAGCCCTCGAAGCCCGGCCGGATGATGATCATCACGCCGGCGAAGCCGACAAGGATCGCGCTCCATCGCCGCCAGCCGACCGGCTCGCCCAGGAACAGCGCGGCGCCCACCGTGACCGCCAGCGGCATCGACTGGTAGATCGCCGAGGCGTCGGCGACCGGCACGTGGGTCAGCGCGATCAGGAAGGTGACCGTGGCGCCGACCTCGCCGATGCTGCGCAGCACGACCATCGGGTGGAAGGCGGCAGCGAGCGGTCGCAGCGCGCCGCGGTGGTGCGCCAGCAGGAAGATCAGCACCGTCGCGGCAATGCCGCGCAGCAGCATGATCTGGCCCATGTTCATGCCGGCCGACAGCGCCTTGACCAGGGTGTCGCTGACCGTCCCGCTGGCCATCGACAGCGTCATGAAGGCGGCACCGCGCAGGTTGGGGGACAATCGCAACTCCGGCAACGCGACGATTCGGGACTGGCCGCCGACTATCCGATGCGGCGGGCGGTTTGCGCCAGCGCGCATGCCCGCCGGGCGGCGTTTTCGCACGCTGCGGATTCGGGCTAGGCTCTGGCGGGATTTCGCTGGCGAGGACCCCATGGCCGCAGACACCGATCCGACCGCGCCGCCGTTCCGCATGCCGACCCGGCCGTCCTGGGGGGCGACGCTCGACGAGGCCCGGCGCGCCATCGACGACGCCTATCGCATGGACGAGGCGCAGGCGGTCGACGGCCTGCTGGCACGGCTGGCGCTGTCCGCCGGCGATCGCGCCGCGATCGCCGACCGGGCACGGCGGCTGGTGGTGGCCGTGCGCGAGGGCCGCGTCACCAGCGGCGGCATCGACGCTTTCCTGCAGGAATACGGCCTCGACACCCGCGAGGGCGTGGTGCTGATGTGCCTGGCCGAGGCGCTGCTGCGCATCCCCGACGCCGGCACGGTCGACGAGCTGATCCGCGACAAGCTGTCCGAGGGCGACTGGGCCGAGCATGTCGGCCACAGCGGGTCGCTGCTGGTCAACGCCTCGTCGTGGGCGCTGATGCTGAGCGGCCGGCTGCTGCGCGACGACGCGCCGGACGCCGGCGAGCTGAACCGCGCCATGCGCCGGCTGCTGCAGCGCAGCGGCGAGCCGGTAATCCGCCAGGCGATGATGCAGGCGATGCGTATCATGGGCCGGCAGTTCGTGCTGGCCGAGAGCATCGGCGCGGCGCTGAAGGAATCGCGCGAGGCGGAGAAGGCCGGCTATCGCTATTCCTATGACATGCTGGGCGAGGCGGCGCTGACCGCGGCCGACGCGCAGCGCTACTTCGACGCCTATGCCAACGCCATCGAACAGGTCGGCCGGCATGGGGCGGGCAGGGGGCCGGTTGCCGGGCCCGGCGTGTCGATCAAGCTGTCGGCCCTGCACCCCCGCTACGAGGTGGCGCAGGCCGGGCGGGTGACGGCCGAACTGCTGCCGCGCATCGTCGCGCTGTGCGAGCTGGCGAAGCGGCACGACATCGGTATCTGCATCGACGCCGAGGAGGCCGACCGGCTCGATCTCTCGCTCGACCTGATCGCCGCCACCGCGAAGGAACCGGCGCTCGCCGGCTGGGAGGGGCTCGGGCTGGCGGTGCAGGCCTACCAGAAGCGGGCGATCCACCTGGTCGACTGGCTGGCCGGGCTGGCCGCCGGCGCCGGCCGCCGGCTGATGGTGCGGCTGGTCAAGGGTGCCTACTGGGACAGCGAGATCAAATGGGCGCAGGTCGACGGCATGGCCGGCTACCCGGTTTTCACCCGCAAGCGGACCACCGACGTGTCCTGGCTGGCCTGTGCCCAGGCGCTGCTGGCCGACGCACGGGCCTTCTATCCCCAGTTCGCGACCCACAACGCCCACTCCCTGGCCGCCGCGCTGATCATGGCGAAGGCGACCGGGCGCAGCGACTTCGAGTTCCAACGTCTGCACGGCATGGGCCGGCCGCTGTACCAGGCGGTGGTGGAGAAGGCGCAGCCCGACGCCCGGGTCGCCTGCCGCATCTACGCGCCGGTCGGCGGCCATCGCGACCTGCTCGCCTACCTGGTCCGCCGGCTGCTGGAGAACGGGGCCAACACCTCGTTCGTCAACCGGCTGGCCGACGACGAGCTGCCGGTCGACGAGGTGATCGCCGACCCGGTTGCGCGCCTGCTGGCCACCGAGCCGGTGGCGAACCCGGCGATCGTGCCGCCATCGGCACTCTACGGCGATGCCCGGCGCAATTCGCGGGGCGAGGACCTGTCGGACCGGTCGCGGCTGGCGGCACTGGCAAGCGCGATGCAGGCGGCGTCCGGCCCGGTCGCTGCGGCGGCGCTGGTCGGCGGCGCAGCGGTCGCGGGCCCGCCGGGACCGGTCGCCAATCCGGCGCGGCGCGGCGAGACGGTCGGCACGGTGGTGGAGGCCGACCGCGAGGATGTCGGCCGCGCGATCGCCGCGGCCCGCACCGCCCAGCCGGCCTGGGACGCACAGCCCGTCGACGCCCGTGCCCGCTGCCTGGAGCGCGCCGCCGATCTCTATGCCCAGCACCGCGCCGCGCTGATGGCGCTGTGCGTGCGCGAGGCCGGCAAGACGCTAGACGATGCCGTCGCCGAGGTGCGCGAGGCCGAGGACTTCCTGCGCTACTATGCCGCCGAGGCACGGCGCCTGTTCGGCTCGCCGACGGAGCTGGCCGGCCCGACCGGCGAGCGCAACAGCCTGGCGCTGCGCGGCCGCGGTGTGTTCGCCTGCATCAGCCCGTGGAACTTCCCGCTCGCCATCTTCACCGGCCAGGTCGCGGCCGGGCTCGCCGCCGGCAACGCGGTGCTGGCCAAGCCGGCCGAGCAGACGCCGCTGATCGCCTGGCACGCCGTGCAGCTGCTGCACCAGGCCGGCGTGCCCGTCGACGTGCTTCAGTTCCTGCCCGGCCGCGGCGAGACCGTGGGCGCGGCGTTGACCGCGCATGCCGGCATCGACGGCGTCGCCTTCACCGGCTCGGTCGAGACCGCCCGGCTGATCAACCGCGCGCTGGCCGGCCGCGAAGCGCCGATCGCGCCGCTGATCGCGGAGACCGGCGGGCTGAACTGCATGATCGTCGATTCGACCGCGCTGCCGGAGCAGGCGATCGGCGACGTGGTCGTCTCCGCCTTTCGCAGCGCCGGCCAGCGCTGTTCGGCGCTGCGCGCGCTGTTCGTGCAGAACGAGATTGCCGACCGCCTGCTTGCCATGCTGGCCGGCGCGATGGCCGAACTCAGGGTCGGCGATCCCGCCGACCTCGCCACCGACGTCGGCCCGGTGATCGATGCCGACGCTCACGCCACGCTGACCGCCCATGCGGCGCGGATGGACCGCGAGGCGAAGCGCATCCACATGTGCGGCGAGCCGGGCGGCGACGGCTGGTTCTTCGGACCGCGCGCCTACGAGGTCGACGGGCTGGCCCGGATCGGCGGCGAGGTGTTCGGCCCGATCCTGCACGTGATCCGCTTCGATGCGCGCCGGCTCGACGCGGTGGTCGAGGAGATCGCGGCCACAGGCTATGGCCTGACATTCGGCCTGCACAGCCGGATCGACGACCGGGCGGAGGCGATGGCGGCGCGGCTGCCGGTCGGCAATCTCTACGTCAACCGATCGATGATCGGCGCGGTGGTCGGCGTGCAGCCGTTCGGCGGCGAGGGGCTGAGCGGCACCGGACCGAAGGCCGGCGGCCCGCACTATCTGCCGCGCTTCGCGGTGGAGCGCGCGGTCAGCATCAACACCACCGCGGCGGGCGGCAACGCCAGCCTGCTGGCATTGGGCAGCGGCTAGCGGGCGAAGCGCCGCGCCAGCGCCACGCTGACGCTGACCCCGGCGGCCACCGCCAGCGCCGGCCAGCCGACCGCCTCGCCGAGCACCAGCGCGGCAACCGCCATGCCGAAGAACGGCTGCAGCAGCTGGATCTGCGAGATCGCGGCGATGCCGCCGAGGGCAAGCCCGCGGTACCAGAAGATGAAGCCGATGAACATGCTGAACAGGGCGACATAGCCGAGGCCGAGCCAGGCCGGGGTGGCGACGTCCGCCAGGTTGTCCGGCCACAGGATCGCCAGCAGCGGCAGCACCAGCGGCAGCGACAGCAGCAGCGCCCAGGCGATGACGGCAAGCCCGCCGAGCCGGCGCGACAGCACCGCACCCTCGGCATAGCCCAGCCCGCAGACCAGCACGGCGGCCAGCAGCATCAGGTCGGCCGTGGACAGGCCGGGTTCGGCGCCGCTGAACAGGGCATAGCCGACCACAAGCGCGCTGCCGGCGAGCGAGAACGCCCAGAAGGCGCCGCGCGGGCGCTCGCCGCCGCGCAGCACGCCGAACAGCGCCGTCGCCAGCGGCAGCAGCCCGATGAAGACGGTGCCGTGCACCGCCGTGACCTGCTGCAGGGCGAGCGCGGTCAGCAACGGAAAGCCGGCGACCACGCCAAGCGCGACCACCGCCAGGCGGAGGATGTCGCCGGGGGCGAGTCGATGCCGGTCGGTGGCGAGCAGCCACAGGCCGCCGCACAGGGCGGCGAGTGCGGCACGGGCGACCGTGAGGAAAACCGGGTCGAAGCCGGTGACCGCGATGCGGGTCGCCGGCAGCGAACCGCTGAAGATCAGCATGCCGATGGCGCCGTTGACCAGCCCGATGTGCCGCGCGTTCACGGCCGCTCCCGCTTGCATTGACAGGGGCGCACCCTGGCCGGGAAGATGCGCCGATGCCAGATACGGTCCGGTACGGTTCGGTCAAACCGTACTGCTCGTTGAAAGGTACGGCGCCCATGCTGCAGCCCCAGTCGCGCGCCTTCACGCGCACCGAACAGGTGATGCAGGCGCTGCGTGCGCGGATCGCGGCGCAACGGCTGACGCCCGGCGCCCGGCTGCCGTCGATCCGCCGCATGGCGGAGCAGATGGGCGTGTCGAAGTCGACGGTGGTCGAGGCCTATGAGCGCCTGGTCGGCGAAGGGGCGGTGGCCGCACGGCCCGGGTCCGGCTTCTACGTGAACGGTGGCGCCGAGCCGCAGGCGGACTCCGCCGCCGCGGTGCGCGACCGCGCCGTCGACACCTACTGGATGATGCACCAGTCGCTGGCCGTGCGGCCGGACCTGCTGCAGCCCGGTTGCGGCTGGCTGCCGGACGACTGGCTGCCGGCGCCGGCTCTGCGCCGCCACCTGCGCGCGCTGGCGCGCGACGACGCAACCGACCTCGTCCGCTACGGCCCGCCGGCCGGGTTCCTGGCGCTGCGGCGCACCCTGGCGCGCCGGCTCGCCGCAAGCGGCATCGACGCCGGGCCCGACGATATCCTGCTGACGGACTCGACGATGTCCGCGATCGACCTGGCCTGCCGGCTGCTGCTGCGACCCGGCGACACGGTGATGATCGACGACCCCTGCTTCTACAACTTCCGCTCGGTGCTGGCGGTGCACGGCGCGCAGGTGGCGACCGTGCCCTATACCGCGGCGGGCCCGGACCTGGCCGCCTGCGAAGCCGTGGCGGCCGCCGCGGCGCCCCGGCTCGATATCACCAATGCCGGCCTGCACAACCCGACCGGCGCCTGCCTGGCGCCGTCGACCGCCCACCGCCTGCTGAAGCTGGCCGACCGCTTCGACTTCACCATCGTCGAAGACGACATCTTCGCCGACTTCCTGCCCGCGGCCCAACCGGGCCTGGCCGCACTCGACGGGCTGGAGCGCGTGATCCACGTCGGCGGCTTTTCGAAGACGTTGTCGGCAGCGACCCGCTGCGGCTTTCTCGCCGCCCGGCCGGACCGCATCGCGGCGCTGACCGACCTGAAGCTCGCCACCAGCATGGGCAACAACGACCTGGCCGCCCGCTTGGTCCATGCGTTGCTGGTCGACGGCAGCTACCGCCGCCATGTCGACGCCATCCGCGCGCGGCTGGCGGCGTCGCGCGGCCGGGTACTGGCGCGGCTGCGGGCGCTCGGTCTGCAACCGTGGCTGGAACCGGAGGCCGGACTGTTCCTCTGGCTATCCCTGCCGGACGGGCTGGACGCCGAGGCCGTCGCCCGCAGGGCGCTGGCGCAAGGGGTGGTGCTGGCACCGGGCAGCGTATTCAGCCACGGCGGCGGCGCGGCCGGTTTCCTGCGCTTCAACGTCGGCCAGTGCGGCGATCCGCGCGTGTTCGACGTACTGGCCGCGGCGATGGCGGGTTAGCCGGCCGGCCGCACCCTGACGAGCGCGAACTGCTCCAGCGGGGTCTGGTCCTTGAACGAGGTCAGGCTGCCGATGCCGCCATCGCCGATCTCCACCCGCAGGAAGGTGATCGGCGCGGCGCTGCCCTCGATGGCGGTGACCGGCGCGTCGAAGCCCCACTCGGTGCGCGAAGGGGCGATGGTGAGCGTGATGACGGATTCGCCGGCAATGACGGTGGCGGTGCCGGCATCGAACGCGATGCGGCGCTGCTGCTCCAGTTCGGCCGTCGGCAAGGATCCGTTTGCCGCCGTTACCCGAGCCGCCAGCGGGTCGTCGGGCCGGTCGAGCAGCAGCCAGGTTCCGTCCAGCGATTGCGCCGCGGCCGGCAGCGCGACGACGGTGAAGGCGCAGGCGAGGGCGAAGCGTCGGATCATCGTGGCTCCCGGGCAGGCGACGCCGCAGCATGCGGGGCTGCCGCGCCGAAGGCAAGGCCGGGGTCAGATCGACAGCAGCGACGGCAGGTCGGCAAGCACGAGCAGGACCAGGAAGCCCCAGATCGACAGGCCCAGCGAAGTCAACAGGATCGAACGGCCAAGCATGGCGGCATCTCCCAAGGACGCGATGTCCGTGGGTCGTCGCGACCGCATGCGCGGTTCAATCGAAGGGCGCGCCGGCTGTGCGCGCCGACACAGCTCACGCCGCGGCGAGCCTGCGTTCCGCCAGCCGGTCAGCGGCCGCGACCGTCGCCAGCCCGTCGGCCTTGGCCTCGGCGAAGATCTCCAGCAGCGTGTCGTGGATGCGGGCGACGTCGGCGAAGGCCGCCTCGCGGTCGTAGGCGCGGCCGGTATGCCATGGCTCGTGGGCGATGTTGATGATGCCGCCGGCGTTGATGACATAGTCCGGCGCATAGAGAATGCCCTGGGCGGCAAGCGCCGCGCCGTGGCGCGGACGGGCCAGCTGGTTGTTGGCCGAACCGGCCAGCACCCGCGCCCGCATCTGCGGGATGGTGCGGTCGTTGGCGACCGCGCCCAGCGCGCAGGGGGCGTAGACGTCGACATCGGCGGCGTGGATCGCTTCCGGCGCCGCGATCTCGGCCCGGAACACGTCGGCGGCTCGTTCCACCGCCGACGGGCTGAGGTCGGCGACGACCAGCTTTGCGCCGTCGCCCGCCAGCCGCTCGCAGACCGCATGTCCGACATGGCCCAGCCCCTGCACCGCGACCCGGATGCCGTCCAGCGAGTTGCGGCCCAGCCGGAAAGACACCGCTGCCTTGATGCCGAGATAGACGCCATATGCGGTAGCCGGCGACGGGTCGCCGCCCTGGCCGGGCAGGCCGGCGACATGGCGGGTTGCGCGTGCCATCGCAACGACGTCGCCGGTGCCGATGCCGACGTCCTCCGCCACGATGTAGGCGCCGCCGAGCCGGTCGACGGCACGGCCCATCGCCTCCATCAGCGCCTCGGACTTGTCGTGGTGCGGATCGCCGATGATCACCGACTTGCCGCCGCCGAAGCGCAGGCCGGCCAGCGCCGCCTTGTAGGTCATGCCGCGCGACAGCCGCAGCGCGTCGGTCAGCGCGGCATCCTCGTCGGCATAGCGCCACATCCGGCAGCCGCCGAGCGCGGGGCCGAGGCGGCTGTCGTGAACCGCGACGATCGCGCGCAGGCCGGTGGCATCGTCGTGGCAGTGCACGACGGTTTCGTGCCTGTCGAATTCGGGGTGTTGGAAGACCGCCATGGTGCCGATCCTTCGCGATGCGCAGCCGCTTCGATCGGTCGGATATGGCGGCGGCGCGGGCTCCAGGGAAGGACCGGAATCGTTGCCGACAATGTTTAACGAATACTGATCGAAAGCCCGCGGCCGCGCGCAAAAATCTGTCGAATTCCATGGTGTGCCGCATCGATCATTGCGGCGCTGCAGGCGGGCCCGAATCCGGTGTACGGCCCAGGCGCGATCGGCTAAGTCTTTGCGCCCATGGACGCGGCCGCTTGCCTGCCGCCGCCGTTCCCAGAACAAGTGGAGGAGGGCGATCGCATGCCGGCGCGCGATATCATCATCGACTGCGATCCGGGCCAGGACGATGCCGTGGCGCTGCTGCTCGCGCTGGCCAACCCCGACAAGCTCAATGTGCTGGGCGTGACGACGGTGGCCGGCAATGTGCCGATCACGTTGACCTATCCCAATGCGCGCAAGGTGGTGGAGTTGAGCGGCCGCACGGACGTGCCGGTGTTCCGCGGCTGCCCGCGCCCGCTGGTCGCCCACCTGATCACCGCTGAGGAGGTGCATGGCGAGACCGGCCTGGACGGCACCGACTTGCCCGACCCGACCCTGCCGGAGCAGCACCGCCACGCGGTCGACTTCATCGTCGAGACCCTGCATGCCGCCGAATACGACAGTGTCACGCTGGTGCCGGTCGGGCCGATGACCAACCTGGCCGCGGCATTCGCCAAGGCGCCGGAGATCCTGCCCAAGGTGCGCGAGATCGTGATCATGGGCGGCGCCTACTGGGAAGGCGGCAACACCACGCCGGTCGCCGAGTTCAACGTCATGGTCGACCCGGAGGCGGCGAAGTCGGTGTTCGGCTGCGGCCGCCCGCTGACCGTGCTCAGCCTCGACGTCACCCACAAGGCGCTGTCGACCCGGGTCCGCCGCGACGCGATCGGCGCCATCGGCACCGAAAGCGCACGCCAGGTCCACAACATGCTGGGCTTCTACAACCGCTTCGACGAGCGCAAATACGGCTCCGACGGCGGCCCTGTGCACGACGCCAACACCATCGCCTATCTGCTGAAGCCCGAGCTTTACGAGGGCAAGCACGTGCACGTGGACGTCGAGACCGGCGGCGCGCTGTGCCGCGGCATGACCGTGGTCGACTGGTGGGGCGTCACCGGCAAGTCAGCCAACGCCAACTGGCTGCACAAGGTGGACGACGACGGCTTTTTCGCGCTGATCAACGAAGCGCTGGCCCGGCTGCCGTAGCCGGCGGCGCTCCGGCTCAACCGAGCCGGTCGCCGATGAACCCGCCGGATTGCAACGCCCACATCCGGGCGTAGATTCCGCCCGCGGCGAGCAGGTCGGCGTGCGAGCCCTCGGCCACGATGCGTCCGCGGTCCATCACCACGATGCGATCCATCCGGGCGATAGTCGACAGGCGGTGGGCGATGGCGATCACCGTCTTGCCCTCCATCACCCGGTGCAGCGTCGCCTGGATCGCCGCCTCGGCCTCGGAATCCAGTGCCGAGGTCGCCTCGTCGAGGATCAGGATCGGCGCATCCCTCAGGATGACGCGCGCGAGCGCGATGCGTTGGCGCTGCCCGCCGCTGAGCTTTACGCCACGCTCGCCGACATGGGCGTCATAGCCGGTGCGGCCGTCCTGATCGCGCAGACCCAGGATGAAATCGTGCGCCTCAGCCTTGCGGGTTGCCGCCTCGACGGCGACCCGGTCGAGGTCGGCGCGCCCGAAGGTCAGGTTGTCGCGGACCGAACGGTGCAGCAGGGCGGCGTCCTGCGGCACCATGCCGATCTGCCGGCGCAGGCTGTCCTCGCTCACGGTTGCGATGTCCTGCCCGTCGATGGCGATGCGTCCGCCCTCCGGCGCGAAGAAGCGCAGGATCAGGTTGACCAGCGTCGATTTGCCGGCGCCGGACCGCCCGACGATGCCGACCTTCTCGCCGGCCGCGATGCGAAGCGTGACCCGGTCGAGGCCGCCGTCGCCCTTGCCGTAGTGGTGGCTGACCGCGTCGATGTCGACCGCGCCGCCGGTGACGACCAGTGTACCGGCGTCGGGCGCGTCCGCGCTCGCCAGCGGGGCCGCGACCGTCTGCAGGCACGCGCGCAGGCTGCCGACATGGCCGAACATGCCCGATGTGGCGTCGAGCAGCCATTCCGCCATGGCGGAAATGCGGAAGCTGAGTGCCACGGCGACGGCGATCAGCCCGAGCGGCGCCGCGCCGGCCTGCCACAGCACGACCGAGTAGCCGACCAGCGCCGCGATCAGCAGGCTGCCGAGCGCGACCATGCCGGCGTTGATCGTGACCTCGACCCCCTGCAGCCGCACTAAGGCGTCGCGGGTCGCCGCGAAATGACGCTGGCCTTCGCGCGCCTGCGTGTCGGGGTCGGCAAACAGCTTCAGCGTGGCGATGTTCGCATAGCTGTCGACCAGCAGCCCGGACAGGCCGGACAGCGCGCCCTGGAAGCGCTGCGCGTTGCGCTGGAAGCGCGGCACCGCGTGGGCCATCAGCGCCGCATAGGCGACGGCCCACAGCAGCAGCGGCAGCACGAGGCGCAGGTCGATCGCGGCCATCAGCCAGAGCGAGCCGGCGATGTAGACCAGCACATAGGACAGCGTGTGCAGCACCTGATACGCCGCGCCGGCGGCGGCGACGCCCACGTCGCGCACGCGGTCGGCGATGCGGCCGCTGAGGTCGTCCTGGAACCAGCCGACCGACTGGCGCAGCACATGGCGGTGGGCCCGCCAGCGCACCAGCGTCACCGCATTCGGCCGGAAGGCGATGTCGTCCAGCCCCTCGCGCAGGAACGCAACCGCCGGTCGCACCAACAGAACCAGGGCTGCGACGCCAAGCAGCTCGGCGCCGTGTTCGGCCCACAGGGACGACGGCGCGGTCGCGGCCAGCGTGTCGACCAGCCGGCCGGCATAGCCGATCAACCACACCTCCAGCGTGGCGCCGATCGCGGCGAGCAGCAGGCTTGCCGCCATCACGCCGCGAAACGGGCGCAGGTGCGCGGCCAGGAACCGCCACGCGCCCGTCGGCGGCGCAGCATTAGCGGAACAGGGCTTGAATGGGTCGACGCGCGTCGCCAGGAAGCGGAACATGCAGGGTCTCCGGTGGGCCGGATAGCGGTCATCCGATGGAAAATGCCGGGCGAATGGCCCGGCGGGGGGCTGCGCAGCTCAGCTGCGCGGGGCGTTGCCTCTTGCTTCCATCGGACGAGCCTCCTGCATGCGTCGTCGCGATGCCTGATAAAGGGTCGGTGCGACGGGGTCAACCGCCTGAAGCGCGCGGGAAGCTGTCGGCAATCGCACTGCGACTGTGGCAATGTCCACAGCGGCTTCGCAGCCGGCGCGACGAAGCTGGCGCCGTTCCTGCCCGGGTCCCGATCTCCCCACGCGCAATAGAGGCTAGGCGATGATCGCACGCGCCCTCGGCTTTCTCCTGATCGTCAAGGCGCTCAGCCCGTTCCTGTGGCTGCTGGCGGGCTATCTCGTCGCGATGCAGATCGCCGACCGGTTCGGCACGGTCACCGGCGCCTATTCCGCCGACGTCACGATCCAGGTTGAAGCGTTCGACACGTTGGCGCGGCGCGTGACCGAACAGGTCGAAGCAATCGCACCGACCGTCGAGCAACAGGTGGAGATCGCGCTCGCCGAATGGCAGCAGCTGCAGGCCTGGGTTGCCTACACGACCGCCCAACTCAAGGCACTGCCGGAGATCGATCTCAGCAACATCGTCCCCGACCTGACCTTTCCGAGCATTCGGCTGATCCCGATCAATATCGATTGGGACATCCCCAACGTGCCGATCATTGCCGACGTGGCGCGCGGCATTCAATCGGCGGTGCAGGGGCTGGCAAACACGGTGAACCTCGCCTTCAGTACGCTGGCCACCCAGATTGCCAACGGCTTTTCGACGGCGATCGCGCCCCTGAAACAGCAGCTGGTCGCCAACGTGATGGCCCAGCTGCAGCCCTATCTGGACGCCTATGCCAATGCCAGGTTCACGATGAATCTGGCGCGCGCTTTCTACGACGGCGTGTGGACCAAACTGGATGCGGTGAAAGCGCAGTTGGATGGCGCCTCGCAAGCCTGGCAGCAGATCGCCGATGATTTCGGCGACCAGCTGTCCGTCTCGATCGGCACCGCGGCGACGGTGCCGCAGGACCTGGACAGCGCGCTCGGCGATTCCGCCGTGCTGCTGGCGTTGTTCGGCATCGTCACGCTTGGGCTGTTCCTGCTGTTCTACTGGGCGCGGATGATGACCGACCTGCTGCGCGGCTGGCAGCTGATGCTGGGACGCTACGACAGCTGGAAAGCGCAGAACGCCGAGCCCAAGGAGCCGCTGACCGACCGCTGGCTGGCCCGGCTGGAGGCGCGCAAGGCGTCGCCGGCCGCATGATCGCGCGGCCGGCCCGACGGTGTCAGAGGCGCGCGCCGCTGTCGGGATCGAACAGGTGCACGTGCTCCGGCTTCACTCCCAGCGTCAGCGCATCGCCGTCGGCGATGGCGCGCGCGCCGGGCAGGCGGACGGTCAGGTCGTGGCCCTTGCCGGCGACGCGGCCGTGCGCCAGCGTGTCGGCGCCCAGGGGCTCGACCAGCTCGACGGTCATGGACAGCGCCGCCGGATGGGCGGCATCGGCCTCGGCCAGGTGCTCCGGCCGCAGGCCGACGGTGACCGCGCGGCCGGCGAGGGCGGCCAGGTCGGAGCGGCCGGTGGGCAGCAGCGGCCCGTCGTCGAGCTGCGCGCCGTCCGCAGTCACCCGCCCGGGCAGGAAGTTCATCGCCGGCGAGCCGATGAATCCGGCCACGAACAGCGTCGCCGGCCGACTGTAGACCTCCATCGGCGTGCCGATCTGCTCGGCGACGCCGGCGCTCATCACCACCAGCCGGTCGGCCATCGTCATCGCCTCGACCTGGTCATGGGTGACATAGAAGCTGGTGACCGCCAGTTCGCGCTGCAGCCGCTTGATCTCCAGCCGCATCTGCACCCGCAGCTTGGCGTCGAGGTTCGACAGCGGCTCGTCGAACAGGAACACTTTCGGCTCGCGCACGATCGCCCGGCCCATCGCTACCCGCTGGCGCTGGCCGCCGGACAGCTCGCGCGGGCGCCGTTCCAGCAGGGCGTCCAGCTGCAGGATCTTGGCGGTCTGCCGCACCCGCCGGTCGATCTCGTCCTTCGGCGTGCCGCGGTTGCGCAGGCCGTAGGCCATGTTGCGATAGACCGTCATGTGCGGATAGAGCGCGTAGTTCTGGAACACCATGGCGATGTCGCGGTCGGCCGGCTCCAGGTCGTTGACGGCTTGGCCGCCGATCGAGACGGTGCCGGACGTGATCGTCTCCAGGCCGGCGATCATCCGCAGCAGGGTGGACTTGCCGCAGCCAGACGGCCCGACCAGCACGACGAACTCGCCGTCGGCCGCCGCGATCGAAACGCCCTTCACCGCCTCGACATGGCCGGCATAGACCTTGCGCAACTGGGCGAGCTCGACGTCAGCCATGCGTGCTCCCGTTCTGCGTGCGGCGCGGCCGCGGCGCCATGGCGCTGGGCGGAGCCGTCACTTCTCCGTCTCCACCAGGCCTTTGATGAACAGCCGCTGCATCGCCAGGATGATCAGCATCGGCGGCAGCATCGCCAGGATCGCGACCGCGGTGACCAGCGGCCACGGCGTCTCCGCGTCGCCGACGTCGAGCATGCGCTTGATCGAGATCACGATCGGATACATGGACTCGTCGCTGGCGATCAGCAGCGGCCACAGATACTGGTTCCAGCCATAGATGAAGAGGATGACGAACAGGGCGGCGATGTTGGTGCGCGACAGCGGCAGCAGGATGTCCCAGAAGAACTTCAGCGGCCCGGAGCCGTCGATGCGCGCGGCCTCGACCAGCTCGCCCGGGATGGTCATGAAGAACTGGCGGAACAGGAAGGTGGCGGTGGCGCTGGCGATCAGCGGGATCACCAGCCCGCCCCAGCTGTTCAGCATGCCGAGGTCGGAGACGACCGCATAGGTCGGCGCGATGCGCACCTCCACCGGCAGCATCAGGGTGATGAAGATCAGCCAGAAGCAGACCATGCGGCCGGGGAAGCGGAAATAGACGATGGCGAAGGCGGACAGGATCGAGATCGCGATCTTGCCGATGGCGATGCCCAGCGCCATCACCGCGCTGACCAGCAGCATGCGGCCGGCCGGCAGCCCGCCGACGGCCTCGATGCCGTCGCCGAGGACGGCTGCATAGTTCTCGAACAGGTGGCCGCCCGGCAGCACCGGCAGCGGCGCCTGGCTGACCACCTTCACGTCGTGGGTGGAAATGACGAATGTGATGTACAGCGGGAACAGCACGACCAGAACGCCGAGCGCGAGGATCGTGTAGCTGAGGATGTCGCGGCGGCGCGCCTTGGCCTTCAGGCTGCGCGGACGGCGCGCGGCGGCAGTATCGGCGACGCTGGCCATCAGTAGTGGACCCGCCGTTCGATGTAGCGGAACTGGATCGTCGTCAGCGCGATCACGATCACCATCAGCACCACCGACTGCGCGGCGGAGGAACCGAGGTCGTTGGCCTGGAACGCGTCGTACCAGACCTTGTAGACCAGCGTGTTGGTGGCGCCCGGCGAACCCGGGCCGCCGGAGGTGACGGCGTGGATGATGCCGAAGGTGTCGAAGAAGGCATAGACGATGTTGACCACCAGCAGGAAGAAGGTGGTCGGCGACAACAGCGGAAAGATGATGGTCCAGAACCGCTTCATCGGGCCGGCGCAGTCGATCGACGCCGCCTCCAGCAGCGATTTCGGGATCGCCTGCAGCCCGGCCAGGAAGAACAGGAAATTGTAGCTGATCTGCTTCCAGGCCGCGGCCATCACCACCAGCAGCAGGGCCTGATTGCCGTTGACCCGGTAGTTCCAGTCGAGCCCGGCGCCGTTCAGCCCGCTGGCGACGATGCCGTAGACCGGGTGGAACAGGAACACCCAGATCGCGCCGGCGACCGCAGGCGCGACGGCATAGGGCCAGATCAGGAAGGCGCGGATCGCCGCGCCGCCGCGCACCACCCGGTCGGCCATCACCGCCAGCAGCAGCGCCAGGCCCATCGACAGCACCGTGACCGAGACCGCGAAGACGAAGGTGGTGCCGAGCGAATGCAGGTACTGGCTGTCGTCGAAGATGGCGGCGAAGTTGTCGAACCAGACGAAGTCGCGGCGGGTGCCCCAGGCATCCTCGCGCAGCAGCGACTGGTACAGCGCCTGCCCGGCCGGATAGAGGAAGAAGACGAAGGTGACGATCAGCTGCGGCAGGACCAGCAGATAGGGCAAGGTCGCGTGCCGGAACGTCACCTGCTTGTTCATGGCGGAACCCGCAGGCCGGCCGGGACGGGCGCTGGGCCCGCCCCGGCCATGGGCCGTCAGCCGTTGTCGGATTCGAACTGGCGCAGCAGCTCGTTGCCGCGGGTGATCATCGCCTCCAGCGCCTCCTCGGGGGTCTTCTGGTCGGCCCAGATCGCCTCCATCTCCTCGTTGAAGATGTCGCGGATCTGCACGAAGTTGCCGAAGCGCAGCCCCTTAGAGTTCGGGGTCGGCGGGTTCAGCGTCATCTGGCTGATCGACACGTCGGCGCCGGGGTTGGCGTCGTAGTAGCCCTGGCTCTTGGTCAGCTCGTAGGCCGCGTTGGTGATCGGCAGGTAGCCGGAGAACTGGTGCCAGTCGGCCTGGACCTCTGCCGAGGACAGGTAGCTGAAGAACTTGGCCACGCCCGGATACTGGTCGTCGTCGTTGCCGGCGAGCACCCACAGCGACGCGCCGCCGATGATGCTGTTCTGCGGCGCGCCCTCGATGTCCGGATAGTAGGGCAGCATCGACGTGCCGAACTCGAAGCCCTCCACCGAGCTCAGCAGGCCGGCCCGGCCGGCCGAGGAATTGAAGAACATCGCGCAATGGCCGCTGGTGAACAGGCCCTGGCTGTCGCCGCGCCGGCCGCCGTACTCGAAGATGCCGCTTTTCGACCAGTCGTGCATGTTGGTCAGGTGGCGCAGCACCTGCGCGTTGTCGATGGTGAACTCGGTGCCCAGGCCCTCGAAGCCGTTCGACAGCGTGCCGATCGGCAGGTTGTGCCAGGCCGAGAAGTTCTCGATCTGCACCCACGACTGCCAGGCGGTGGTGAAGCCGCACTCGGCCAGGCCGGCATCGATGATCTTCTGCGCGTCCTCGGCAAGTTCGGGCCACGTGGTCGGCGGGCCGTCGATGCCGGCCGCCTCGAACACGTTCTTGTTGTAGTACAGCACCGGCGTCGAGCTGTTGAACGGCATCGACAGCATGTTGCCGTCCGGGTCGGTGTAGTAGCCGGTGACCGCGGCCAGGAACCCGCTGGACTCGAACGGTTCGCCCATGTCGGCCATCAGCTGGTAGACGGGATAGACGGCGCCTTTGGCCGCCATCATCGACCCGGTGCCGACCTCGAACACCTGCACGATCTCGGGCTGCTCGCCGGCGCGGAAGGCGGCGATGGCGGCATTCAGGGTCTCGGTGTAGTTGCCCTTGTAGACGGCGACGACTTCATAGTCGCTCTGGCTGGCATTGAATGCCGCCGCGATGGCTTCGACCTTCTCGCCGAGGGCGCCTCCCATCGCGTGCCACCATTCGATCTGGACGGCCGCTTGCGCCTGTGTCGCGCAGAGAGTGAGGAGCGCCCCACTGGCCAGAAGCATGCTTCGCATCGCCGAATCTCCCTTTTTCTGTCCGTATTCCGCCGCCCTCGGCCCGCCGGCCATGGAGTGGTCGGCGGACCCTAGGATCGTCGCTTTACCGCTCTGTGGCGGGTTTATGAACCTTATGTTACAGCGCCAGCGCCTCCGTGTAACCGCACCGTTTCGTTAGATTCCCGGACCGATGGTCGCGTCAGAGCGGTCCGGCGCCCCTGGTCCGCCGCGGCGCCAGCGCCAGCCTGCCCATAACGGTATAGCGGCTGGCGCCGCTGCAAGCCGGAATGTTGTTGGCGACGTGGTTGACCGCCGCGAAGGCGAGGGTCGCGAACTTGATCGCCTCCTTGAATTGGGCCGGAATGCCGAACTCGTCCGTGGTGGTCAGGCGCAGCGCGTCCGGCAGCTCGTTCGCGATGAAGCCCATCAGCGTCTTGTTCCGGGTTCCGCCGCCGCTGGCGGCCACCAGATCGATGCCGCCCAGATCGGGGATGTAGTCGCGCAGCGCGATCGCGATCGACTTGGCGGTGAAGGCGGCGAAGGTGGCCATGATGTCCTCCTTCGCCAGCGCCGCCCACTTGTCGATCATGCCGTCGCAATAGGCTGCGCCGAAGTCGAGCTTCCAGGCACTGCGCGGCGGCGGCCGCTTGAAATAGGGGTGGGACAGCAGGTCCGCCATCATTTCGGCATCGATCTTGCCCGACGCGGCGATCGACCCGTCCGGGTCGTAGGCCCGGTCGAACAGGCGGCGTGCGGTATGGTCGACCATGACGCAGCCGGGGCCGGTGTCGAACGCCATCATCTTGCGGCGGTCGGCGTTGGCGAGCTGGAAGTTGGCGATGCCGCCGATGTTCAGCGTCAGCATCGGGCGCTCGTTGCGGAAGGCGACGTAGTCCAGATACTGCATCAACGGCGCCCCGGTGCCGCCGAAGGCATGGTCGGCCGCGCGGAAGTGCGAGACCACGTCGATGTCGGTGTGGCAGGCGACCACCGAGGACTCGCCGATCTGCAGGCCGCAGGGATAGGGCCCGTCGAGCCAGCGCCCGACCAGATCCTCGCTGGCCGGGTCGACCGCGTGCATGCGCGCATGGTCCGGCGGTTCCTGATAGATGGTCTGGCCGTCGTAGCCGATGACGGTGACGTCCTCGGGCCTGGTCCCGGTCTGGCGCAGCAGCGTGCGGGCCGCCTCGGCATAGCAGGCGCCGGCGATGTAGTTCAGCCGGGTCAGCTCGAATATGCTGAGCTGGTTGACGAACGCCTTCTGCACCAGCGCCTCGACCCGCGCCGGCCATTTGTGCGTATAGCCCTCGATGAAGCGCGGCCGCGTCGGATGGCCGTCGTCGGCGATATCGGTTTCGGCCAGCACGGCATCGATGCCGTCGAACGACGATCCGCTGTTGAGACCCAGGATCAGTGCCATGTCGATTTCTCTCGTTTCCTCCTACCCCGGCCACAAGTAGGTTGGAGCCTGCGCCGGGAGTCAACGATGCAGGTCGACAGGAGCACACATATGAAGGATGCCAGGCACGGCATCGACGGACCGGCGCGATGAATGCGGTCGGCAAGGGCGGGGTCGGCCAACGCGCAGCGGAGCAAAGCGTCGTTGGGGGCGAACCGGCCGGTGCGCTGGCGGTTATCTTCGACTGCGACGGCGTGCTGGTCGACAGCGAGGTGGTGGCGTGCGGCGTCGCCGCCACGGTCCTGCAGCGCCACGGCGTGTCGATCGACGCGGCGACGGTGATGCAGCGTTTCCTGGGCCGTCCGCTGACCTACCTGATCGGTGAGTTGTCGCGGGAGCACGCCGTCGACCTGCAGACCGGGTTCCTGCCGGAAATGCGCGCGGCGGTGCTGGCGGCGATGCAGTCCGGCGTCGCGCCCATTCCGGGCATGGCCGCGCTGTTGCGGCGGCTGGCGCTGCGCAAGTGCGTGGCCTCGAGCAGCGAGATGGCGCGGGTGCGCGCGGCACTGACCTCGTCGGGCCTGATCGAGCATTTCGGCGAGCACATCTACACCGCAGAGCAGGTGGCACGGCCGAAGCCGTTCCCGGACCTGTTCCTGCACGGTGCGGCACGGCTGGGCGTGGCGCCGGAACGCTGCCTCGTGGTCGAGGACAGCAAGGCCGGCGTCTGCGCGGCGCGCGCCGCCGGCATGACGCCGATCGGCTTTGCCGGCGGCTCGCACGCAACCGCCGCGATGCGCGAGGGGCTGGCGGCCGAGGGCGCGATCGCGGTGGTCGACGATGTCGAGGCGCTGGCCGGCCTGATCGCGGACCTGGCCGCAGCCGCCGGCTGAGCGGCGTTGCCGGCGGGGCGGGCCCGAGATTCAGAAGACCACGCGCCGCGCCGAGATCGCCGTGAAGTTGCCCGCCTGGCTTCCCGCCGAGGCCCATGTGCTTGAATCGATCCTGATCTCGTCGCCGCCCCACGGGTCGTAGGCGATGAAATCCCCGGCCGCGTCGGTGCCGACCACGAGCACATAGTGGCCGAGGCCGAGGCGCGGGCTGCTGCCGCGCACGATGACCGGGTTGCCCGCGGCAAGGGCGCTCGATATCTCCGCCGCGTCCAGGTCGAGCGCATATTGCGGTCCCGGCCCGGTGCCGTCGATCGCGGTGACGCCGACCGGGGTCAGTTTGCCGCGCCGATCCGGTAGGCCGTCTCGCCCCTGGCATGCTCGATCATCGCATAGACGGTCGCGAGGCAAGTGTATTTCCAGTGCGGGCCGGCTTCGACCTCGTCCCGGGCTATGGCCCACGCGGTGCTCTCGTAAAGACGCGTATCGTCATAGTCCCGCTGATCGAACATGGCCCCGTGTTGAAACGAGGGCAGGACATGTCGATCCTGGCGTCCGGCGACGTCGTTCGCACCGGACGCGCAGGAGGCGAGCAGGAAACCGATCAGCGGAACGAAGTGAGTTGGCTTTCTGGTCCCAGGACGGACCGGCTTTCCGGTTGTCCCGGCGATCCGGATCGTTCGAGCGTACATGCCGGCTGACATCCGATACTGCAAGACTGACATCCTCAGACTCGGCAATGCTCGCACCGGTGGCGAAGAGCCGCAAGCCGCACGCGCGCCGCGGTGTCCGGTGGCGGCGTGCAGCGGGATGCGGTCAAGCCTTCGGGGCATCGGACGCCTCGCCCTCCCGCAGGCGTTCGCGCAGCAGCCGGCGCACGATCTTGCCGGTGGCGGTCATCGGCAATTCGGGCACGAAGCGCACGACCCGCGGATAGGCATGGGCTGCCAGGCGCGCGCGGACGAAGTCCTGCACCGATCCGGCCAGCCCGGGCTCGTCGGCATATGCGGGCCGCAATACCACGAAGGCGGCCACCACCTCGCCGCGGGTCGGATCGGGGGCGCCGACCACCGCGGCCATCGCCACGGCCGGATGGCGCAGCAGGCAGTCCTCCACCTCCGTCGGACCGATGCGATAACCGGCGGAGTTGATCACGTCGTCGGTGCGGCCGGCGAACGCGATATAGCCGTCGGCATCCATCGTGCCGCTGTCGCCGGTGCGCAGCCAGGCCCCGACGAACTTGGCGGCCGTCTCCTCGGGCCTGTTCCAGTAGCCGGTGAACATCACCGGGTCCGGCCGGCGCACAGCGATCTCGCCGAGCGTGCCGGGCGGCAGCGGATCGCCGGCGTCGTCGATGACGGCGACCGAATGGCCCGGCACCGCGCGGCCGATCGCGCCCGGCCGCTCGACGCCAAGGCCCGCGCTGCTGGCGACCACCAGGTTGCATTCGGTCTGGCCGTAGAACTCGTTGATCGGCACGCCGAGCACCTGCCGGCCCCAGGCGCGTATCTCCTCGCCCAGGGCCTCGCCGCCGCTGCCGACGCTGCGCAGGCCCGGCGCCGGCGCGTCCGGCCGTGCGGCGCGCATCAGCTTCAGCGCGGTCGGCGGCAGGAAGGCGTTGCGGATGCGCTCGCGCGCGATCAGTGCGAACGCCGTCTCCGGGTCGAACTTGCCGGGCGGCTGTGCGACGACGGCCACGCCGTGCCACAGCGCCGGCAGCAGCACGTCGTACAGCCCGCCGATCCAGGCCCAGTCGGCGGGCGTCCAGAACCGGTCGCCGGCGGAGGGAAACGGCCAATGCGGGTATTCCACGCCCGGCAGGTGGCCCGGCAGCACGCGGTGGGGCAGCACCGCCCCTTTCGGGGCGCCGGTTGTGCCGGAGGTATAGATCAGGGTGGCCGGGTCCTCGGCCGCGGTGTCGCACGGCGTGAAGCGGTCGCCGGCCCGCGCCATGGCGGCGGCCAGGTCTTCCGCGCCGTCCGTGCCGCCGTCGACGCTGTAGACCGTCCGCAGTGCCCGCAGGTCGGCGCGGATCGGCGCCACCCGCTCGGCACCGTCGCGGTCGGTGATCAGCACGCGCGCGCCGCTGTCGGCCAGCCGGTAGGACAGGGCGTCGGGCCCGAACAGCCGGAACAGGGGCAGGGCGACCAGCGCGGCCTTGGCCAGCGCCACATGCGCCACCGCGGTCGTCGGACGCTGGCCGAGCAGGATCGCCACCCGGTCGCCGGCCACGAGGCCCTCGCCATGTACCAGCAGGTTGGCCAGCCGCGACGAACGGCTGTCGAGCGCGCCGAAGGTCATGGTCCGCTCCGGCGCAACCGGCACCACGACGGCCGGCGCGTCGGCGGCGTGGACGCAGAGTCGCGTGGCCCAGTTCAGCCGTTGCGGCACCGTCCAGGCGAATCGGCGGCGCAAGTCTCGGTCATTGTCGGCATCCGGCAACATCGCCGGCCAGCCAAGCACCGGACGCCGCCGCACGGCAAGGGCCGGGCGTCACCGCATCGTGAAGCTGGTTGGTTTGCACGCGCGTTCGGGCCGTGCAAAGTGGCACGGTGATCCGCTTGCCGACATCGCTGCTCCTGATCGTCGCCGTCCTTTCCGGCGGCACCGCCTCGGCGGGCGGACCGGACATGTGGCGGTCGGAGTGGCCGGTGACCGACTTCACCCGCTACAGCGTCGACCTGCACGAAATCATGTCGGGCGGGCCGCCGCGCGACGGCATTCCGGCGGTGGACGACCCGCGCTTTGCCGCGGTTGACGACCCGGCGGTCGACCTGGCCGCGCAGGAGCCGGTGATCGCGTGCCAGCACGGGGGCGAGGCGCGGGCCTATCCCCTGCGCATCCTCATGTTCCACGAGATCGTCAACGACGTCATCGGCGGCCTGGCGGTCGCGGTCACCTACTGCCCGCTATGCAACGCCTCGATCGTGTTCGATCGCGAGGTTGGCGGGCAGGTGCTCGATTTCGGCACCACCGGCAAGCTGCGCAACTCGGACCTGGTCATGTACGACCGGCAGACCGAAAGCTGGTGGCAGCAGTTCACAGGCGAGGCGATCGTCGGCGCCATGACCGGCGCGGAGTTGCGCATGATACCCTCGCAGCTGATGCCGTTCGGGCTGTTCGCGCGGCATTACCCCGACGGCATGGTGCTGCTGCCGCCGAACGCGGACCGCAGCTACGGCAGCAATCCCTATGCCGGCTACGACACCTCGGCCTGGCCGTTCCTCTATCGCGGCGACTACGACGGTGCGCTGGCGCCGTTGGATTATGTGCTGGCGATCGGCGACCAGGCCTGGTCGCTGGCGCTGCTGCAGCGCGAGCGCCGGGTCGAGGCCGGGGGCCTGGTCATCGTGTGGCAGCCGGGCATGAACTCGGCCCTGGACGAGCGCTGGATCCCCAACGGCCAGGACATCGGCCACGTCACCGTGACCGACGGCGACGGGTCGCCGGTGGTGCACGACCTGACCTTCGCCTTCGCCTTCAGCGCCTTCAATCCCGACGGCACCATCCATCATTGAGCCGGGCCCGGCGGCGGCAACCGGCCGGCGCAAAAAAGAAAAGGCGGCCCGAAGGCCGCCCTTTTTCCCGCCAGGGGCAGTGCGCAGCGTTCAGCCGCGCACCATCCGGCCACGGGCGATCGCCTCGATGTCCGACGGGGCGATGCCCAGGTCGTCCAGCGTGCGGCGGTCCAGGTTGCGCAGCTCGCTCAGCGTGCGGCGATACTCGGCGCGGTTGTGCATCCAGGTGCGGACGCGGGCCACGAAGCCGTTGCCGGCGGGCGCGACGGCGCCGATGCTGTTAAAGGTGACGTCAGCCATTGATTTCTCCATTGCTGCAGGTGCGAAAGGCGGTTGAGTGTCAGGAACACCGCATACCTAGGCGCAGTTCGTTGACAAATCATCACCTTCATCGTTGCGGATGTTGCGTTGCAGCAATGCAATTTGTGCATAGGCGAAAGCGTGTCGGATCGGTGGCAATGGCATGACTTGTGCGCGCGGCCCGCGCCGCTGCGCGAGCCGCTCGCGCCGCGATCGGGCCGGTCAGAGGCGAACGATCTGCTTGCCGCCGTTCTCGCCGGCCAGCACCCGCATCAGCGCGGCGGGCGCTTTCTCCAGGCCGTCGACGATGTCCTCCTGGTAGCGCATGCGGCCGTCGCGGACCCAGGGAGCGAGGGTCTCCACCACCTCGTCGAGCCGGTCGAGGTGATCGAGCACCAGGAAACCCTCCATGCGCGCCCGCTTGACCAGCAGGATGCGGTTGTAGCGCGGGCCGCTCGGCGGCGGGTCGGAGGGGATGCCGATGGTGCCGCAGACCACGATGCGCGCCCGCTCGGCGAGGTGTGACATCGCGGCGTCGGCAACCGTGCCGCCGACATTGTCGAAGAACACGTCGATGCCGTCGGGGCAGGCGCGGCCGATGGCGCCGGCAAGGTCCGGCTCGGCCCGGTAGTTGATGGCTGCGTCGAAGCCGAACAGGTCGCGGCACTGGGCCGCCTTCGCGTCGGAGCCGGTCAGTCCGACGGTGCGGCAGCCCAGGATCCGGGCCGCCTGGCCGACCACGCTGCCGACGGCGCCGGCGGCGGTGGAGACCAGCACGGTATTGCCGGCCTGCGGCTGGCCGACCAGCATGAGGCCCAGATAGCCGGTGGCGCCATTGAGCCCGAGCACGCCGAGGGCAGTGGTCAGCGGCGCTGCCTCCGGGTCGACCCGCCGGTCGACCTCGCCGCCGTCGCATAGGCAATAATCTTGCCAGCCGAAGCGCCCGAACAGATACTCGCCCGGCCGGAACCGCGGATCGCGGGAAGCCGCAACCTGGCCGACGGCGAAGCTGCGCATCACCGCGCCGAGCGCCACCGGCTTGGCGTAGTTGGCCGCCGCGGCGATCCAGCCGCGCATGGCCGGGTCGATCGACAGGAACAGGTTGCGCACCAGGAACTGGCCGTCGCCGGGCTCCGGCGTCGGCGCGGCCGCCAGTTGCCACAAATCGGCGCGGATGGCGCCGGACGGCCGGTCGCGCAGCAGCATCTGTCGGTTGGTGGGGGCGACGGACGTCATCGGCGGGCCTCGCGTGCAGGGCGCTCAACGCGGCCTGCATGCCGCGATCGCGCGATCGGGCGCGATCAGAGGGGCCCTTCGGCACCCCGCTTCCGCGTCCGCCGGACCATACTACAGCCTCGGTGCGGAAGGGGAGCCATGCCGCCGCGCCGCTCGCGGCCGGACGGCGGCCTCGGTCAAGCCGGCGCCGATGCCGTATCGGCACCGACGCCGGCCCGACGGAAATCTGGCGGCTAGCCGCTCGAGCTCTGCTCGGTCTGCTCGCCTCCGCCGCCGCTGCTGTCGTCGTCGCAGGCCGCGACGCCGAGCGAGAGGAACAAGGCCGCGAGCACGCTGAGGAGCCAGCCGCGCATCCGCATCACTTCTGACATTTTTCCGACTTTCCTTCCCGTGCACGTCATCGTGCGTTTTGCGGCGCTCAAGGTGGCATTCGGGGCCGGAATCGACCCGTCAGGCCGAGCGCGAGAGTCGCCGCACCGATTCATTACAGCGCTCTTGATCGCCGGACAATTGGCTCGTTGGTAACGTGAATTTCCGTCGCAGGGATCGACCATGGCGTGCGCGGCGATGCATGTGGTGCCGGCGATCAGGCGGCGGCAACCGCGGCCCGCGCGACCTCCAGCGTCGCTGCCAGGCTTGCCAGGCCGTCCGGCCCGGACACCAGCGGGGCTTCCCGGCCGTGGGCCACCGCGATGAAGTGCTGCAGCTGGCGGCGCAGCGGCTCGCCGGGCCCCGGCGCCGCGCCGGGCGCATCGTCGGCGGACAGGGGAAGCGACCAGTCGCCCGGTCCGGCGCCGTCGTGCCGCCACAGGCGCAGGCGCGGGAACTCCAGCGCAGCGGCGGTGCCGAAGAAACGATAGCAGGGCTCGCCGGCCTCCGGCACTGAGGGGTTCTCGCCGGTGGCCGACTCCCAGTTCCACGGCGACGGCGCGGCGTCCGACATCAGCACCGTCGCCAGGGCGCCGCCGACAAAGCGCAGCGCCACGGCCGCGGTGTCGACGACGGCGTGGCCGCGCGCAGCGGAGGCGCCGAGCGCACGGACGTCGACGATGTCCCCGCACAGGTGGCGCAGCATGTCGATGTCGTGGATCAGGTTGATCAGGATCGGGCCGCCGCCGGCCTGCAGGCGCCATGCGTCGGCGAAATAGGCGTCGTGCTTGCGCAGCGCCCAGTGGGCGGAGATCGCGACGAGGCGGCCGAGCGTACCGCCGTCGAGGAGCGCGCGTGCCCGCGCCACGAACGGGTGGTAGCGGCGATGGTGGCCGACCAGCAGGCCGACCTTCGCGGCCTGCGCCGCAGCGATCAGCCGTTGGGCCGATGCCAGGTCGTGGGCGATCGGCTTCTCGACCAGCAGGTGCAGGCCGGCCTGCGCCGCGGCGACCCCGACGGTCTCATGGGCCTGGTTGGGGGTGGCGACGATCAGGGCGTCGGCGCCCCGGGCGGCGCACAGCGCGCCGACGCTGGCGTGGTGCGGCACCCCGAGCGCGGCGGCAAGTGCGCTGCCGCGGACATCGGGATCGACGATCGCGGCCAGCCGCGCCGCCGGCTCCGCCGCGATCAGCCGCGCATGCCGGGCGCCGATCAGCCCGGCGCCGGCGACCGCGATGCGAAGGGGCGGGGCCAGGTGGCCGCCGTCGCCTACTCGGCGGCCTGCGCGCGCCGCACGCCGGTCGGCTCGGCCAGCCGGTTGCGGGTCAGCTGGCTGTCGTAGTAGGGCGCGAAGCAGGGCCGGTCGACATAGACGCCGTGTCCCTGCTCGGCGCGCAGGTCGCCGCGCGCATAGGTGACCCGGCCCCGGCTCAGCGTGTAGGCCGGGTTGCCGGTCACGGTCATGCCCTCATAGATGTTGAAGTCGATGTTCTGCCGGTGTTCGTCCTTCGAGATCGTGCGCGAGGCGTCCGGGTCCCACACCACGATGTCGGCATCGGCGCCGACGGCGAGCGAGCCCTTCTTCGGGTAGATGTTGAAGATCTGGGCGGCGTTGGTCGAGGTCACCTTGACGAACTCCGACGGCGTCAGCTTGCCGGAGCGCACGCCGTGGTGCCACAGCACCGCCATGCGGTCCTGCACGCCCGAGGTGCCGTTCGGGATCTTGCGGAAGTCGTCGATGCCGGCCCGCTTCTGCGGCGTGCAGAAGCAGCAGTGGTCGGTCGCGGTGGTCTGCAGCATGCCTGCCTGCAGGCCCCGCCACAGCGCCGCCTGGTGCTCCTTCGGCCGGAACGGCGGGCTCATCACATAGTGCGCCGCCTTGTCCCAGTCGGGATTCCGGTACACCGAATCGTCGATCACCAGGTGCTGCGCCAGCACCTCGCCGAACACGCGCTGGCCCTCCAGCCGGGCGCGGGTGATCGCCTCGAGCGCGTCGATGCACGAGGTGTGGACGACATAGAGCGGCACGCCCAGAACCTCGGCGATGCGGATCGCCCGGTTGGCGGCCTCGCCCTCGACCTCGGGCGGGCGCGACAGCGGGTGGCCCTCCGGGCCGGTGATGCCGCGGTCGTAGATATCCTGCTGCAGGCGGAAGACCAGCTCGCCGTTCTCGGCATGGACGGTGCAGATGGCGCCGAGATCGCGGGCCCGGGTGAACGAGTTCACCAGCGTCTCGTCGTCGCACATGATCGCGTTCTTGTACGCCATGAAGTGCTTGAAGCTGTTGACCCCCCAGTCGCGGGTCAGCGTGCCCATGTCCTCGTGCACGCTGTCGTCCCACCAGGTCACTGCAACGTGGAAGGAATAGTCGCTGCAGGCCTTGTTGGCCCAGTCGCGCCATTGGCGATAGGCGTCCATCAGCTTCTGCTGCGGCGCGGGAATGACGAAGTCGATGATCGAGGTGGTGCCGCCCGCCATGGCCGCGGCGGTGCCGGTGTAGAAATCTTCCGACGCCACCGTCCCCATGAATGGAAGCTGCATGTGGGTGTGCGGGTCGATGCCGCCCGGCATCACGTAGCAGCCGCCGGCGTCGATGACCTCGGCGCCTGCAGGCGCATCCAGGTCGGTACCGACCGCCTGGATGACATCGTTGTCGACCAGGATGTCGGCCTGGCGGCTTTCGTCGCCGGTGGTGACCAGCCCGCCGCGGATCAGCACGGACATTTCGGCACTCCCCCAAGGATCAGCGTGCGGCGCGGTGCGCGCCCTCGGGGACATGATTGGCCCGGCCGGCCGAATGGTCAACCTTGGACGGTTGGGCGCGCGCGTGGCGGTCGCGACGCGTCGGACCGGGTCAGGCGATCTTGGTGTAGCCGCGCTCGATGATACGGTGCAGCGCCTCGAAGGCGTCGCGGATCTCGTCATAGGCCGCGCGCGCATGGCGCAGCTCGTCGATGGCGGCCACGCTGGGGGCGCCTTCGGCCTCCGCCAGCTTCAGCGCCTTGGCCAGGTAGCTGCCGCGCAGCTCGGCGACCCGCACGGCCATCCGGGTCATGGTCTCGCGGTTGAACCCGGGCAGCTTGCGGCGCAGCACCTCCTGGTTGGCGGACATGATGATGGCGTCGAGCTCCTGCTGGAACTGCAGCAGGGCATGACGCTTGTCGCGGTCGAGTTCCTCGCTGCTCAGCAGGCGGTCGACCTTCCGCGTCTCAACCATCCCGTTGTATCGGCTCATCGTGCTTGCTCCGCCGGGTCGGACTCCCGACCTCCGCCGGAATGGTGGCACGCCTTGCTTAACGAGCGCTTAGCGCAGGCGGGCTACCTGCCGGTCGCTTGCGCGCTAGCGCGCGCTCGGTAACGCAACGGCAAGGAGTCGCGATGCATACCATTGCAGGCCGGTTCGGTCAGGTCAGCAAAAAGGCACAGGTCAAATGTGAATAGGACGCGGCCGGTATTCACATCCAAAAATTGCATGTACTGATTGTAAGAGTTTGTGCATGCCATTGTAGTGTCATGCCGGACCAGTACCGCGCAGTAATGGATTGATTTCCTCATATTTACCATTCCTTAGTCTGGCGACCCCTAGCGTTCAGCGTGTGCTAGGCGCCCGCTGTGCACGCACCGAATTTCAACCACCGGAAGACGGCGACAGCCGCACGAGAACAACCTTGATTGGCTGTCCGTCCCGTAAGGTCGGGCCAGCGACCGATTAGGACTTCGACTGATGGCGATGCCGCAGCACAAGGAATCGGCAAATGACCAGGCCGATGAAGATGCTCCCGACCTGCTGGTCGACCGTTCGGATGATGTAAAAGGCGCAGCGTCCGTCGAGCTTCTCCTCGTCGACGACGACGAAACGGAATATCTGCTTGTCCGTCGCTATCTGGACGAGGTCTCGGCCGGTCGTTACAGCGTCACGTGGGTCCGTTCGGCGCAGGCTGCCCTGGCCGCGCTGGACGCGTCCGCTTTCGATGTCTGCCTGGTCGACTACCACCTGACCGATGCGGACGGCCTGTCGGTGGTGCGTTCGGCCCACTCGGCCGGCCATCGCGTGCCCTTCATCCTGGCGACCGGCCGGGTCGACGGCGAGGTCGACGATGCCGCGATCCGGGCCGGGGTGATGGACCTGCTGGTCAAGGGCGAGATGACGCCGACCAGCCTGGACCGCTGCATCCGCTATTGCATGGAGATCAGCCAGAAGCAGAGCCGGCTGGAGAAGCTGACTTATGTCGACGAGCTGACCGACCTGCCGAACCGGCGCCGGTTCGGCGAACTGCTGGCCGACGCCAGCATCCGCGCCAAGCTGACCGGGACGCCGCTTGGCCTGATCATCGTCGACATCGACGACTTCCGCGAGATCAACACCTCCGCCGGCTATGACGTCGGCGATGCGCTGCTGCGCCGCTTCGGCAAGCGTCTGGCCGCCTGCGTGGCGCCGACCGACACCCTCGCGCGCATCGGCGGCAACACTTTCGGCATCATCGTCGGCCAGCCACGCAGCGCGGACTTCATGCAGCTGACCGCGGAGCGGATGCTGCGTTCGATCGACGAACAGGTCTACATCCGGGGCTATCCGCTGCGCGCCACCTGCTCGATCGGCGTCGACTATTTCGAGCCGGGGGTGCGCGAGCCGGCGCTGTTCATCAACGCCGAAGCGGCGATGTACGACGCCAAGAGCCGGCGCCGCGGCAGCTATCAGCTGTTCAACGACCAGTTGCGCCTGCAGATCGAGCGGCGTGTGGCGATCGCGCGCGACCTGCGCATCGCGCTGGACCAGGACCAGCTCAGCATGGCGTTCCAGCCGATCGTCGACGCCCAGACCCACGCGGTGGTCGGCTACGAGGCGCTGGTCCGCTGGCGCCGCCCCGACGGCAGCTTCGTGTCGCCGGGCGACTTCATCCCGGTTGCCGAGGACACCGGCTTCATCGTCAAGCTGGGCGAGTGGGTGCTGCACAAGTCCGCCGCCTTCGCGGCGAAACGCCGCGCCGAAGGCCGGCCAAGCCGCATCCACGTGAACATCTCGGCCAAGCAGCTGCGCGAGCGGCTGTTCCCCGAGCTGGTCGACGAGGCGCTGGAGCTCAACAACGCGGTCAAGTCCGACATCGTGCTGGAAGTGACCGAATCGGTGCTGATGGACGACTTCGACGCCTGCATCGAGACGCTCGACGCACTGCACGAATCCGG
This sequence comes from Alphaproteobacteria bacterium, assembly GCA_041396705.1. NCBI lineage: Bacteria > Pseudomonadati > Pseudomonadota > Alphaproteobacteria > Alphaproteobacteria bacterium. The sequence goes on from JAWKYB010000004.1 coordinate 275,364, forward strand.
CCTGCACATCGCCATCGACGATTTCGGCACCGGGCACTCGTCGCTGTCCTACATCCAGCGCATCCCGGTCGATTCGATCAAGATCGACCGCTCCTTTGTCGCCGACATGATGACCAATCCGACATCGGCCAAGATCGTGCTGATCGTCATCAATCTCGCCCACGCACTCGGCGTCAGCGTCGTTGCCGAGGGCGTCGAGACCGAGGAGCAGGCGCAGCGGCTGACCAAGCTCGGCTGCAGCGAGCTGCAGGGCTACTATTTCGGCCGGCCGGAGATCCTGCCGGTGGTCTGCTCGCGCGACGCCTGAGCCCCCGCGCCTGGCGGCGCGGGTGCTACACCAGTTCGGCGTCGACCGCGACCTCGACCAGGGCCGGGCCGTCGACCGCCAGCGCCTCCGCGATGGCCTCGTCGAGCTCGTCGCCGCGCGATACCTTGCGGCCGTGGCCGCCGCACAGCCGGGCGAAGGCGGCGAAGCCGGGATTGTGCAGGCCGGTCTGCCAGACCGGCCACTTGCCCGCCCGCTGTTCCTTCGAGATCTTGCCGAGCTCGTTGTTGTTCAGCAGCACGTGGGTGATGTTCATCCCGTATTTCACCGCCGTGGTGAACTCGGCCATGTACTGGCCGAAGCCGCCGTCTCCGCTGATCGAGATCACCTTGCGGCCGGCCAGCGCCGGGAAGTCGCGGGTCGCGGCCCAGGCGCCCATCGCCGCCGGGAAGCCGAAGCCGATCGAACCCAGATAGCCCGACATCAGCACCGCCTGGCCGCGGCATTCGAAATAGCGGCCGAAGCTGTAGGTGTTGTTGCCGACATCGACCGCGATCACCGCATCGTGCGGCGCCTGGCGGCCGAGCGCCGCGAACAGCGCGGCCGCGCTGAGGCCGTTGCCGCGGTCGTCGGCGACCCGGCTTTCCTTCTCCGCGCGCCACGTCGCCCATCGTTCGGCCAGTTCGGCGACCTGGTCGGTGGCGGCACGCGAAGCCGGCAGCCGCTGGCGCAGGGCCCGCGCGGTGACGCCGACCTCGCCCCACACCGGCACCGCCACCGGATGGAACTTGCCCAGCTGCATGCGCTCGTAGTCGACCTGGACGATCGGCTTGGAGGGCTCGATGCCGGTATGGTTGGAGAATGACGTGCCGAAGGCAACCAGCAGGTCGGCCTCGTTCATGAACCAGCTGGCGACCGGCGTGCCGGAGCGGCCGAGCACGCCGCCGGCAAGCCGGTGATTGTCGGCGATCTGGCCCTTGGCCTTGAAGGTCGTCAGCACGGGGGCGTTCAGCGCTTCGGCCAGCGCGACAATGTCGGCCATGGCGTGGCGGGCGCCGAAGCCGACCACGATGACCGGTCGCTTTGCCGCGGCGACCCGCTCCAGCGCCGCCGCCAGCGCCGCCTCCGACGGCATGATCGCGTCGTCGCCGACGCGGCCGGCAGGACCGCCCGGCTTGCGGCCGTCGGCCGCCTTCAGAGTCTGGACGTCGTCCGGAAAGATCAGGTGGGCGACGTCACGCTCGACCACGGCGTTCTTGCAGGCCAGCGTCATCAGCTCGGCATGGTTCGAGCTGTGCAGCACGGTCTGGCTGAACCGCGCGACCGGCGCGAAGGCCGAGGCCAGGTCGATCTCCTGGAACGCGCCGGGGCCGAACACCTGCACGTTGACCTGGCCGGTCAGCGCCAGCACCGGGGCACGGTCGACCTTGGCGTCCCACAGGCCGGTCAGCAGGTTGGTGGCGCCCGGACCGGCGATGGCCAGGCATGCGGCCGGGCTGTTGGCCAGCTTGGCATAGCCGGAGCAGGCGAAGGCGGCGGCGCCCTCGTGGCGCACGCCGATGAAGCCGAGTTCGCCATCGGCCTCGCGCCGGCGCAGCGCGTCGGCCAGGCCCAGGTTGGAATGGCCGACCATGCCGAACACGCGCTTCACGCCCCAGGCGACCATGGTGCGCGCCATCAGGTCGGTCACCGTCTCGGCATGCGCGGGTTCCGCGTCCAGGCCGACATAGATGCCGTCGTCGCGGACCTCGACCGGATAGGTGCGCTGGCCGCTGTCCTCGTGCCCGCCCGGCGGCTGGCCGGTCAGCGGGTCGAAGTCCCAGCCGTGCCACGGGCAGCGCAGCCAGCACTTGCCCTCGACCCCCGGCTCGATCGAGCCTTCGCCGAGCGGGCCGCCCTGGTGCGGGCACCGGTTGTCCATGGCGGCATAGCGGCCCTGGAAGCGGGTCAGGGCGACCGTGACCCCGCCGGCCGTCGCCGATTTCACCCGACCCTCGGGCAGTTCGTCCGGTCCGGCGACCCTGTGCCAGGTCAGCGCCTGTTCAGCCATGTCCCATCCGTCTCCCTGTCGCTGCCGCGCGGCCGGCGGCCCGGCAATCGGCTTGGCCCAGGTTCGGCCAGAGCGCCATCCCGGTTCAAGTCGATATGCGAAAGCGTGAACGGGCGAGGCCGGCGATGAATTTGCGCCCCGCCGAAATGCGGCTAAGCTTGCGTGTCGGCCCGGCCCGGCATCTCTTTTGCGAATCGCCCTCGACGCCCAGGGGACATGGCAACCGCGCAGACCCTCATCGCGATCGCCGGCTGGTATGGCTGGATCGGACTCGGCGTCGCCGCCGCGTTCATCCTGTTCGGCCTCAGCCGCATCGATCCGGCTGCCCACGGCAGCTACCTGTTCCGCGTGCTGCTGGTGCCCGGGATCGTTCTGCTGTGGCCGCTGGTGCTGTGGCGCTGGGCGGCGCGCGCATTCGGCGGAGTCGGCTGATGCGGCGCGCCCATCGCGCGGCGCACGCCCGGCTGTGGGTCGTGCTGGCCGTCGCCATTCCGCTGGGGCTTGCGCTCGCCCTGCTGCTGTCCGGTCCGGTGCCGACCGACCCCGCAATCGATTCGATCCGCGCCGCGGCTTCGGGGGAGTAGGCCGGTGTCCGTCGCCTATCGGCCGGTGCAGTGGAACCGCAACAAGGTGGTTTACGACCTGGTGCTGATCGTCTGCGTGATCGGCTACATCCTGGCCTACACCCAGCTGGCGCCACTGTGGCGCACCGCCGAGCGGCCGATCGATACCGCCATCGTGCGCATGCGCGCCTATGGCAGCTGCGCCTTCCTGATGATGACGGTCATCCTCAGCATCGGCCCGCTGGCCCGGCTCGACCGCCGCTTCCTGCCGGTGCTGTACAACCGCCGCCATTTCGGCGTGCTGACCGCGGTGGTTGCCGGCGCCCATCTCAGTGCGGTGCTGGGCTGGTACCACAGTTTCGCGCCGGTCGATCCCTGGGTCTCGCTGCTGTCCAGCAACACGGCCTACGATTCATTCGCCGGCTTCCCGTTCGAGATGCTGGGGCTGTTCGCCTTCGCCGTGCTGCTGGTGATGGCCGCCACCAGCCACGATTTCTGGCTCGCCTTCCTCGGTCCGCCGGTGTGGAAGGCGCTGCACATGCTGCTGTATCTCGCCTACGCCGCGGTGGTGATGCATGTGGCGCTGGGCGCCTGGCAGGGCCGGCCCAGCCTGTTCGAATATGCGATGGTGATCGCCAGCGTCGCCGTGGTGATCCCGCTGCATCTGGCGGCCGGCCTGCGCGAACGCCGCGCCGACCGCGACGACGCGCGGCGCGAGACCGGCGACGGCTGGCTGCCCGTCGCCGCGGTGGCGAACGCGCCGGCCGACGGGCGCGCGCTGACCGTCGCGCTGCCCGGCGGCGAGCGGGTGGCGGTGTTCCGCGACGGCGCCCGGCTGGGCGCGATCAGCAACCTGTGCGCCCACCAGAACGGGCCGCTGGGCGAGGGCCGTATCCTCGACGGCTGCGTGACCTGCCCGTGGCACGGCTTCCAGTACAGGCTGGAGGACGGCTGCGCGCCGGCGCCCTTCACCGAGAAGCTGTCGACCTATCGCCTGCGCATCCGCAACGGCGTGATCGAGATCGATCCGCGCGCCCTGCCGCCGGGCACGCTGGTGCCGCTGCCCACCCTGGAAGGCGCGGGCGGATGAGCGGCGATACCGCCCGCACCGCGTTCTTCGTCGGCTATCTGTGCATGCCGGGCCGGCTGGCGCTGTTCCTGTGGCTGCTGCTGCCGCTGCTGCTGGGCGGCGTTGGCGGTGCCGCACTGGCACTGGCGATCGGCAACGCCGATCCGGGCGACGGCGGCCGGCTGCCCGGCCGGATCACCCTGACCGGCGTGGTCCAGCTCGACCCCTATCCGATGCTGCGCCTGCCGCCCGATGCCGACCACGACAGGCCCTGGGCGGTGCTGATGGTCACCGCCGGCAAGAACGGGGCGCAGGGCAGGCTTGCCGGGCTCGACGGCGAGACCGTCGCGATCACCGGCAGCCTCTACGAGCGCGGCGGCCAGCTGCTGTTCGAGATCCGCGCCAGCCAGGACGCGATCGTCGAGGTCGACCGGACCGCGGGCTATCGGCCGGGCGCGGCGCGCCCGCTGGGCAATCAGCGCCTGGTCGGCGAGATCGTCGACCCGAAATGCCATCTCGGCTCGATGCGCCCCGGCGAGGGCAAGCCGCACATGATGTGCGGCAATCGCTGCCTGCTGGGCGGCATCCCGCCGACCCTGGCCGTGCACAGCCCGGACGGGACGCTGACGATGGTGCTGCTGGTCGGCGCGGACGGCGCCCCGGCGCTGGATGCGTTCCTCGACTGGACGTCGCTGCCGGTGGCGCTGTCGGGCGCGATGTTCGCGCTCGACGACATGCTGGTGATGCACGTCGCCGCCGACGGCATCGAGGGCCTCTGAGCCATGCGCGGGCTGGGCGCGGCGATCGATGCGGCGGCGATGGCGGTCGTCGGTGCGCTGATCTGGTTCGGCTGGTCGGCGGTGATGGACTATCTGCCGATCGGCCTCGCCGACGATATCGACGCGGTGATCGGCTGGTTCGGCACCGCGCCGGAAGGCGGCGCCACGCGGGCGGCGCTGCGCTGGCTGGGCGACATCGAGTGGCTGATCGCGGCGGTGCTTGTCGTGCTGCTGCTGTGGGCGGCGGAGAAGCTGGTCGGCTGGGCCCGCGCCCGCCTCGTGCCGGCGCATTGACGCCGATGCCGGAACAACGAAAGGGAGAGGGGATGAACAGGATCGCCGTCGCGCTATGGGCGGAGCTCAAGGATCGCGAGCCGACCTATGCCCTGGTCGCCGATGTCGACCTGGTCGTCACCCGCTATGACGACAAGGTTTCGGTGCTGTACGGGCGCTGCCTGCATCGCGGCGCGCTGCTGGCCGACGGCTCCGTGCGCGGCGAGAACCTGATCTGCGGCCTGCACGACTGGGACTACCGGCTCGACACCGGCGTCAGCGAATACAACAACCACGAGGTGCTGGCCCGCTTCGCCAACTGGATCGAGGACGGGCAGGTGTGGGTCGACGAGGACGAGATCGCTACCTGGGCCGAGGCGCACCCGCAGCCGTTCGACCGCGCCGGCTATCTCGGCCTCTATGCCGACGTGCATGGCGCGCCGGAGGAGCCGCACGTCAAGCTGATCCAGGGCTATGCCCGCAGCGGCCTGAAGAAGACCGGGCACCATGGGGTGGTCGATGCGATGGGCGTCGCCCGCCAGCAGCTGCCGAGCTGGGACGACATCCAGTTCGTCACCGCCCAGCTGCACCGTGCGCCGCTGCTTGACGACGAGCCGGTCGGTTCCGACGTCACCATCGGGCCGAATGCGCAACGGCCGCTGCGGCTGGATATCCCGATCTTCGTGTCGGACATGAGCTTCGGCGCGTTGTCGGAACCGGCCAAGGTGGCGCTGGCCAAGGGCGCCGACCTGGCCGGCACCGGCATCTGCTCCGGCGAGGGCGGCATGCTGCCGGAAGAGCAGGCGGCGAACCGGCGCTATTTCTACGAGCTCGCCTCGGCCCGCTTCGGCTTCTCGATGGACAAGGTCAAGCGCTGCCAGGCCTTCCACTTCAAGGGCGGCCAGGCCGCCAAGACCGGCACCGGCGGCCACCTGCCGGGCGCGAAGGTGGTCGGCAAGATCGCCGCGGTACGCAACCTGCCGGTCGGGGAATCGGCGGTCTCGCCGGCCCGCTTCCCGGACTGGACCGAGCCGGCGCAGTTCAGGGCCTTTGCCGACGAGGTGCGCGACGCCACCGGCGGCATCCCGATCGGCTTCAAGCTGTCGGCGCAACACATCGAGAAGGACATCGACGCGGCGCTGGCAGTCGGGGTCGACTACATCATCCTCGACGGGCGCGGCGGCGGCACCGGTGCGGCGCCGACCCTGTTCCGCGACAACATCTCGGTGCCGACTATCCCGGCGCTGGCCCGTGCGCGCCGCCATCTCGACCGGCTCGACCGCAGCGACGTGACCCTGGTCATAACCGGCGGGCTCCGGACGCCGGCCGACTTCGCCAAGGCGCTGGCGCTCGGCGCCGACGCCGTCGCGGTATCGAATGCCGCGCTGCAGGCGATCGGCTGCCTGGGCATGCGCGCCTGCCACACCAACAACTGCCCGGTCGGCATCGCCACCCAGAAGCCGCACCTGGTCGCCCGGCAGGACGTCGAGACGTCGGCGGCCCGGCTGGCGCGCTTCCTGGAGGCGGCGACCGAGCTGATGAAGATCCTGGCCCGGGCCTGCGGGCACCGTCATCTCAGCCAGTTCGCGGCCGACGACCTGACCACCTGGAAACGCGAGATGGCCGACCTCGCCGGCATCGCCTACGGCGGCGTCGGCGCGCCCTAGGAATCGGCGCGGCCGGGTCTACAGGCCGAGATCGCGCTCCCAGAACACGCGTTTCGGGTGTTGCGGGTCGTAGCGCACGCGGATCGTCTGGCCTTCCGCGATGTCGGCCAGGCGTGCGCGCTTGCTCAGCATCGTCATCGCCTCGTGTTCCGTGCCGGCGGCGTCGGCATAGCGGAACCGCAGGTGATTGGCCCCGCTGGCGGTGACCACGGCAAACACGGTCGCATCCGTCTGGACGCCGCGGGCGATCGCCGCGGCGGCGCGCGAGGCCTTGCGGGCGACCAGCCAGGCGAAGAGGGCGCCGCCCAGCAACAGCACCGCGCCGAAGATCCCGGCGTAGAGGGCATTCTCGTTGACCGCGCCAGGCTCGATCTCGTTCAGGTCCGGGTCGTCGGCCAGATAGCGCACGGGCACGGTGTCGCCGACCGCGACGCCATCGAAGAAATCGCGCGAGACGTCGCGCGTGCCGTAGTGCAACGCGCCGCCGCCGACCGGGAAGTGGTAGCGCAGCTCGTAGTCGGTGCGCCGGTTCGAGCTGTTGGTGCCGGTCCGGCGCTCGACCTCGCGCTTGCCGATGATCGTGGCCTCGGCGGCGACGCCTTCGTCGTCGAGCCGCGCCGCGTCGTCGGCGATGGTCAGGCTGACGAAGACGATGCCGATGCCGAGGGCGAGGGGTATGGCCGCGATCCAGCCGCGGTAGCGCATGAACAGTCCGAGCATCCGGGATTCCGTCGACGAGGTGGCGGGCCGGCACAGTGCCGGCGGCAGGGGCGTGCGTCCACCCTCAACCGAATTCTCCGATACATTCTTCTTGTAATGAGACGATAGTCTCATTATGTAGACACCATCGCAGCCCTGGTCATGGAAGGAACCCGATCGTGGCCCTGTCGCAGGAAGAGATGGACAACAGGATCGACGCGCATTTCGGCTTCGAGGCGCGGGACGATGTGGACGGCGTGCTGGCGACGCTGTCGCCGGATGTGGAGCACGACATCGTCGGGTGGCCCGGCGGTCCGACCCGCGGCCGCGAGGGCGCACGGCCGTTCTACGACACGCTGTTCGCCGACCTCGCCGACGGCAAGGTGACCTGCGTCAAGCGGCTCTATGGCACGGATTTCCTGGTCGACGAATCGGTATGGCAGGGCAGCGCGCCGGGCCGGCCATTCGGGCTGGAGGGCCGCGGACGCCCGCTGCAGTTCCGCCTGCTGCATGTGATCGAGTTCGCGCCGTCCGGCGACATCAGCCGCGAGAACGTCTGGATCGACATGGCGGCCGTGCTGCAGCAGCTCGCTCAGGACTGAGATGGCGGAGGCGGCCCGCACCGGGCGCTGGCGCCAGCGCCGGCGCACCCGGAAGGATCTGCTGCAGGCGGCTGCGCTGCTGCTGGCACGCGGCGAAACGCCGAGCCTGGAGGCGGTGGCGGCGGAGGCCCAGGTTTCCCGCGCCACCGCCTACCGCTATTTCCCCAGCGTCGAGGCTCTGCTGGTCGAGGCGGCGTTCGACGTGGCCTCGCCGGAGGCGCAGGCGGTGTTTGCCGACGGCCCTGCGCGGGATCCGGTCGGCCGCCTGGAGCGGGTGGACGACGCCTTCGACGCGATGATCGCGGCCAACGAGGTGCCGCTGCGGCTGATGCTGGCCAATGCGCTGGAGCGGCGCGCCAAGGAGGGCGACGCCGCGATGCCGGTGCGCCAGGACCGGCGCACGCCGCTGATCGAGGCGGCGCTCGCACCGGCCGGCGACGCGCTGCGGGCCGAAGAGCTGGAGATGCTGACGGCCGCGCTGGCGCTGGTGATCGGCACCGAGGCGATGATCGTGTGCCGCGACGTGCTGCAGCTCGACGACGACAAGGCGCGCCAGGTCAAGCGCTGGGCGATCCGGGCGCTGGTGGCGGCCGCGCGCGACGAACCCGGCTGCCGCTCACGCTGACGCGATCAGCCTCCGCTTGAAGTCCGGCGGCCGCATCGGCGATGCTGCGGGCCCGTGGCGGCCTCGGCAACGCCCCGGCACGCCGCAACCCAAGGGCCCAGCATGCCGCGCGATCCCGAATCCGCCTTCGTCCCGTCGGTCTGCCCGCACGACTGCCCCAGCACCTGCGCGCTGGAGGTGGAGCGGCTGGACGCGCACACCATCGGCAAGGTCCGCGGCGCGGCGGCGAACAGCTACACCGCCGGCGTCGTCTGCGCCAAGGTGGCGCGCTATGCCGAGCGCCAGAACCATCCGGAGCGGCTGACCGAACCGCTGCTGCGCACCGGGGCCAAGGGCGAGGGCCGCGCGGGCTTCGTGCCGATCGGCTGGGACGAGGCGCTGGACCGGGTTGCCGACGCGCTGCAGCGCGCGGCCGCGGTGCATGGGCCGGAGGCGGTATGGCCGTATTTCTACGCCGGCACCATGGGGCACCTGCATCGCGACGGCATCGACCGCCTGCGCCATGTGATGGGCTATTCGCGGCAGTACAGCACGATCTGCGTGGCGTTGGCCGACGCCGGCTGGCTGGCCGGCGCCGGCATCAAGCGCGGCGTCGATTCCCGCGAGATGGCCGACAGCGACCTGATCGTGATCTGGGGCGGCAACCCGGTGGCCACCCAGGTCAACGTGATGACCCATGTCGCCCAGGCCCGGAAGAAGCGCGGCGCCAGGCTCGTGGTGGTCGATCCCTACCGAACCGGCACCGCCGAGGCGGCCGACATGCACCTGATGCTGCGGCCCGGCACCGACGCGGCGCTAGCCTGCGCCGTGATGCATGCATGTTTCCGCGACGGCCATGCCGACTGGGACTACATGCGCCGCTATACCGACGACCCCGACGCGTTGGCCGCCCACGTGCAGGCCCGCGATCCGGACTGGGCGGCGCCGATCACCGGGCTGTCGGTCGACGAGATCGAGGCCTTCGCCGCGCTCTACGGCGGCACCGAGCGCGCATTCCTGCGGCTCGGCTACGGCTTCAGCCGCGCCCGCAATGGGGCGGCCAACATGCACGCGGCGGCCTGCCTGGCGGCGGTGACCGGCAAGTGGCGCCACAAGGGCGGCGGCGCGCTGTACGCCAACGGCTATCCGCACTTCTACAAGTTCGACAAGACGCTGATCCAGGGGCTGGACCGGTTCGACCCGGCGGTGCGCGCGCTCGACCAGTCGCGGATCGGGCCGATCCTGACCGGCGACCGCCGCGACCTCGGCGACGGCCCGCCGGTCACCGCGCTGTTCATCCAGAACACCAATCCCGTCGTGGTCTGCCCGGAAAGCGCGAAGGTGCGCGAAGGCTTCCTGCGCGAGGACCTGTTCGTTTGCGTCCACGAGCAGTTCATGACCGAGACCGCCGCGATGGCCGACGTGGTGCTGCCGGCGACTACCTTCCTGGAGCACAACGACATCTACACCTCGGGCGGCCACACCCACTTGCAGTTCGCGCGCAAGGTGTTGGAGCCGCTGGGTCAGTGCCGCTCCAACCACGACGTGATCTGCGCCCTGGCCCGCCGGCTCGGCGCCGAGCATCCCGGCTTCGCGATGAGCGACTGGGAGGTGCTGGACGCCACCCTGCGCGCCAGCGGCCTGCCGGATGCGGCAGACTTCGCCGCCCGCAAGTGGATCGACATGGCGCTGCCGTTCGAGACGGCGCACTTCCTCGACGGTTTCGGCCACGCCGACGGCAGGTGGCATTTCCGCGCCGACTGGTCCGCGATGGGCGCGGAAGGCGGCCGGCCGTCGGCGCTGCCCGATCACAATACGGTCTACGACGCCGCGGGCGCAGAGCGCCCGTTCCGCATGGTCGCGGCGCCGGCCCGGCAATATCTGAACACCAGCTTCACCGAGACGCCGTCCAGCCGGAAGCGGGAAGGGCGCCCGTGCGCCCGTATCCACCCCGACGACCTGGCGGCGCTGGGCCTGGCCGACGGCGACCTGGTCAGGCTCGGCAACGACCGCGGCACCGTGGCGTTGCACGCGATGGCGTTCGACGGGCTGCAGCGCGGCGTGGTGGTGGTGGAGAGCATCTGGCCCAACGCCGCCTTTGTCGAGGGCATCGGAATCAACGCGCTGACCAGCGCGGATCCGGGCCTGCCGGGCGGCGGCGCGGTGTTCCACGACACCGCGGTCTGGATTCGCGCGGCCTGACCGCCGACAGAGGTGGTCCTGCGGGCGCGCACCTACCATCTAACAGGCATGATACGATTGCCGGGAGATGCCACGCACGGGCGGCCGATGGGAAAATCCGACAACCTGCCGACCACGACATCCAGCCATGCCGAGATCGACGCATTCCTGCGCGATATCGAACGCCTGCCGCGCGGCGCGGACGGCAGGCAGGGGCGCCTGATCTTCGGGCTCGACGCCACCGCCAGCCGCGAGCGGACCTGGGATCGCGCCTGTCAGATCCAGGCGGAGATGTTCCGCGAGACGGCGGCGCTGGGCGGCCTGGCGATGCAGTTGGCCTACTACCGCGGGTTCGGCGAACTCACGGCGACGAACTGGACGTCGGACAGCGCGGCGCTGCTGCGCGAGATGACCCGGGTCACCTGCCTGGGCGGCCGCACCCAGATCGGCCGCCTGCTGCGCCACGCCGGCCGGGAGGCCCGCAAGCGCAAGGTCGACGCGATGATCTTCGTCGGCGACTGCATCGAGGACGACGTCGACGACGTCTGCCACGTTGCCGGCAAGCTGGGGCTGGTCGGTCTGCCCGTCTTCGTGTTCCACGAGATCGGCAATGCCGCCGCGCGCCCGGCCTTTCAGCAGATCGCCAAGCTCACCGGCGGCGCCTATTGCCCGTTCGACGAATCCAGCGCCGCGCGCCTGTCGGAGCTGCTGCGCGCGGTGGCGGTCTACGCCGCCGGCGGCCGACCGGCGCTCGAGGACTACGGCCGGCGCGCGCCGGAGGCGGTGCGCCTGCTGACCAGCCAGCTCGGCGCGCGCGGCTGACGGCTGACGGCGATGCCCTATCTGATTCTCGGCGTCGGACTGGTGATCGGGCTGTTCCTGGTTGGCCGCTGGTACATGGCGGCCACCGCGGAGGAGGTCAGGAAGGCCGCCCTGTTGCCTTCGGCGGGGTGGGGCTGGTGGCGGCCGCGTTCTTCCTGTTCACCGGGCGCGCGCCGGTGGGGGCCGCGATCCTCGCCATCCTCGTGCCAGTGATCTGGCTGCTGGCGCAGGCCGCCGCGCCGGCGGAGGCGGCGCGCAGTCCGGGGGCCGTGCCCGATCGGCGTGCGGACGCGCTATCTCGACATGACGCTCGACCATGCCAGCGGCGCGCTCGACGGCACCGTGATCGCGGGCCGGTTCCAGGGCACGGCGCTGTCGGACCTGTCGCCGGCGGACCTGCGGCAGCTGCTGGACGAGGTTACCGGCGACGCCCAGTCGAAGCAGGTGCTGGAGGCCTATCTCGACCGCGTGCATGGCCCCGGATGGCGAGCGGGCGGTGCCGACGGGCGGGCCGATCGCGCCGCCAGCGGGACTGCGCGAATGACGCTGGAGGAGGCCCGCGAGGTGCTCGGCGTCGGCGCCGAGGCGAGCCGCGACGAGATCGAGGCGGCCTATCGCGCCGCCATCCGGCGCAACCACCCCGATGCCGGCGGGTCGAGCTGGCTGGCAGCCAAGATCAACGAGGCGCGCGAATTGCTGCTCGGCTGACCGGAGCCTGTCTTGCAATCGCCTGTCTAAAATGATACATTATCTATTGATCTGAACAACAGGAGGGGCCGATGCCCGCCCTTGCATCGTCCGCACTGGCCGCCGAGGCCCTGCCGGCCGGCGCGCTGCGGCAGCGCGACACCCGCGAGGCGATGACGCCGGCCGCGATCCGCCTGTTCCTGCGGCTGGCCGAGCGCTGGCGGCTCGGTGTCGCCGATCGCTGCGCGCTGCTCGGCGAACTGCCGCGGCCGACCTACTACAACTGGGTCAAGGGCCGGGCCGGGACGCTGTCGCGCGACCAGATGGAGCGGATCTCGCTGCTGCTCGGCATCCACAAGGCGCTGCGGCTGCTGTTCGCCGACGAGGCCGCCGGCGAGCGCTGGCTGCGGGCGGCCAACCGCGACCTCGAGTTCGGCGGCCGTTCGCCGCTGGAGCGCATGCTGGCCGGCGGAATCGGCGATCTCTATGCCGTGCGTCGCTATCTCGACGCCTGGCGCGGGCTGCAATGACAGACCTGCCGCGGGCGGTGGTGGCCGGGCGCAGCCACCGCCTGATCGCGAGCCGGCATCCGACCGTCGGCGTGTTCGACGACCTGACCGACGATCCGGAAGACCTGCGCGTCGCCTTCCAGCTGGAGATGGCGACCAACCCGCGGCTGGGCGAGGCGGCGGACCGGCTGGCGCTGCTCTATCCCGACGAGCTGCTGGCCGGGCCGACCGCCAGCCTGGTGATGGCCGCCTTCCTGCACACCGACGAGCGCGGCGGCCGTTTCCACGACCGCCGCCTCGGCGCTTGGTATGCGGCGCTGGAGCTGGAGACGGCGATCGCCGAGACCGTATTCCACAACGAGCGGCGGCTGCGCATGTCGGAAGCGGGCTTCCCCAATCGCGTCCAGGTGCGCGAGCTGATGGCCGACCTCGACCTCGAACTGGCCGACATCCGCGGCATGGCCGCCGAGCGGCCGGATCTTTACGATCCCGATCCCGCGCACTATCCGGTGTCGCAGGCCTTCGCCGCGGCGCTGCGCTGGCCGCAGAGCCCGGCGCCGTCGCCGCGCTGCGCCGGGCTGACCTATGACAGCGTGCGTCGCGCCCGCGGCCGGAATGTGTGCCTGTTCTGGCCGTCCGACGTGCCGAGGCCGGTGGTGCAGGGCGGCCAGTTTGACTATGCCTGGGATCGCGAGGGCCGAGTCAGCGTTACCAAGGCGACCGCCCTGTAGGCCGCGACCCCGACGGAAGGACCAGATGAGCACGCAGAACCGACCGATCACCGCCGCGATCCTTCCGGTCGCCGGCCTGGGTACGCGGGTGCTGCCGGCGACCAAGGCGATCCCGAAGGAGCTGATGCCGGTGGTCGACAAGCCGGTGCTGCAATTCGTCGTCGAGGAGGCGCTGGCGGCGGGCATCGAGCGTATCGTGCTGGTCACCGGCCGCGGCAAGAGCGCGATCGAGGACCATTTCGACCACATGTTCGAGCTGGAGACGGCGTTGCGCAGCCGCGGCAAGGATGCCGCGCTGGCCGCCGCGGCGGACTTCGTGCCGGAGCCGGGCCGCATCATCTATACCCGGCAGCAGAGCCCGCAGGGGCTGGGCCACGCGGTGTGGTGCGCGCGCCACGCGGTCGGCGACGGCGCGGTGGCGGTGCTGCTGCCCGACGTGATCATCAAGGCGCAGCCCGGCTGCCTCGCCCAGATGATCGCGGTCTACGACCGGCTGGGCGGCAACGTGGTGGCGCTGGAGGAGGTGCCCTGGGAGGTCACCCACCGCTACGGCCTGGTCGCGACCGGTGCCGTCGACGGCCGCACGGTCGAGGTGACGGGCATGGTCGAGAAACCGAAGCCGGGCGAGGCGCCCTCCAATCTGTCACTGGTCGGCCGCTATATCCTGCAGCCCGAGGTGTTCGCCATGCTGGCGGAGCAGGGCCCCGGCGCCGGCGGCGAGATCCAGCTGACCGATGCCATGGCGCACCTGATCGGCCGGCAGCCTTTCCATGGCCTGATCTATGCAGGCCGACAGTTCGATTGTGGGGACAAGACGGGCTATGTGGAGGCGAACGCCGCCTATGGCCTCAACCATCCGGAGATCGGGGCCGACGTGCGCGCACGTCTGCTGGCCCTGCTCGACGGCAACGACAAGGACTGACGCAGCATGCCCCCCCAGAGCCACCGATTCGATCCCACCGTCCTGCGCGAATACGACATCCGCGGCACCGTCGGCCGCGACCTGGCCGAGGCCGACGCCTATGCGATCGGCCGCGGCTTCGCCACCATCGTGGCCCGGCGCGGCGGCAACGCATCGCCCGCCATCGCTGTCGGCTACGACGGCCGCCAGAGTTCGCCCGGATTCGAGGCCGCGGTGGTCCGCGGCATCGCCGACGCCGGCGGACGGGCGGTCCGGGTCGGGCTCGGCCCGACGCCGATGCTGTATTTCGCGGTCCGATCGCTGGACCTGGCGGGCGGCATCATGGTTACCGGGTCGCACAACCCGCCGGACATGAACGGCTTCAAGATGATGATCGGCAAGGCCTCGTTCTTCGGCGCCGACATCCAGGAGCTGGGCCGCATCGCCGGCGATGGCGACTGGACGGCGGGCGCCGGGTCGGACGAACGGCGCGACGTCAGCGACGCCTATGTCGACGCGCTGGTCGCCGGCTACGGCGACGGCCGCGGCCTGACCGTGGCCTGGGATGCCGGCAACGGCTCGGCCGGCGCGATCATGCAGCGGCTGGCGGCGCGGCTGCCCGGCACCCACATCCTGCTGAACGAGGCGATCGACGGCACCTTCCCCAATCACCATCCGGACCCGACCGTGGCCGAGAACCTGGTCCAGCTGCAGGCCGCGGTGCGCGACAACGGCTGCGACCTCGGCGTCGCCTTCGACGGCGACGGCGACCGGCTCGGCGCGGTCGACGGCCGCGGCCGGATCATCTGGGGCGACCAGCTGCTGTCGATCTATGCCGAGGAGGTGCTGGCGACCCGGCCGGGCGCGACCGTGATCGCCGACGTCAAGGCCAGCCAGATGCTGTTCGACCGCATCGCCGAACTGGGCGGCAAGCCGCTGATGTGGATGACCGGCCATTCCCTGCTGAAGGCCAAGATGGCGGAGACGCAGGCGCCGCTGGCCGGCGAGATGAGCGGCCATCTGTTCTTCGCCGACCGCTACTACGGGTTCGACGACGGGCTCTATGCCGCGGTCCGGCTGATCGGGCTGGTGGCGGCGCGCGACGAGAGTCTGGCCGACATCCGCGACCGCATGCCGGAACTGGTCAACACCCCGGAGGTGCGGATCGACTGCCCGGAACAGCGCAAGTTCGCGGTGATCGACGAGGTCAAGCAGCGCCTGCTGGCAGCCCCGGACGCCGGCGAGGTCGACACCATCGACGGCGTGCGCGTGAACACAGCCGACGGCTGGTGGCTGCTGCGCGCGTCGAACACCCAGCCGGTGCTGGTGGCGCGGGCTGAATCCGGCAGCGAGGCGGGGCTTTCGCGGCTGAAGGCGGCGATCAGCCGGCAGCTGGGCAGCAGCGGGATCGCGTCGCCCTTCGCCTGAGCGCGGGCGCGGTCAGGAGCAGGTGGCCGGCGGGCGGTCCGGGTTGGGCGCCAGCGCCAGGCAGTCGATGCCCTGCACCGCGAGCGCGATGCAGGCATCCTCCGCCGCGGTGCCGTCGTTGAGGCCGACCAGCAGGGCGCGGAACAGCACGCCGTTGCCGGAGGGCGAATCGATCACCGCAACCGTGGTTCCGCGCAGCGCCTGCGGTCCGCGCTGGCGTGCGCTGTCGGCCGCGCTGCGCGCCATGTCGGCAACCGCATAGGCCCCGACCTGGATCGCCCAGCCGGCGCCGCAGCTCGAGCCGGCGCTGTCCGTGTCGGTCTTCGCCGGATCCAGAGCGGCCAGGATGATCGGCAGCGGCACGCTGGTGGCCGGCACGTCGGCGCGCGATTGCGCCCCGTCGCCGCGGCGCGGATTGGGCTGCGGCGTGTCGAGGCCGGCATAGGTCAGCAACTGGGCGTAGCGCACGATCGGCTCGCCCTCGGGCGACGGGACGACCGGGATCAGGGCGTCGTCCGCCGGGCCGGCGGCGGGTTCGGGAAAGGCCGTGTCGATCTGGGCGATCAGGCCGCCGATGTCGCCTGCGCCGGAGCGGGCCGAGGGCGGGAAGGGCGGCCGGGCCGGCTCCGGCTGCAGGTGGGCGAATCCGAAGTCCAGCAGTTCGACCATGCGGGCGTTGCGCGCGTCGCCGCTGGTGCCGCCGAAGATGACGCCGTAGACGCGGTTGCCGTTGCGCTCCGCGCTCGCCACCAGATTGAAGCCGGAGGCGTTGATGTAGCCGGTCTTCAGTCCGTCGAGTCCGGGATAGTCGTTCAGCAGCTTGTTGTGGTTCTGGTGGGTGACGCCCTGGTAGGTGAACGACCGGGTTGCGAACAGGCCATAATACTGCGGAAAATGTGCGCGGATGCGGATCGCCAGGTTGACCATGTCGCGCGCCGTGGTGACCTGGCGCGAATCCGGCAGGCCGGACGCGTTGACGAACACCGAGCTCGGCATGTCGAGCGACTGCTGGGCCAGCGCGGTGGCACGGCGGCCGAATTCCGATTCGCTGCCGGCGACGGCTTCCGCCAGCGCGACCGCGATATCGTTCGCCGACTTGGTGATCAGGGCCAGCACGGCGTCGCGCACCTGGATCGTCGAGCCGGCGGCCAGCCCGAGCTTCGACGGCGGCATCGAGGCGGCATGCGCCGACACCGGGATGCTCTGGTCCATCGACAGCCGACCCGACTCGATGGCGTCGAACACCATGTACAGCGTCATGATCTTGGTCAGCGAGGCCGGGTGCACGATCGAATCGCTGTTGGTCGCGTGCAGGATGTTGCCGGTCTGCGCGTCCAGAACCAGGTCGGCATAGCGCGGTGCGGCGGCGGCCGGCAGGGTCAATGCGAGCGGCAGCAGCAGTGCCGCCAGCGCGGCGATTGGCCGCCCCGGGCGCATCGTGCGCCGGTGCCGGGCCGAACCGGCGGATTGCCGCGGCCGAACCGGCGTCGATCCTGCGCCGACCCTGATCGGATGTGCCTCAGACATGACTCCGAGTTAGCACCGCAATTGATTAAGATTCAATAATTTTTCGCGCGCCGGAGCAGTCGCGAATCGCATCGGGGTGCCGCCACAATCGCGCCACAATGATGTAATGTCGATGCGGATTGCATGGTGGACCCGGTTGGGTATATTGCGGACCATGGTGAAAAAATCACTGCCGCTTATTGCGGCCATCGCGCTGTCTGCTTGCGTGGGCGGGGGCAGCCGAACGGAGTCCGAGGCGCCGGCGCCGGTTATCGAAGCGCCTGCGCCGGAGCGCTACACCCTGATCGGCGGACCGGTCGGCGATGCGCTCGTGGAGGGCCGCGAGCCCCTGCGCGAGGCCCAGTCGATGCTGGCCACGCTCGGCTTCGATCCGGGCCCGGCCGACGGCCTGATGGGGCCGCGCACGCGTTCCGCGCTGGAGCAGTTCCAGACTCAGCAGGGCGTCCCGGTCAGCGGCACGCTGACGGTGGACACCCAGGGCGCGCTTCAGTTCGAGAAGTCGGCGCGCGACGATGCGGCGCAGGCAGCCAACAGCACGACCGCGGCGGCGCCCGCGCCGGCCGCTTCGGTTCGCCCGGCGTCGGCCGGCGCGCCGTCCAGCGTCGCGGCGTCGACCACCGGCTCCGGCACGTGGACGGCCTTCCTGTCCGGTGAAGACATCCGGGCCCACTGCACGGCTTCGTCGCCGGACGAATACCGCTTCGTCTACAACGCCGAGTACACCGAGCACGTGCGCCTCTACGAGTTGACCGACACAAGCGACGGCTCGGCGGTGCTCAACATCATCGTGCGCGGCCCGACCCGGATCGCCGGCGATCCGGCACGGCTGATGGGCCGCATCAGCGGCAAGCGGTCGATCAACGGGCTGGCGCCGTTCGAGCGCAACTCGCTGATCGAGACGCTGATGTCCAGCGGCTTCACCTCGTCGCCGCTGCCGTCCGGCACCGTGTTGCCGTCGGACGGCCATTTCTGGGTGGTCAGCGCCTGCCGCCGCGGCACGTTCACGGTCAACGCCTGGACCTATCCGTCGGACCGGTGGGACCGCATCACATTCCCAGGCATGCTGGGCCAGCTCGATTTCACCAACGTGATGTTCAATCCGCTGTCGCAGTTGACCGAGGCCCAGCGCGCGGCTGCGCGCAGCGGCGACGGCCCGCTGCAGGCCTTCGACATCCGCGTCGGTGCCGACGGCAAGTTCCAGATCAACTGAGCCGCGCGCCGCTCGGGCGGATCGGCACGGTCAGGCGCGCCTTCGGGCGCGCCTTTCGTTTGTGGCGTTGGCGGAACTGCAGACGGCGGGGCAGGGCGCCGATGCGCCGCCGCGGGCGGACGCTATTTGTTGAAGCGGCCGAGGTTGCCGAGGAACTGCTGGATGAAGGTCACGCGGTTGCCGCGGGTCGGCGTTTCCCGGTCGACCGGATCGATGTCCTGTGCGATTTCCGCGCCGTAAGTCTCGATCGCCGCGACATAGCCGGCCGGGTCGAACTGGACCTCGATGATGTTGCGGTCGACCAGTTCGGGCCGCATGAAGGCCCAGGTCTCGGTCTCGGACCCGATATAGTACCAGGTGTTCTCGTCGAACGTGCTGCGCACCGTCGGCGTGCCCATGATGGTCAGCACGTCCTGCTCGGTGCTGGTGCCGATCTGGATCTGCTGCACGTCGCGCTGCTCGGCCCGATAGCCGCGCCGGTCGACGACCCCTTCGCATGCCGAAGCGAGCGCGCACGCGCCCAGCGCGGTCAAGACCATCGCCGTTTTGCCGAACTGCATGGTGCCCCCTGTCGCTTGCCGGCCCGTCGGCGTCGCGGCCCATCCGACCGCACAGCCGACCACCCGGGCCGCGGCGCGCCAGAATGTCGGTTGCGCGCCCCGGGATGTCAACCTATGTAGCGCTGGCCGCGCCGCGCCGCATGGTGCCGCGCGGACCGAGCGTCGACCGGCCAGAACGTCGTGTCCGCTCGGCGGGACTCGGCAGCTTCGCGTGGCAGAGATGGCCATTGTTCGCAACATACTGGCCCTTTGGTCAAGGCAGGACCGGCGCGCCAAGCGGGCCTACGATCATTGCGTGGCGGTCGCGCGCGCGCCGGCGCACTACGGGCCGGACCGGGTTGCCGACGATGTCGACGGGCGCTTCGACATGCTGGTGCTGCACCTGTTCTTCATGATCCGACGGGCGCGCGTCGCCGGCGCCGCCGGCGCCGGGCTGGTGCAGGCTCTGCTGGACTGCTTCGTGCGCGACATGGACAACAACCTGCGCGAGATGGGGGCCGGCGACATCGGCGTCGCCAAACGGGTGAAGTACATGGTCCATGCGCTGAACGGCCAGCTGCACAGCTACCTGACCGCGGCGGACGAGGGGCCCGCAGCGCTGCGCGCGGTGCTGGCCCGCACGATGTTCGCGGACCAGCCGGCGGCCGACGCCGCGGCCGGGCGCCTGGCCGCCTATGCCGGCCGGCAGATGGATGCGCTCGGTGCCGCCACCGACGTCGATCTCGCGGCAGGCAGGGCCCGCATGCACGAGGCCGACGACGCCTATCGCGCCGCCGCCGGGGAGCGGCCGGCGTGACCGCGCCGTCGCCGCAGAGCGAATGGCCGCTGCGGATCGCCGCCGACCGTGTCGCCGAACGACCGCTCGAGCTGGAGGTCGAGGCCGAGCCCGCCGTGCGCGCCGCGCTGGCCACACGGTTCGACATTCCGTCGGTCGACGCACTGCACGCCCATGTGCGGCTGAGCCGGCGGCGGGACGGCGACATCGAGGTCTTCGCCACGCTGGCCGCCCGCGTGGTGCAGCTGTGCGTCGTCACGCTGGAACCGGTCGCGGAGACGGTGGATTGCGCCGTCGAGGGCCGCTTCACCGGCCAGCCGCTCGAGCCGGCGGAGTCCGAGGTGCTGGTCGATCCCGACGACGACAGCGACACGCCCGAGCCGATCGTCGATGGCCAGATCGAGCTGGGCGAATGGCTGGCCCAGCAGCTGTCGCTTGCGATGAACCCCTATCCGCGCGCGCCGGGGGCGGCGCTCGACGCGGAGGCGGCCGGCGAGGGGGGGGCGGCGGCAGACGGTCCGTTCGCCAAGCTGGCGCAACTGCGCCGCCGCGAACCGGACTGACGCCCGCACCGCCGCTTGCCTTGTCGCGGCCGCCGGACTTGAGACAGCCTGCGTTTTCGTCTAAACCGCTGCGGTTCTCGTTGGCGAGGCCGCCCTGGTGTCGCGGCGTGGTCGCGGATGCACCGCGGCGGTCGCGCTTTCGTCGCGATTGCTCGCCTAACCTCGGTCTCTTAGACTATTCCAGGTAGACGCGGCGCGGCATTTCGGCTGGCCCAAGTCGAGCCGACGGACAGGATTTGGCGGACGGAGCCCCGGTTGAGCAAGCAGATCACCATTGCCGTCGATGCGATGGGCGGCGATCGGGGCGCACGGATGGTCATTCGCGGCTGCAGCATCGCCCGCAAGCGCTATCCCGACGTCAATTTCATCCTGTTCGGCGACAAGGAACAGATCGCGCCACTGCTGGAGCGCGCCAAGATCCTCGACAAGTGCGCCACCGTGCGCCACGCGCTCGGCACGGTCGGCAACGACACCAAGCCGTCGACCGCGCTGCGCAGCGGCCGCGATTCGAGCATGTGGCAGGCGATCGCGTCGGTGCGTGCGGGCGAGGCGGATGCTGCGGTCTCGGCCGGCAATACCGGCGCGCTGATGGCGCTGGCGAAGTTCATCCTGCGCACCATGCCGCAGAT
Source organism: Alphaproteobacteria bacterium (assembly GCA_041396705.1). Lineage (NCBI taxonomy): Bacteria > Pseudomonadati > Pseudomonadota > Alphaproteobacteria > Alphaproteobacteria bacterium. Next base: position 296,458 of record JAWKYB010000004.1, read on the forward strand.
CAACCGTCCGGCGATGGCCTCGTTCTTTCCGACCCTGCGCGGCGAGAGCGTGATGCTGGATCTCGGCGCCAACGTGGAGTGCGACGCCGACAACCTGGTCCAGTTCGCCGTGATGGGCGAGCTGTTCGCCCGCACGGTGCTCGGCCGGGTCGATCCGACCGTCGGTCTGCTCAATATCGGCGCGGAGGAACTGAAGGGGCACGAATCCCTGCGCCAGGCCGCCCAGTTCCTGCGCGAGACCAAGCTGCCCATCGCGTTCCACGGCTTCATCGAGGGCAACGACATCGCCGAGGGCACCGTCGACGTGATTGTCACCGACGGCTTCACCGGCAATATCGCGCTGAAGACGGCCGAGGGAACGGCGCGGCTGGTCAGCGCCTTCATCCGCGAGGCGTTCAAGAGCTCGTTCTTCGCGGCCATCGGCTATCTGTTCGCGCGCCATGCGCTGAAGAAGATGCGTCGCCGGGTCGATCCGCGCAGCTACAACGGCGCGGTGCTGCTGGGCCTGAACGGCATCGTGGTGAAGAGCCATGGCGGCTCCGACCCGCTCGGTTTCGCCACGGCAATGGGGGTCGGCATCGAGATGGCAACGCACGGGTTCATCGACAAGATCCGCGCGGAGTTCGCACAGCTCTATGCCGACGGCGAAGGCGGTCACCTGCTGGCGGCGGTGTCGTGAGCGAAGCCGTGCCGATGACGGCGGTGGTGGCCGGCTGCGGCAGCGCCCTGCCTGCGCGCTGCGTCACCAACGCCGACCTGGCCGGGACGCTGGAGACCAGCGACGAATGGATCCGTGAGCGCACCGGCATCCGCCAGCGCTATATCGCCGCCGACGACGAATGCACCTCCGACCTGGCCATCGCCGCCAGCCGGCGGGCGCTCGCCCATGCCGGCATGGAGGCGCGCGAGATCGACCTGATCATCGTCGCCACTACCACGCCCGACGACACCTTTCCGTCGACCGCGACCAAGGTGCAGGCCGCTCTCGGCATCGACCACGGCGCCGCCTTCGACGTGCAGGCGGTGTGCTCCGGCTTCATCTACGCGTTGTCGGTGGCCAATGCCTTCATCCGCAGCGGGCAGGCTCGAAACGTTTTGGTGATCGGGTCGGAAACCTTCTCGAGGCTGCTCGATTGGAACGACAGGGCCACCGCGGTGCTGTTCGGCGACGGTGCCGGGGCGCTGGTGCTGAAGGCGGTGCCGGCCAATGGTGCGGCGCGACCGCGCGGCGTGCTGTCTACTCACCTGCACTCGGACGGTCGCCATCGCGACCTTTTGTACGTGGACGGCGGCCCTTCGCGTACACGCTCGGTCGGCCACGTACGGATGGTCGGCAAGGAGGTGTTCAAGCATGCGGTCAACCGCCTGTCGGAAGCGGTCGACGAAGCGCTGACCGCCAACGGGATGGTGCCTTCCGACGTCGACTGGCTGGTCCCGCATCAGGCCAACCAGCGAATCATCGACGCCGTACGCAGGAAGCTCGATCTTGCGGCCGACCAGGTGATCGTGACGATCGACCAGCACGCGAACACGTCGGCCGCTTCGATTCCGCTGGCGCTCGACGTGGCGGTGCGCGACGGCCGGATCAAGCCCGGCGACGTCGTCATGCTCGAGGCCATGGGCGGCGGCTTTACGTGGGGAGCGGCGCTGCTGCGCTGGTGATCCGGCATCCGGATCAGAAAAATCTAACGAATTGACGGCCTTATCCTCTCCCGCTAACAATTTGCTTTGCAGGAGGGATGGGCATGGCTGGGCGAACGATTACCCGGGCGGACTTGTGCGAGTCGATCTATCGCGAGGTCGGGCTCTCGCGCAACGAGTCCGCCGATCTGGTCGAGGCGGTCCTCAACGAAATCACGGAAGCGCTTGCAAGAGAAGAGGTTGTCAAGATTTCCTCATTCGGCAGCTTCCTGGTTCGGCACAAGGGACAGCGCATCGGGCGGAACCCGAAGACCGGAGAAGAAGTGCCAATATTGCCTCGTAAGGTATTGGTTTTCCGAGCTTCCCACGTCTTGAAGGATCGGGTGAACGCCGGTCCGGCCGTCGCGGACGGCGGACGCTAGGCCGGTTCGATGGCACGCGAGGACAGCTACGCCGGCGCCGAGCGCAGCGGACGGACCATCAAGTCGCCCAGCGCGTTCCGCACCATTTCCGAGGTCGCCGGCGAGATCGACGTGCCGCAGCACGTCCTGCGCTTCTGGGAGACCAAGTTCAACCAGGTCAAGCCGCTGAAGCGGGCGGGCGGGCGCCGTTACTACCGCCCCGAGGACGTGGCCCTGCTCGGCCGGATCCGCAGCCTGCTCTACGAGGAAGGCTACACCATCAAGGGCGTGCAGAAGCTGCTGCGCAGCGGCGGTGTGCGCGCGCTTGAGGGCGGCGGGGCCGCTGGCGACCAGGCGGAGCTGGCGGAGGACGAGGCCGACAGCGGGGCGGCGGCGGGTCCGGAAGGTCGCGCCAGCGCACCGGCGGCGGACGAAGCGATGCCGGCCGCGGCCGCGCCTGCGGCGCGCGCGGCCGCCGCGTTGCCCGACGACGTCGAGGCCGAATTGCGCAGCCTGCGGAGAGAACTCGGCATGTTGCGTGATCAGCTGCGCGGCAAGCGCTCGGGCTGAGCAACCGGCCGGCGACCGTTTCCGCCGTCCTGGGAGCGCAGACCCGCCGCGCCGGGGCCGTCCGGATACGGACCCGCCGGCCGACCCGCACAGATTTCGGGTGACAGTCATTTAATCTGCGGCAGAATCGCCGCCGCCTATGCTTTCGGGACTCGGGCTTATTTACAAGTGAAGGCTGGGCAATACACCAAGGCCGGAGCAACGGAGGGGAAGATGCTGAAGGAATTCAAAGAATTTGCCATGCGTGGCAATGTCATCGACATGGCGGTCGGCATCATCATCGGTGCCGCATTTGGTGCGATCGTCACGTCGCTGGTGAACGACATCATCATGCCGCCCATCGGCGTGCTGCTCGGCGGCGTCGACTTCAGCAACATCTTCATCCAGCTCGGCGGCGAGGAGCACATGCCGTCGGTCGAGGCTGCCGCCGCTGCCGGCATCCCGACGCTGAACATCGGCATCTTCATCAACACGGTGATCAACTTCCTGATCATCGCCTTTTCGATCTTCATCGTGATCAAGCAGATGAATCGCTTCATGAAGAAGAAGGAAGAAGAGAAGCCTGCCGAGCCGGCAAAGCCCGCGGAAGACATCGTGCTGCTGACGGAAATCCGCGACCTGCTGAAGACGAAGTAGCGCCGACCGCCCACTGCAATCCCCCGGGGCGGCGCCGCGCTCCGGGGGCACTATCTGCGGTCTGGCAGTCTGTGCGGCGGCTCCGCGGCGGGGCCGCGCCGCGTTCATGCCGCGAAGGCGGCCACGTCGTCGACCACCGGCCACGGCTCGGCCAGCAGGTCCGTCGGCATCGGTGGGCTCTGCGCCGGCTCGAACGCCGGGGTGCCGGCACCGGTGTCGGCCAGCAGGTCGATCTCCGCTCCGCCGCCGCTCGCATCGAGAATGTCCGCGCTCTCCGTTCCGGCGCCGCTGCTGCCGGCGCCGTCGTCGTCCTCGATCGTACCGACCGCCCGCGCGGCGGTGATGGAGCCGCCGCCGGACGGGTTCGACAGGGTGACCGTGAAACCCTCGTCGTTCTCGGTCGCGGCGTCGCCGGCGACTTGCACGGTGATGGTCTTGCTGCTTTCGCCGGCGGCGAAGCTGACGGTGCCGGACGGCAGCACGCCGCCGACGAAATCGGCCGCGTCGGCCGCATCGCCGGCCTGCCAGTTCCAGCTGTCGTTCGCCGTCTTCTGGATCGCGCCGGCGGGCACGGCGTCGTCGAACCACACCTGGTCGCTGCCGTTGTGCGCGACGCCGGCCTTGTCCCAGGTGGCGCTGCCGTTGTTGAGGATGAAGCCCATGCCGTTGACGGTGCGGCCTTCCAGCCCGATCGCGCCGGCCGGTACTTCCAGCCGTGCCCATTCGCCCGCCGTCGGCAGCGGCCCCATGTATCTGCGCGCTTCGGTGCCGTCGACGCCGATGGCGAGTTCGTTCGCGCCCCAATAGACGCGGTGCCCCCAGCTGCCGTCGTTCCAGTGCAGCATGATCTCGGTCGGCGGGTTGTCCGGATCGAGGCGGACGTAGACGAACAGCGTGTCGCCCTTGGCGACGCTCATCGTGTCGCTTGCCGCATAGAAATAATGCTGGTGATAGCCGGACACGTTGGCCGACTGGTGCGCCACCGTGCCGGAGAACACATTGGCCTGGCTCCCGCCGACGGCATAGTCGACCGTCGCCGCGCTCGCGATGCCGGTGCTGCGGGTGACGGTGAAGGTGTAGGCGCTGCTGCCGGAATCGCCCTCGGCATGGCCGCCGTCGGCGGCCGCGATGGCGAAAGTCGAGGGCGTGGCGGCGACGTCGTCGTTGCGGATGATGCCGGCGGCGCTTGCGGTAGCGATGGTGGCGCCGCCGGAGGCGTTGGACAGCGTGACGGCGAAGGTCTCGTCGCTCTCCACCGTGGTGTCGCCGGCGACCTGCACGGTGACCGTCTTCGACGTCTCGCCGGCGGCGAAGCTGACGGTGCCCGACGGCAGGTGCCGCCGGCGAAGTCGGCCGCGCCTGCCGCGCTGCTGCCGAGCCGGCAACGGCATAGTCGACCGTGGTGGCACCGCTGGTGTTGGTGGCGCGGGTGACGGTGAAGGTGAACGCGGTCGAGCCGCTGTTGCCCTCGGCCTTGTCCGCGCTCAGCGCGGCGATGGACAACTGCGCCGGCAGCGCGTCGTCGTTGCGGATGGTGCCGGTGGCGCTTGCGGTGGCGACGGTGGCGCCGCCGGAGGCGTTCGACAGCGTGACGGCGAAGGTCTCGTCGCTCTCCACCGTGGTGTCGCCCGCGACCTGCACGGTGATCGTCTTCGACGTCTCGCCGGCGGCGAAGCTGACGGTGCCGCTCGGCAGCACCCCGCCGGCGAAGTCGGCCGCGCCTGCCGCGCTGCTGCCGGAGCCGGCAACGGCATAGTCGACCGTGGTGGCACCGGAGGTGTTGTCGGCGCGCGTGACGGTGAAGGTGAAGGCGGTCGAGCCGCTGTTGCCCTCGGCCTTGTCGGCGCTCAGCGCGGCAATCGACAGCTGGGCTGGCAAGGCGTCGTCGTTGCGGATGGTGCCGGTGGCCGATGCCGTGGCGATGGTGGCGCCGCCGGACGCATTGGACAGCGTGACGGCGAAGGTCTCGTCGCTCTCCACCGTGGTGTCGCCGGCGACCTGCACGGTGACGGTCTTCGCCGTCTCGCCGGCGGCGAAGCTGACGGTGCCGCTCGGCAGCACCCCGCCGGCGAAGTCGGCCGCGCCTGCCGCGCTGCTGCCGGAGCCGGCGACGGCATAGTCGACCGTGGTGGCACCGCTGGTGTTGGTGGCGCGGGTGACGGTGAAGGTGAAGGCGGTCGAGCCGCTGTTGCCCTCATGGCGAGTTCGTTCGCTCCCCAATAGGCGCGATGGCCCCAGCTGCCGTCGTTCCAGTGCAGCATGATCTCGGTCGGCGGATTGCTCGGATCGATCCGGACGTAGACGAACAGCGTGTCGCCGGTGCCGACGCTCATCGTCTGCGTCGCACCGTAGAAATAATGCTGATGGTAGCCCGCCACGGCCGCCGACTGGTGCGCATCCGTGCCCGACCAGGCTGCGATGGTGCCGCGGCCGCTCACGTCGTAGTCCACGGTCGTGGTGCCGCTGCTGTCGCCCGACCGGCTGACCGTGAAGGTGAAGTCGGCCGTGCCGGCGCCCGACTCCGACTTCACCGCATCGAGTGCCGCGATCGAGATCTGCGCCGGTCCGGACCCGGAATCGTCGTTGCGGATGGTGCCGGTGGCGCTTGCGGTGGCGATGGTCGCGCCGCCGGACGCATTGGACAGCGTGACGGCGAAGGTCTCGTCGCTCTCCACCGTGGTGTCGCCGGCGACCTGCACGGTGACGGTCTTCGCCGTCTCGCCGGCGGCGAAGCTGACCGTGCCGGAGGGCAGGGTGCCGCCGGCGAAGTCCGCGGCGCCGGCCGCGCTGCTGCCGGAGCCGGCGACGGCATAGTCGACCGTGGTGGCACCGCTGGTGTTGTCGGCGCGGGTGACGGTGAAGGTGAAGGCGGTCGAGCCGCTGTTGCCCTCGGCCTTGTCCGCGCTGAGCGCGGCGATGGAAAGCTGCGCCGGCAGGCTGTCGTCGTTGCGGATGGTGCCGGTGGCGCTTGCGGTGGCGATGGTGGCGCCGCCGGAGGCGTTCGACAGCGTGACCGCGAAGGTCTCGTCGCTCTCCACCGTGGTGTCGCCGGCGACCTGCACGGTAACGGTCTTCGACGTCTCGCCGGCGGCGAAGCTGACGGTGCCGCTCGGCAACACCCCGCCGGCGAAGTCCGCGGCGCCGGCCGCGCTGCTGCCGGAGCCGGCGACGGCATAGTCGACCGTGGTGGCGCCGCTGGTGTTGGTGGCGCGGGTGACGGTGAAGGTGAAGGCGGTCGAGCCGCTGTTGCCCTCGGCCTTGTCGGCGCTCAGTGCGGCGATGGACAGCTGCGCCGGCAGCGCATCGTCGTTGCGGATGGTGCCGGCGGCGCTTGCGGTGGCGATGGTGGCGCCGCCGGACGCATTGGACAGCGTGACGGCGAAGGTCTCGTCGCTCTCCACCGTCGTGTCGCCGGCGACCTGCACGGTAACGGTCTTCGACGTCTCGCCGGCGGCGAAGCTGACGGTGCCGCTCGGCAACACCCCGCCGGCGAAGTCCGCGGCGCCGGCCGCGCTGCTGCCGGAGCCGGCGACGGCATAGTCGACCGTGGTGGCGCCGCTGGTGTTGGTGGCGCGGGTGACGGTGAAGGTGAAGGCGGTCGAGCCGCTGTTGCCCTCGGCCTTGTCGGCGCTCAGTGCGGCGATGGACAGCTGCGCCGGGACGCTGGCGGCGCTGGCGGAGTCGTCGTTCTCGATCACGGCGCTGGCCGACGCGGTGGTGATCTTGCCGCTGGCCGAGGGTTCGACAGTGTGACCTTGAAGCCCTCGTCGCTCTCGTGGTTGGTGTCGCCGGCGACCAGCACGGTGACGGTCTTCGCCGTCTCGCCGGCGGCGAAGCTGACCGTGCCGGAGGGCATGGCGCCGCCGACGAAATCGGACGCCGCGGCGGTGCCGCCCTCGATCCAACTCCAGCTGTCGTTGACCGCGGCCTGGGTCGCGCCGGCGGGCACCGCATCGTCGAACCAGACCTGGTCGGTGCCGTTGTGGCTGACGCCGGCCCTGTCCCACTGCGCGCTGCCGTCGTTGAGGATGAAGCCCATGCCGTTGACGCTGCGGCCTTCCAGCGCGACGGCGCTGGCCGGCACCTCCAGCCGCACCCACTCGCCGGCGGTCGGCAGCGGGCCCATGTATTGCCGGCTCGCGGTGCCGTCGGTGCCGATGGCGAGGTCGTTCGCGCCCCAATAGGCGCGGTGGCCCCAGCTGCCGTCGTTCCAATGGACCATGATCTCGGTCGGCGGACTGCTCGGGTCGATCTTGACGTAGACGAACAGCGTGTCGCCGGTGCCGACGCTCATCGTGTCGGTCGCGCCGTAGAAGTAGTGCTGGTGATAGCCGGCGGCATCGGCGGATTCGTGCGCCGAGGTGCCGGAGACGACGCCGGCGACGCTGCCGGCAACCGCGTAGTCGACCGTGACGGCCGATGCCGTGTCGCCGCCGCGCGTCACGGTGAAGGTGAACGCGGTCGCGCCGCTGTCGCCCTCGGCCTTCTCGGCGTCCAGCGCCGCGATCGACAGCGTCGGCACCTTCGGCGGCGCCATCGCGACGATGGCCTCGCCCAGCGCCTTCACGTCGACCAGCGGAAACGACAGACCGGTGTTGACGACGTTGTCGTTCTCGTTGTCGCCGTCGACGATGGTGGTGCCGGTCGACTTGATCAGGCTCTCGAACTCGGTGACCGTCAGCTTGCGGCCCAGCTCCTGCATCGCCAGATCCTGGGCCAGCGCCACGACGCCGGTCACGTGCGGCGCCGCCTGGCTGGTCCCGTGCATCGTCACCAAACCGCCGGTCGGCCCGGCCCCGGTGATCGGTGCGCCTGGGGCGAACACGGTGGTCAGCGTGTCGTCGCGCTGGCTGAACGGCGTGATGTAGCCGCTGCCGCTGGAATAGGCGACGGCGCCGCTGCCGTAGCTCCAGCCGCCGGTGTTGCCGTCGTAGACCGCGCCGATCGACAGCGAGTTCGGGTCCGCGGCCGGGTAGGAGACGCCCTGGACGCTGTTGAAGCCGTAGAAGTTGTTGCCGGACGCCGAGACCACGACGACGCCGAGGTTGGCCAGGGCGGCCATCTCGTCGGCGATGCCGTACAGCTGGACGGGCGTCTGGTAGTTGCCGCTGTCGCCCAGCGACATGTTCACGCTGACGATGTTGTAGGCGACGGCGTTGTTCACCACCCAGCGCAGCGCGTTCTCGATGTAGGAGAAATAGCCCGCGCCGGAATCCTGGAACACCTTGAGCGCGATGATGTCGACGCCGGGCGCCACGCCGGTGTAGGTGCCGTCCTGCGACCCGACGATGCTGGCCACGTTCGAGCCGTGACCGTTGACATCCGACGCGTTGCTGTCGCCGTTGCCGAAGTCGTACTGGTAGACGATCCGGTCGGCGATGCCGTTGCCGTCGCTGTCGGGTCCGAAGAACGCGTGTTTGAGGTCGATGCCGGTGTCGAGGATGACGCTGGCGAAGCCGCTTCCGTCGATGCCGACGAATCGGGTGTCGGCCCGGAAATCGTCCAGGTTGATCACGCCGCTGGACAAGTTGGTGGCCGGCTGCACGCCGGCATCCACCGGCGTCACCTCGCCGACGGTGAAGATCTCGATCGCCGAGCCGGTGGTGGTCAGGTTGATACCGGCGACCGTCTGCTCGATGGTCAGCGGGGCTGCGATGCTTTCGGCCGCGCCGGACTCGATCGACGGCCAGGGTGCGAAGCCGGTGAATGCGTCGCCGTCGGGGACATGACCCTCGGCCGGCAGGCTCCACGAGGTGGCGAACGGCGTACCGGTCGCGCTCGGCCACGGCGAATCCGCCGACAAGGCCTCGACCCAGGGCAGCGGCGCGCTGTCCGTCGCCGGTTCGCCGAGGAAGTCCCAGGTGGCGAGGCCGTGCCCATGTGCGCTGTCGGCGTGCGACGGCAGGCCCGGTAGCGTCGGGGCGAAGCCGCGGTCCGCATCGGCGAATGGCGAATCCAGCCCGGACCCCGTCCGTCCGCGGTGTGCTGCGAAGTCCGGAATCGACCAAGCGGTGTCTGTCAGTCTAGCGAACGACACTGCGCCCCCACTGCGCCCCCGGCACGGGCGGACCTATCGCCTTTCGGTGAATTCGCCACACACCCGGACGCCAATTGCCACGCCTTTCGTTAGCCATTGCCCGGTGAGGAATAACGGATGGTTAAGCAAACAAGGCAACTTTTAGGCATATCCCGGACAGGTGCAACCGCACCGCTCGCGGGCCTCGTTTCAGGCCAGGCGATAACCGACTGAGGCATAGGCGGTCGAGGCGTCGAGCGTCGTGTCCAGCCGCTGCCATAGCCTGCGTTTCCATGCCGGCCAGCCGGCGGCGATGGCGTCCGGGCCCTGGGCCGGCGCCGTCGTCATCCTGTCGATCGCGTCCTGCGCGAAGACGTGGTCGAGAAAGCCGTCGTCGACCGCCACCGCGCCGTCGGTCATGGCCAGCAGCAGCGCGCGGAAGTAGGCGCGGTCCGCGGTCAGCCGCTCCATCGGCACGTGCAGGAACGGCTGCGCCAGCTCGCCGACCTCGACGGTCACCATGTGCAGGGCGGCGAGAAAGCCCATGGTGTGCGGGTCGTCGAGCGAGACGTCCAGCCCGGCGAGCAGGTCGCCGAACCGCGCCTGGAACGGCGCGCCGCCGACCGTCGCGTGGTAGTTCGACAGCTGGCGCGGCGTGTCCGGGTGGCCCTGGCGCACGAAATCCTTGGCGCTCTTCGCCGCCAGCGATTCGATCCGGGCGAATGGATGGCGCACCAGGTTGACCACGGCATAGCGCCGCCGCGCCTTGCCGCGGGCCTGGTAGCCGAGCAGGCTGGAGACGCTGAACTTGTGCACATTGGCCTGAAAGCGCGCCGGCCGCAGCCAGCGCAACGCCGCGAAATAGGCGTCCGGACCCATCGGTTCGCGCCGGCGCATGTAGGCGGCGAGTATCCGCGCCCGGCGGGTCGGAGTCTGCCAGCGCGCCTCGCCGAACACCGGCAGGCCGAGCAGCGACAGGCTGCAGTTGAACGCCGGATGCGTGTTCAGGGCGGCGACCAGCCAATGGCAGGCCGTCCGCCCGTGCGACAGGAACATCAGCCCGTGCAGCGGCCGGTTGCGGTCGATCCCGCGCGGGAAAGCCAACCGCTCGGCCGCGATCCCGTCCACAGCGGATGCGTCCAGACCGGCCGCCGCTTTCCCTGCCTGGTCAAGGTGCCGGTTGGCGTCCACGGGTGCGGCGCGCCGGCCTAGGAAGCCGTCGCGGAGGCGGGTCGCGCCGGGTTGCCCGGCTGCCGGGCGCCTGCCGCGATGTGCTGCCGCCAGACGGTGTCGATGTCGCCGTATTCGACGACGCGGCCCTTGTCGAGCAGCATCCCGCGATCGCACCAGGTCTTCACCGTGCGCTCGCTGTGGCTGGCGATGACCACCGCCGACGCCCGGCCCATGAAATGCCGCAGCCGCTCGCGCGCCCGCTCGCGGAAGTCCTCGTCGCCGGCGCCCACCACCTCGTCCATCAGCACGATGTCGCGCTGCACCGCCGTGGTCAGCGCGAAGCGCAGCCGCACCTTCATGCCGGTGGAATAGGTGCGGATCGGCAGGTGTAGGTAGTCGCCGAGGCCGGAGAACGCCGCGATATCCTCGGTCAGGGCGCCGAAGCGCTCGCGCGGCACGCCCATGATGATCGCCCGCTGCGCGATGCCCTCATAGCCGGTCGCGTCCGGGGTCAGGCCTTCGTTGAGGTTCAGCAGCACGCCGATGCTGCCGCGCACCGCGATCTCGCCCGCGATCGGCGTCAGGATGCCGGCGAGCGCGCGCAGCAGCGTCGACTTGCCGGCCCCGTTGTGGCCCAGCAGCGCGACGCGCTCGCCGGGGCGGACCTCGAAGCTGACGTCGTCGATCGCGCGCACGGCCACCCGCGCCCGGCGATAGCGCACGAACCCGCCGCCGATCGCCTCCTCTCCCTCGCGTCGCGCGCCGAGGCTGCGCGAGACCGGGTGCAGGGCCAGCACGTGGCGCAGCGAGCGCTGTTGGCCGTCGTACAGCGGGAACTCGATGCGCAGGTTGCGGCAGCGGATCGCGAACATCGCTACAGCCAATAGGCGATGCGGTGGCGCAAGGCCACGAAGGTGCCGGCCGCGGCCGTCCAGCCGAAGGCGGCCAGACCGGCCGTGACGCCCCAGTCCAGGCCCGACGGCCACTCGCCCAGCAGCGGCTTGCGCACCACCGCGATCACATAGGTCAGCGGATTGAGGTCGGCGATCAGCCGCCATTGCGCCAGCTGCTCGGGGTAGTACATCACCGGCGTCAGCCAGAACAGCACGCCGATGCTGACCTGGACGATCAGCGGGATGTCGCGGAAGCGCGTCGACAGCACCGCCAGGATCAGCGGCGCCCACGCCACGGCCACGATGGCGAGCGGCAGGGTGACCAGCGCCAGCAACGCCGCCGGCAGCGGGAACACCGCGAACACCGCGTAGACGCCGACAAGCACGATCAGCTGGTGCAGCACGACGATGGTGCACTTGCTCATCGCCTTCAGGAAATGGGTCAGCAGAGGACTGGTGCTGTTGAGGATCTGCTCGTTCGCCGCGATCAGGCTCATCGCGCCGTCGTTGGCCAGCGCGCTGATCAGGTTCCACAGGATCAGGCCGGCCGCCAGATAGGGAAAGAAGCGTTCGCCCGCGTGGTTGAAGATCGCGCTGACGATCACCCCCATGGTCACAAGCTGGATGGCCAGCGTCAGGGCCAGCCACAGCGGACCGAGCGTGGAGCGGCGATAGCGCTGCTTGATCTCCAGCCAGGCCAGCAGCTGCCAGGTCCGCCATTGGCGCAGGCTCTCCGCCAGGTCGCGCAGCGCGGCGCGGCGGTGGCCGGTCGGGCTCCAGACGACCGGTGTCTCGGCTGCCGGTTCCGGCTGCGCCGGCGCGCTCACGGCGAACGCGCCCAGCCCAGCCGCGCGGCGACGGATTCCGGAATCCGCGCCTCGGCCGCCGCCTGCTGCGCCGGGCTCATCACCCGGCGCCATTCGTCCGTTTCGCCGCGCCGGAAATGCACCGCGTCGCCGAGCGGAATGTGGGGCTTGACGAAGCGGCCGCGCGGAACGGCGTGGAAGTCCAGCATCGCGGCGAAGAAGGCATCCTGGTCGGCGACCATGTCCTCGTAGCGGCCGATGTGGACCTTGAGCGGCCCCCCCCGGTCGGCCACCCGCAGCCAGCCCTCGGTCCATTCGACCAGCAGCGGCAGCCAATGCTCGATCGCCCAGTCGACCCGGTCGGCCAGCGGGCGGTCGAAATAGGCCTCGGGCAGGGGCGGGTAGATGAACAGGTAGGTCTCCGGGTTGTCGCGGAACCCGTCGATGAAGTGGATCCACGACAGCATCGCCTGGCGCGGGTCGCGGACCATGACGGTGACCCGGTCGAAGAACCGGCCGATGTGGGTCAGGTTCAGCGGGCTGGCGTCGAAATGGTCCTGCGAGATGCCGCCGTCGCGGGCCAGCGCCTGGATCTCGAAGAAGCGGATGCTGTCATAGGGGAAATACTGGTTGGCGACGATGCGCGGCTGGATCGCAAGCCCCTTGCCCAGCATGGAGGTGACGAAATAGGTGCCCGACTTCGGCATGCTGGTGAACAGGATCGGGTGGACCCGCACCGCGTCGAAGCGCTGTTGCAGCTGGTCGGCGCGATGGCGCTCGCGGTTGAGCTCGGTCTCCAGCGCGTTGATGCGCAGGCGCAGCGCGCCGGGCGGCAACAGTCCGCGCCGGGCCAGGCGGCGGAACAGCCCCGGCACCGCCCGTTTCACCACATCGCTCACGCCGCGCCGCTCCCCTGCGCCGTCATGCGCCGGTGCCCCGGGCCGGCGAGGTGGCGCGGCCGGCCAGGCGCCGCATGCCGCGGCGCAGCGACAGTGGAGTCATCGGGCGCAGATGCGTCCATGCCTCGCGGGCGAGCAGGCGGCCGGCCAGCCGTGCGGTCAGGTGGCGGCGGTGACCGGGGGAGCCGAGCAGCCAGCCCATGTCGCGCAGCCGCATCTCCGGCACCAGCGCGCTGCGGCGGATCTGCGGATAGACGTCGGGGAACTCGGTGCGCAGGACGTCGATCACGTCCAGCAGCAGCCGGCGCTGGCCGGCCCGGTCGCGCGCGCCGGTCCAGGAATAGCTGCCGGCGGTGACCCGGAAATAGGCCAGTACCGCGGGCACGTAGCAGGCGCCGTGGCGGAAGCCGAGCACCAGGTTGGCGAACCAGTCGGCATGCCAGGCCAGCTCGGGCCGGAAGCCGCCGACCGCATCGAGCGCCTCGCGGCGGTAGACCACCGTGTTCGACGAGATGGTGAACAGGTTGCGCCGCATCAGCCGCGCCAGCGCCGCCGGCGCGAAATAGGCCGGGCCGTCGGCGATGCCGAGCAGGTGGTCGCGCCGCGCGCCGGTCTCGGCGATCAGCTCGCCCGGATCGGAGAAACACAGTGCTGCGGCCGGATGGGCTTCGAGCGCGGCGACCGAACGCGCCAGGAATATCGGCGTCACACGGTCGTCGGCCGCTGCGGCGGTGACGAAAGCGCCCGTTGCCACCTTCAGGCCGCACTGGATCGCGACGTTGGGCCCGCCGTTGCGCGCCAGCCTGACCGCGCGCACGGCCGGATGCCGCGCCGCAAGCCCGGCGATGCGCGCTGCGGTATCGTCGGTCGAGGCGTCGTCGACGAGCACGATCTCGCGCGGCGGCCGCGTCTGCCGCAGGAAGGCGTCGACGGCGCCCTCGACGAACGCGCCGTGGTTATGGACCGGGATGACAACGCTGATCATGGGGCGGTGGGACGACTCCTGGCCGGTGGCGCGATTGCGGCCATTATGCACGAAGGCGGCGACAGCGGTACCGCCGGCGCTGGGGCGTCGCGGCGCGGAGGACCGGAAACGCGCGCGCTGCGGCGCGCTCCGCTGGCCGCCGCCGCGAGGCTGTCATATCGTTCCGGCGGTGCAGGATCGTGCGGCCCGCACGGTTGTGCAGCTCGCAACGCTTTTGGGGGAGATTCGACGGTGAGTTCGAGCAAGTCCAATTCTGCAGTTGGCGCAATCGCATTGGCCGCGCTGGCGCTGTCCGCCTGTGTCGGTTCGGGGCCGGCGCAGACATCGTCCGCAACCGGCACTTCGACCGTAGCCACACTCTCAACGCCCGTGCCCGGCGCACCGGCGGGCGACGCGCTGGCGGCGATGGTGGCGGGCCAGAGCTTCAGCGGCACCGCGGTCAGCGGCGAGCCGTTCTGCACCTACTATGGGACCGACGGCAGCTTCGCCACCGCCATCTCCGGCAGCCTGCAGCGCAGCGGCACCTGGTCGGCCGACGGCCAGGCGATCTGCCTGACCGGCGGCGGCTATTCGAACTGCAGCCAGTTCGATTTCCTGCCGACCGGCGGCGTGACCATCACCGACCTCGAAGGGTCGGGCGCATTCCCGGTATCGGCCAGCGCCACCGCCGGCAACACCTGCGGCGTCTGACCCCGGCCTGCGGTTCCGGTCGCGGCCCCGGGCGGCGGCGTCAGCTGCCGCCGGGGCCGTTCTCGAACCAGGCCCGCGCCAGTTCCGCCCAGCCGCGCGGCATCATGTGGCCGCCGTCGTGCAGGCAGAACTCGATATCGTGGCCGGTGGCGCAGGATTCGTTCCAGACGCGGCACCAGTAGAAGTCGCCCATGGCGATGTCGTCGGGGTTGCTGCGGCACTGGTCGGTGCGGCGCAGCAGCGACAGCGATTCGCCGACGTCGCCCTGGTGCCAGTCGCGGATGCCGCGCCCTTCCAGCGGCACCTGGGTGTCGGCGAAACCATGGATGTGCAGCATCCGCGCCGGTCCGCCGGGGCAGGTGTCGGTCGGCGCCGGCCGCCTGAGCGCGCCGGAGACCGAGACATAGCCGGCGAACATGTCGCCCTCGGTGCAGGCGACCAGCCACGCCATCGAACCGCCGGCCGAGAATCCGGCGACCAGGATGCGGCTGCGGTCGAGCGGCACGCGGGCGGCCACGTCCTCCACCACGTCGAGTGTGAAGGCGACGTCGTCGCGCATGCCGTCCTCGGGCGGCCGCGCCGGCCAGGCGCGCACGTCGCTGTCCGGCCGCAGCGCGCCGTTCGGCGCGATGAGGAGATAGCCGTGGTCGCCGAACGACGCCTTGATGCTGCCGCTGTTGATGACGCTGAGCCCGGACGAGCGGTGGCCGTGGAAGAAGACGATTGCCGGCAGCGGGCTCTCGCCGTCCCAGCCCGGCGGCAAGGCCAGATAGTACTCGCCATCGCCGACGCTGCATGGCGCCGCCTCGTCGCAGGGCGCGGCAAGCGCGGGGGCCGTGCAGAGCAGCAACGCGGTCAGTCCGAGCAGCCAGCGCATGGTCGCGAGCCTCCGTGCCGATGCATCGATCGCGCCGCCGACGCTACGCCACCGCGGCTGCAATGCATTCTCACGACGCGATCACGAATCCGCGATGGCGGCGCCGAGCGGGATGCGCGCAACCGCGCCGAACGGCGCGCCGGCCTGCGGCTGGCGGAACACCGTCACCGCGTCGACGCGCAGCGCGCTTTGCGCGAACGGGGCGACCAGCGGCGCCAGCGCCGCGTCGAGCAGCGCCCGTTCGTCGTCGCCGGTGCGGCCGGCCAGCGTCATGTGGAAGCGGAAGGCGTCGAGGACGTAGGGATAGCCCCAGCGGTCGAGCAGGGCGCGCTCGCGCGGGCCGAGGCCGCCGCCGGCGAGCCGGCGGGCCATCTCCGCCTCGCTCAAGGGCGCGCGCAACGGGTCGAGGCCGGTGACCATCGCGTCGCACAGCGCCTGCATCGCCGGGCAGGGCTCCGCCAGCACCAGCGCCTTCCAGCCGTCGATGGTGGCGAGCATCAGCGGCGGGGCGTCGAACGGCGCGATGTCCGCGGCCAGCGCGGTCGCGGCCGCGATCAGGCCCTGCTCGTCGCAGCCGGCGGCCAGCCGGAACGGCGCCTTCAGCGTGGCATGGAAGCCGTACAGGCGGGCCGACGCGGTGATCGCCGCCAGCCGCTCCGGCGCGATGCCGGCGACCGGCGGCTGCGGCAGGGCCGCGCCGGTAACGGCGTCGCGGCCCAGCCAGCCGCTGCCGAAGCGATGCAGGGCGCCGGCCGGCCGCGGGGCGAAATACACCGCAAGGCGCGGTGCGGCGTCGGCCGGGCTCACGCCACCTGCCGGCCTTCGCGCCAGACCGCGCGGACCACGGGGATGTCCTCGACGACACGGACCTGGACCATGTCGGCGCGCAGCCCCAGCGCGATCGTGCCGCGGGCGTCGCGGCGCCCGGCCGCGGCCGGGTTGGCGCGGACCGTGGCGATCGCCTTCGGCAGCGCGAAGCCGTAAGGCTCGGCGGTCAGCCGGAACGCGGCCTGGATCATGCTGATCGGCACATAGTCCGACGACAGGATGTCGAGCAGGTCGTGCTCGGCCAGGGTGCCGGCGGCGATGTTGCCCGAGTGCGAGCCGCCGCGGACCAGGTTGGGCGCGCCCATGACGATCTGCATGCCGTGGTCGCGCGAGGCCCGGGCCGCCTCCAGCGTGGTCGGGAACTCGGCGACGTGCATGCCCAGCTCGGCCGCCTCGTCGACATGCTCGACGGTCTGGTCGTCGTGGCTGGCCATCGGCAGGTCGCGCGCGCGGCCGATCGCGGCCAGCGTGCGCCGGTTGCCGGGCCCGTATTTGCGCGCCGCCTCCATCCGCTCGGCGATCACCTTGTCGGCCTCGTCGATGCCCAGGTGCTGCAGCAGCGTGTGGGCGGCGCGATAGGACTCCAGGGTCGGGAACTGGCGCTGGCCGGGCGAATGGTCCATCAGCGACATGAAGGCGAGCAGCGGGTTGTCGAGATAGTCGGAGAACATCTCGACGATGGTCTCCTCGACCACCTCGCAGCGCAGGTGCAGGCGGTGGTCGGCGCGCAGCACGCCGGCGAAATGCGCCTTGGTCACGCCCTCGACCATCGGCGTCAGCGTCTCGTGCCGGTTGTTGGCCTTGCGGCCGCCGATCAGCGCCAGCGAATCGTAGACGGTGGTAATGCCGGCGCAGGCGATCTGCGCGTCGTGCGCCAGCGCGGCGGCGAAGCCGTTCCAGTCGACGCCGATCCGCGGGGTGAAGTGCCGCTCCAGATGGTCGGTGTGCAGGTCGATCAGCCCGGGAATCAGATAGTCGCCCTCGCAGTCGACGGCGGGCGCCGCCGTCGCGCCGCCATCCAGGCTTGCGATCCGCCCGTCGACCGCGCTGACGCTGCCGGCGAAGACCTCCTGCGCTGCGACGACGCGCGCGTTGTTCCAGACGACTTCCATGGTCACTCGTCGATCGTGTCCGGGATCGTTTCCGCGATGGCATCCGGGCGCCGGCCCGGCCGGCCGTGCCGCCGCGCAGACGGCCGCGACCGGGGGCTTCCGGCCGCCGGTGACGGCATAGCTACCATCGACTATGTTACAGTATTACTGGGGTCGTCTGCCGGAGCGCAACACAGTCCTGGCCAGGCGCAGCGTGGAGGCGAGGGCCGTTGGCGTTCCGGCGGGAAAACGGGCTGGCGATCTGGCGCCAGATCGCGGAGGCGATTCGGGGCCAGATCCGGGACCAGGGCATGCGGCCGGGCGAGCGGCTGCCGACCGAAACGGAGCTGGCCGCCCGGTTCGAGGTCAACCGCCATACCGTCCGCCAGGCGCTGGCCTTCCTGCAGGACAGCGGCGAGGTCCATGTCGAACAGGGGCGCGGCACCTTCGTCGCGCGCGACCCGGTGCTCTATCCGGTCGGCCGCCGCACCCGCTTCACCGAGATCGTCCGGCTGCAGCAGCGGCTGCCCGGCGGCACGCTGCTGCGCGCGCAGACGATTGAGGCCCAGGCGGCGATGGCGCGCGACCTGGACGTCGCGCCGGGCGAGGCGCTGAGCGTGCTGGAGGTGCTGCACACGGCGGACGGACAGCCGCTGTGCCTGACCGCCCATCACTTCGTCATCGCCCGCGTCGGCGACCTGGAACCGGCGCTGCGCGCCACCGGCTCGGTCACCGCGGCGCTGCGCAAGGCGGGCGTCGCGGACTATGTGCGCAAGCTGACCCGCCTGGGCGCGCGCCGGCCGACCAACCGCGAGACCGGCATCCTGCGAATCGCGCGGACCCGCCCGGTGCTGGTCAGCGAGGCGGTCAACACGCTGCCCGACGGCACGCCGATCGAGCTCGGCCTCGCTTGTTTTCCGGCCGACCGGGTGCAGATTGTCGTCGAATCCTAGTGGGACGCGCCGAAATCGGCTAAGGTGCCAAGAACGTATGCGCAACATCGAAGCGGTGGACGGGGTGCCGGAGATGGCGATGGACGGCATGCAAGGCGAGGCCAGCCTGGGCGTGCTGGAGCGGGACGGCTATCGGGTCGAGCTGCGGCCGAGCGGCGCGCGACTGCAGGTGCGCTGGGCCGGCCGGCTGATCGCGGAGACGCGGGCCCCGATCCGGCTGCACGAATCCGGCTATGTGCCGACCTGGTACATCCCGCGCGCCGACGTCGACCCGACCGTGGTGCGCGAGAGCGCGCACCGCAGCTATTGCCCCTACAAGGGCGAGGCCCGCTATTGGACGCTGGCGGCCGGCGACCGGGTGACCGAGAACGCGGCCTGGTACTATCCGGACCCGTTTCCCGGGCTCGAGCGGCTGAAGGACTACGTCGCTTTCTATGCCGACCGGGTCGATTCGATCGTCGAGGTCGACGGCGCCCGCACCATCGCCGACGCGATGGTGCCGACCGCGGGCGGCGCCGGCGGCCCGGTGTTCCAATGGCTGCTGCGCGACGCCTGGCGCCTGCCGACCGCGCGCGACCTGTCGGACTCCTTCGTCCGCCTGCTGCGGGCCGAGGATCCCGACCTGGTTCGCTTCTTCGTCGGCATCTATGTGGTCCACCCGATGGTCCGCGCGATGGGTTTCAGCTGGGAGACCGGCAGCGATGCGGTGCAGGAGTTCGATGCGCCGCACACCACCGCGCCGTCCGAGGACTGGGTGAAGAGCCCGCTGCGGCCGCTGATGGAGCACGGCAGGCCGGAGATCCGCATCCGCATCGACGACGACGCGGCGATCGCCTCCTATCCGCTGCTGCAGCGGCTGCGCGGCCTCGGCGCCACCGAATATCTCGCGCTGCCGATGCCGCACGGCAACCGGGTCGACGCGGTGGCGCTGGCGACCATGCGGCCCAGCGGCTTCGATCCGGCGCTGGTCGAGGGGCTGCGCACGGCCGCGCCGCTCCTCGGCCGGCTTTACGCCCTGCACGGGCTCGACCGCACCGCGCATACGCTGCTGGACACCTATATCGGGCGCCAGGCGTCGGAACGGGTGTTCTACGGCCAGGTCAAGCGCGGCGACGGCGAGGACATCCGCGCCGCGATCTGGTTCTGCGACCTGCGCCAGTTCACCCAGCATTCCGAGCGGCTGCCGCGTGCCGACCTGATCCGCCTGCTCAACGACTATTTCTCGATGATCACCGAGGCGGTGCGGCGCAACGGCGGCGAGGTGCTGAAGTTCATCGGCGACGCGGTGCTGGCGATCTTTCCGATCGGTTTCAACGGCGACGTCGGCGCGATCTGCCGCGCCGCCTATCGCGCCGCGCTGGACGCGCGCACCGCGGTCGACGCCTTCAACCAGGCCCGCCATATCGAACGGGCGCCGCCGATCGATTTCGGCGTCAGCCTGCACATCGGCGACGTGCTCTACGGCAACATTGGCGCGCCCGACCGGCTCGACTTCACCGTGATCGGCCCAGCGGTCAACCTGGTCACGCGGATCGAGGGGCTGACCGCGATTCTGGGCGAGCCGCTGCTGATGAGCCAGGCCTTCGTCGAGGCTGCCGCCATCCCGGCCCGTGCGCTCGGCGCCTACACGCTGAAGGGGATCAACGCCCCGCAGGCGGTGTTCGCGGCCGAATCGGCGACGATCAGCGCGGCAACGACATAGGCCGTTCGCGCGCGGCCCTTGTTTCGCACCTGCGAAATCGCTATCTGATGCGCCGGAACAACGCGCCGATCAGCGAAAGCTCAACCATTCACCCCTAGACAATGCGCCGGCCGCGCCAGCGATGGCGGCAGGCCGCGGCTTCGCGCACGGGCGCGTCACATTCGGATGTCATCCATGCAGTTGCGCAACATTGCGATCATCGCCCACGTCGACCACGGCAAGACCACGCTGGTCGATTGCCTGCTGCGCCAGTCCGGCCTGTTCCGCGCCAACCAGCAGGTGCAGGATCGCGCGATGGACTCCAACGACCTGGAGCGCGAGCGCGGCATCACCATCCTGGCCAAGTGCACCTCGGTGGAATGGCGCGGCACCCGCATCAACATCGTCGACACTCCCGGCCACGCCGATTTCGGCGGCGAGGTCGAGCGCATCCTATCGATGGTCGACGGCGTGCTGCTGCTGGTCGACGCCTCGGAAGGGCCGATGCCGCAGACCAAGTTCGTGCTCGGCAAGGCGCTGCGGCTCGGCCTGCGCCCGATCGTGGTGATCAACAAGGTCGACCGGCCGGACCAGCGCGCAAGCGCGGTGCACAACGAGGTGTTCGACCTGTTCGCCGCGCTCGACGCCAGCGAGGAGCAGCTCGATTTCCCGATGGTCTACGCCTCGGCCAAGCAGGGCTGGGCGGCGGCCGCGGCCGACCAGCGGCCCGGCGACATGGCCGCGCTGTTCGCACTGATCGTGTCGCACGTGCCGGCGCCGAATGCCGACCCGAACGGCCCGTTCCGCATGCTGGTGACCACGCTGAACAGCGACCCCTATCTCGGCCGCATCCTGACCGGACGGGTGGAAAGCGGCCGGCTGGCGATCAACGCGCCGATCAAGGCGCTGTCGCGCAAGGGGCAGCTGCTGGAGCAGGCGCGCGCCTCGAAGCTGCTGTCGTTCCGCGGGCTGGACCGCGTGCCGATCGAGGAGGCGGTCGCCGGCGACATCGTCGCCATCGCCGGCCTGACCAAGGCGACGGTGGCCGACACGTTGTGCGCCCAGGACGTCTCGACCCCGCTGCCGGCCCAGCCGATCGACCCGCCGACGCTGGCGATGACCTTCTCGGTCAACGATTCGCCGCTGGCCGCGCGCGACGGCGACAAGGTCACCTCGCGGCTGATCCGCGACCGGCTGATGCGCGAGGCCGAGGGCAACGTGGCGCTGGAGGTGCGCGAGACCGCCGACCGCGATGCGCTGGAGGTCGCCGGCCGCGGCGAGCTGCAGCTGGCGGTGCTGATCGAGACCATGCGCCGCGAGGGCTACGAGCTGTCGATCAGCCGGCCGCGCGTGCTCTACCGCACCGACCCGGAGACCGGCCAGCGGCTGGAGCCGATCGAGGAGGTCGTCATCGACGTCGACGACGAATATGCCGGCGTGGTGGTCGAGAAGCTGACCGGCCGGCGCGGCACCATGACCGCGATGCGGCCGACCGGCGCCGGCAAGACCCGGCTGGAGTTCCACGTCCCGTCGCGGGCGCTGATCGGCTATCACGGCGAGTTCATGTCCGACACCCGCGGCACCGGCATCGTCAACCGGCTCTACCACGGCCACGAGGCCTATCGCGGACCGATCGAGGGCCGGCGCAACGGCGTGCTGATCTCCAACGGCGCCGGCCGCGCGGTCGCCTATGCGCTGTGGAACCTGGAGGACCGCGGGCCGATGTTCGTCTCGCCGGGCGACGACGTCTATGCCGGCATGATCATCGGCGAGCACAGCCGCGGCAACGACCTCGACGTCAACCCGCTGAAGGGCAAGCAGCTGACCAACATCCGCGCCGCCGGCAAGGACGAGGCGGTGTCGCTGACCCCGCCGATCCCGCTGACGCTGGAACGGGCGCTCAGCTACATCGCCGACGACGAGCTGGTCGAGGTCACGCCGAACACCATCCGGCTGCGCAAGCGCCTGCTCGACGCCACCGACCGCAAGCGGGAATCGAAGCGGATGGCCTCGTAGCCGCCCGGCGCCGCATCACGCGGCGCCGGCGGCGGCCTCCAGCGCGGCGATGTCGATTCGATGCATCTGCATCAATGCCGGCCACACCGCGGCCGCCTTCGGCCCGGTCAGCAGCGCCACCGCACGCTTCGGCACGATCTGCCATGACAGGCCGAAGCGGTCGCGCAGCCAGCCGCACTGGCTCTCGGCGCCGCCGTCGGCAACCAGCGCGGCCCACAGCCGGTCGGTCTCGGCCTGGTCCTCGGTGCCGACCGAGATCGATACCGCCTCGCTCAGCCGGAACACCGGCCCGCCGTTGAGCGCCTGGTAGGGCGTGCCGGCCAGCGTGAACTCGACCATCAGCACCGAGCCCGGCGCGCCGATCTCGCTGCCCTCGGGGTAGTGCCCGACCTGTTCGATGCGGCTGTCGGGCAGCAGCGTGCAGTAGAACTCCGCCGCCTGCAGCGCGTCGGCGTCGTACCACAGGCAGGTGCGGACCTTCGGCGCGGTCATGCGGCGGATCCCTGCTGAGCGGCCTGCTTCGCGCCGGCGAAATTCAGCATCCACGGCGTGCCGAAGCGGTCGGTGAACATGGCGAAGCGCTCAGCGAAGAAGGTCTCGCCCGGCGGCATCATCACCGCCTCGGCCCGCTCGGCCAGGGCCGCGTGGACGCGGTCGAACTCGGCCAGCGACGCCATCTGCAGCGACACCGAGAAGCCCTCGGGCTTGCGGTACATTTCTGCCGGGCTGTCCGACGCCATGATCGTCGCGTCGTCCAGCCGGACCGCCATGTGCATGACCATGTCGTCGCCGCCTGGCATCCGGCAGCCCTGGTCGGCGACGTCGGCGTTGCGCACCACGCCGGCGACCGTACCGCCCAGCGTCTTGGCATAGTGGGTCATCGCCTCGCGGCAGTTGCCTTTGAAGAAAAGATAGATCGTCGGCTGCATCGTTTTCGTGCTCCCGGTTCAGAGTGTCTGCGCGAGGGCTTCGAGCTGGTCGGCGGCCTTGCCCCAGCCGGCGTGGAAGCCCATTGCCTCGTGTTCGGCCTTCGCTTCCGCGGTCCAGTGCATCGCGCGGGCGTCGTAGCGCGTCTGTCCGTCGCCGGCGTCGGCGAAGCGGACGTCGGCGACCATGAACGGCCGCCCGGCAGGCCGCCAATCCGCCCCGAACGCGTCGGTGAACACCAGCCGTTGCCGCGGCACCACGGCGAGATAGACACCGACGTTCTCGACCCGCTCGCCGTCCGGGCCGTTCATCACGGTGAAGCACGATCCGCCCGGACGTAGGTCGAGCCGCGCCTCGGAGACGTACCAGGGCTTCGGGCAGAACCATTGCACCAGCAGGTCCGGCTCCACCCAGCAGCGCCACAGCTTGTCGCGCGGCGCGGCCAGCACGCGGCTGAGAACGAGGTCGTTGGTCGTGTCGGTCATGTCGACTCCCCGATGGTCCAGGCACGCAGCGGCCCGGCAGGCCGGTAGGTGTTGATCAGGACGCCGGACGGCGCGGCCTTCGTGCCGACGAGCGCGAGCTCGCGCGCGCCGGCCGCGTGCGAGAACAGGGGCTTGCCTCGGCCCAGCAGGACCGGGAAGACCAGCAGCAGCACCTCGTCGGCCAACCCCGTCTCGATCAGCGCCGGCGTCAGCGAAGAGCTGCCCCAGACGATCAGGTCCGGCCCGTCGGTGGCCTTGACGTCGCCAATGCCATTCACGATGTCCGGGCCGAGGTCCGCGACGGGCCCCCACGCGAGGCTGTCCGGCCTGTGGGTCACGACATGCTTCGTCGCACTGTTCAGGCTGTCGGCCATCGGGCCGACCTGGTGCGGCCAGTAGCCGGCGAAGATGTCGTAGGTGTGCCGGCCGAGAAGCAGGTCGAAGCGCGCGCCATGCGCCGTGCCGATCGCCGCGCCGACGGCCGGATCGTGATGCGGCGCCGCCCAGCCGCCATAGGCGAAATCGCCGTCCCGGTCCTCGTCTGGCCCGCCGGGCGCCTGGATCACGCCGTCGAGCGAGATGTGTTCGATGATCCTCAGCTTTCTCATTCTGCGTCGTCTTTCTGCGGCTGTTTCGGGTGTGCGGCGCCGACGCCGAACAGCAGCTCGATGTAGCGTCGCAGGTGGTCGACGCTGTCGCGTGCGATGGCGCGGTCGCCGGTGGCCTTGGCCAGGACGAACGCGCCCTGCAGCACCGCCTGGGTGTGGGCGGCGAGGCTGGCGGGGGTCCAGTCGGCCACGATCCCGCGGTCGCGCATCGCCGCCGCGATATCCGGCTCCAGCGTCGCGGCGTGGCTGAGGATGCTGGCGGCGCAGGCGTCGCGGATCGCCGGGTGCGACCCGTAGACCTCCTGCGTCATGGTGCCGACGAGGCAGGTGAATTCGGCGAGGTCGCCCGCGATGATGTCCTTGCGGAACGCGACGTAGCCGAGCACGCGGTCCAGCGGATCGGCGTAGCGGTGATAGGGCGCCTCGGCGAAGAAGCCGGCTGTGGTCTCCGACCAGTAGCCGGCGGCGGCGACGCCCAGCGCCTCCTTGTTCTCGAAGTGATGGAAGAACGCCCCCTTGGTCACCCCTGCGGCCCTGCACAGGTCGTCGACGCTGGTGGCGGCGAAACCGCGCGCCCGGATGACGTCGCGCGCCGCGTCCAGCAGGCGCGTGCGGGCGTCGCCTCTCTCCGGCTGATGCTTGGTGCGTCTGGGCATAGGCATTTAATACCGACTGGTTGGTATGTTTGCAAGCGGAATCGGCGTCGCCGGGGAAAGCTTGGAAGCGACGGGGATTCGACGAGACGGCCGGGTTCGCCATGGCGAAGCTGCGGCGACGGGATAGGGGCGCCGGCGCTATGCGTCCGGCACCAGCCGGGCGGCGTCGACCGGCCAGGTCAGCCAGGGCGTGACGGGCGTGCCCTCCGCGGCCTCGCGGCCGGCAAGCACCTTGACCTGCAGGTCGCCGACCCGGAACACCAGGCGGGCCGCGCCGCCGAGGAAGATCGGCGCGACCAGGGCGGCGGGCACGCCGGTCCAGGCCGGATCGGCCGGCGCGGCGGCGCCGACGACGATGTCCTCCTGGCGCACGGCGAGCAGCCAGCGGCCGGGCCTGTCGCCGGGCGGCGGCGGCACCGCAACCGCGGCGCCGTCGGCCAGCCGCCCGGTCCAGCGGTCGCCGTCGCGCCCGACCTCGACCGGCACCAGGTTGGCGGCGCCGATGAAATCGGCGGCGAAGGCGGTGGCCGGCGCGGCATAGAGTTCGCGCGCCGTACCGGCCTGCTCGACGGCGCCGTGGCGCATCAGGACCACGCGGTCGGACAGGCTCAGCGCCTCCTCCTGGTCGTGGGTGACCAGCAGCGTGGTGACGCCCAGCCGGTGCTGCAGCTCCTTCAGCTCGATCTGCATGTCCTCGCGCAGGCGGGCGTCGAGGTTGGACAGCGGCTCGTCGAGCAGCAGCAGCTTGGGCTCGGCGACGATGGCGCGGGCCAGTGCCACCCGCTGCTGCTGGCCGCCCGAAAGCTGGCGCGGCAGCTTGGCCGCATGGTCGGCCAGCTTGACCATGGCCAGCGCCTCGCGCGCCCGCTCGCGCTGGTCCGCGGCGGTGCCGCTGCGCTGCATGCGCAGCGGGAAGCGGACGTTCTCCAGCACGCT
The DNA here is from genome assembly GCA_041396705.1 of Alphaproteobacteria bacterium. Lineage (NCBI taxonomy): Bacteria > Pseudomonadati > Pseudomonadota > Alphaproteobacteria > Alphaproteobacteria bacterium. Next base: position 322,226 of record JAWKYB010000004.1, read on the forward strand.
CATGTGCGGCAGCAGCGCATAGGACTGGAACATCATCGCCAGGCCGCGCCGCTCCGGCGCCAGCGCGGTCAGGTCGACGCCGTCCAGCACCACGCGGCCGGCCTGCGGGCGCTCCAGCCCGGCGACGATGCGCAACAGCGTGGTCTTGCCGCATCCCGACGGGCCGAGCAGCGACACGAAGCTGCCCTTGTCGACGGCGAGGTCGACGTCGGCCAGCGCGGTGAAGTCGCCGAACCGCTTGGTCACGCCGGCGATGTCGAGATAGGCCATGGCTCAGCCCGCCACCTTGCCGATGCCGAGCAGCCGGTCGATGGCGACCAGCAGCGCGACGGTCAGCAGCATCATCACGGTGGACACCGCCGCGACCGACGGGTCGGGCGAGAACTCGAGCTGGCCGTAGATCTTCAGCGGCAGCGTCTCCAGTCCCGGCGTGCGCAGGAACAGCGCCACCACCGCCTCGTCGAACGAGATGTTGAAGGCGAAGAAGGCGCCCGCCGCGATGCCGCCCAGCGCCTGCGGCAGCAGCACGAACCAGTAGCGCTGCCAGGTGCGCGCGCCCATGGTGCGCGCCGCCTCCTCCAGCGCCGGGTCGCTGTCCGCCAGCACGGCGACCACGGTGCGCACCACATAGGGCAGGGTGACCACGCTGTGCCCCAGCCACAGCGAGACGAAGGACGGCCCGCCGGCATGGCGCGAGAACACGATCAGCAGCCCGATGGCGAAGACGATCGTCGGCAGGATCAGCGGCGACAGCAGCAGGCCGGAGATGGCGGCCGCCCCGGGCAGCCGCCGCCGGGCGATGGCGATGGCGGCGGGCGTGCCGACCGCGGTCGCGGTGACGGTGGCAAGCAGGGCCAGCACCAGGCTGGTGCCGGCGGCGCCCAGATAGGCGTCGTCGGTCAGCACCGCGCCGTACCAGCGCAGCGACAGCCCGTTCGGCGGGAAGGCGATGAACTGGCTCTCGGAGACCGAGGCGCCGGCGACCACCGCCAGCGGCGCCAGCATGAACAGCAGGATGGCGCCGGTCAGCAGCCAAGCGACGAGCCGCGCGCCGGGCGGGGTGCGCCTAACCACGGCGCGGCCTTGCCAGCGCCAGCGTCGGCAGGATCATCGCCAGTACCGCGGCCAGCAGCAGCGCGGACTGGGCGGCGGCGAAGTTCCAGTCGAGCGTCGCGGTGGCCTGCTGGTAGATCGCGCCGGCCAGCACCGGCAGCCGCACCCCGCCGACCAGGTTGGGGGTGATGAACGAGCTGATCGACAGGGCGAACACCAACAGCGCACCGGACACGAGGCCGGGCAGGCTCAGCGGCAGCACCACCAGCCGCAGCGTGGTCCAGAAGCCGGCGCCCATGGTCCGCGCGGCTTCCTCCAGCGCGGCCGGGATGCCGTTCATCACGCCCAGCACCGTTATTGTCATGAATGGTAGCAATACCTGCACCATCGCCAGGATTATTCCGGTTTCCGTATGCAATAGCGCGAAGCTGCGGCCGGCGAGGCCGAGCGCGTCGGCGATGTCGGCGACCGTGCCGCCGCGCGACAGCAGGATGATCCAGCCGAAGGTGCGGATCACCACCGAGGTCATCAGCGGCAGCACCGTCAGCACCAGCAGCCAGAAGCGCAACCGGCGGCCGACATGGGCCATCACATAGGCCAGCGGGAAGCCGAGCGCGGCCGTCACCGCGGTGATGATCACCGCCAGCCGCAGGGTGCGCCACGTCACCGACAGGTAGTAGCCGTCGACGAAGAAGCGCTGGAAGTTCGACCAGACCGACAGGCCCGGTTCGGCCGGCACGAACGCCAGCACCAGCATCTGGCCGACCGGAAACAGGAAGGCGCCGAACAGCAGCGCCATGCCCGGCGTCACCAGCAGCGCCGGCTCGGCCGCGCGGGTCATGCCGCGTCCTCCCGTCGCCGGCCTGCGCCGGCGGGGGCGGGGATGCGACAGGTCGCGCGGCTGCCCGGGTTCACCGCGCGATGGTGCGGTTCCACGCGTCGGTCCAGGCCGGCCGGCTGTCGTTCACCGTCTCGGCGTCGAACCGGATCAGGCCCTGGATCGCTTCCTCGCCGTAGAGCACCGAGCCGGCGATCTCCGGCGCGAGCTCGACCGTGGCGTTGGTCGGCGAATAGCGCAGCTCCTCCGCCCAGCCGGCCTGCGCCTCGGCACGCAGCGAGAAGTCGACGAACTTGATCGCCAGGTCGGTGTGCGGCCGACCGGCGACGACGTTGGCGGTGATGAAGATCGCCGGCACGCCCTCGGACGGCTGTACGAATTCGACCGGCAGCCCGGCCTCCTTCAGCGTGTGGGCGTAGTCCTGGGCATAGGCGGCCAGCACGGTGCCGCCGGTGGCGAAGGCCTGCTGCATCTCCGGCGAGGCGGTGACGATGACCGTGTCGTTGTCGAGCAGCTGGGTGACGGCATCCAGGCCGGGCTGGATATCGGCCAGGTCGCCGCCGCGCACCTGGTTCAGCATCAGCAGCGTGAGCAGGCCGTAGGTGTTGGAGATGTCGGCGATGGCGACGCCGCCGGCGAGCGCCGGGTCGAACAATGCCTCCCAGCTGGTCGGCGCCGCGGCGAGCTCCTCGGTGTTGTAGAGCAGGCCGAGCGCAGCGATCGAGTAGACCGGGCCCTGGCCCTGTTCGATGCCGGCCACCGCGAACGGATACATGTCGCCATAATTGGTCAGCTGGTCGGGGGCGATCGGCACCAGCAGGCCCTCCTTCGCCGCCGTGATCTCCTGGCCGCCGGAGAAGTGGATCACGTCGAACTGCGGCGAGTCGGCCTGGGCGCGCAGCTGGGCCAGCGCGTCGGCCGAATAGGCGGTCACCACCTCGATCTTGACGTTGTACATCTGCTCGAACGGCTCGATCACCAACCGGCGGTGCGCCTCCTCATAGGCGCCGCCGAAGGAGTTGATGACCAGGGTGTCCTGCGCCGCGGCGGCGCCGGCCAGGGCGCAGAGCGCGGCGCCGATCGTCAGGCTGTTCAGCTTCCTCATCGCAAGTCTCCTCCGCTCGTCCGTTCGTTCACAGTTCGGGGTCCGCCAGGGGGGCGCCGGCCTCAGCCGTGCCGGCCGATCTCCACGACCTTCACACCCTCGGTCCGCGTCTTGCCGCAGGCGGCGGCAAAGGCATCCAGCCCCTCGGTCATGCAGCCGAAGATGGTGCAGGGGGTCCAGCCGAGCGGGCCGAAGATCCGCCCGCCCTTGCCGTAGAACAGGCCGAGCTCCCACAGCTCGTCGTTCAGGCCCTTCATCAGGTTCGGGGCCTGATAGAACCACAGCAGGTCGCCCGGTTCCGGAAAGCAGGTCTGGTTCTCCGGCGGCAGTCCGCGCGGATCGAAGGTCTGCGCCTCCGGCGGCAGGCCCATCATGATCTCCGGGCCGGCGAACATGGCGTGCATGGCGGTCGTGCGGATCGGCCGCGCCAGCGCGGTCCAGATCGTGTCGACGGTGACCGGCGCGGCGTCCTCGTGCAGGGCGATCAGCCCCTGGGTGCCGTCCTCGACGAAACGGGCATAGAGCGTGCGGCCGGCCATCGGCGCGGTCTCCCCTCGCGACATTGCGGTTCGGACCACGATGCGCGCGCGCCGCAGCGCCTGTCCAATCCGGTTTGCTTATGCCCGTGATAAGTTACCGTTATCAGACAGCGTTGGAAGTGATCGCGATCTGTTATCGACCGGGCATTCCATCATCCCGTGCGGCAGCTGTCGGGCGAATCCGTCGGCCGCCTCATGCGCGTGCGTCATGACCAGATCGACCATCGCCGACGGCATCGCCGCCGGATAGACCGCCAACACGTCGGTCGCCGGCAACGGCTTCTCGGTGGCGAGGCTGAGCAGCAGCCGCTCGTCGAGCTCGTGGCGGATCGCCGCCGGCGGCACGGCGGCGATGCCGAGGCCGTCGATGGCCAGCCGGATCATCGTCGCCAGCGAGTTCGACGAGTTCGACTGCACGCCGAGGAGGCTGCGGTCGTCGAAATAGCTCTCGATCAGCCGATAGGGCGGCGTGTTGGGCGGGAAGGTGATGATCGGCAGGCGGCCGAGCGCGTCCACCGAATAGCGGCGTCCCGGGTCGGCGAGCCGGGGCGAGGCGACCCAGGCCATGGCGAAACGGCACAGCGGCACCGCCTCGAACTGGCGGCCGCCGGGCGGCTCGATGACGAAGGCCAGTGCGACGTCGCCGGCCTCCAGCGCGCGGGTGAGATGCAGCGTGGTGTCGGCGATGACCTCCACCGTCACCCGCGGTGCCGCACGGCGGACCCGGTCGAGCAGGGCGGGCAGGAAGGTCTGGATGACGCTGTCGATCGCGCCGAGGCGGAAGGTACCCTGGTAGGTGGCGGGGTCGGCCAGCCTTTCGCGCAGGGCGGCCGCGGCGGCGACGATGGTCTCGGCATGGCGCAGAGCCTCGCGCCCCTCGGGTGTGAGTTCCACCCGATGGCGGTCGCGCACGAACAGCCGCACGCCCAGATCGCGCTCCAGCGCCGCGATGCGCTGGGAGATGCCGGGCTGGGTGGTGTGCAGCCTGTCCGCGGTGGCGCGGAAGCTCTTCAGCCGGGCCAGCCACAGGAAGGTCTCGAGAAACCGCGTGTTCATGGCCCCGGCAGCGCTGTGGCGATGCCGGGAAGGCTAGCGCCTCGCGGTCGGGATGGCCATTGCGACGGTCGTCGGCGCGATCAGCTCGCGGCCGCCAGCGTCGGCGGTGCGCTGACCAGCCGCCGCGACATGGTCTCGATCGCCGGCAGCGTCTGCGCCACCGCCTCGCGCAGCGCAGCGATCTCGGCCTGCCAGTCGGCCCTGTTGACGATCGCGTGCTCGAGCGCCCGCGCGCTCTTTGACACCAGGATGGCCTGGCAGTTGCCGGCCGCGCCGGCCAGCGTGTGGGCGATCGCCGCCAGCGCCTGCGGCTGGTCGGCCGCCTCGTCGACCCGTTCCATGGTGTCGCGGAACTGCCCGGCGAGCTGATTCAGCAGCTCGGCCACCGACTGCGCGCCGATGATGGCACGCAACTGGTCGAGGCCGCTCTCGGAAAGCAACGGATGGGCCTGGGCCTGGGTCACCGCGGTCTCCTCCGCACGCGTCTGTGCTTCGCCGCCGGGCGCGTCGCCGGTTCCGATCGCGGCGAGCCGCGGTGCCGCTGCGCCGCGCCGCTGGGCCGCGCGGCCGGTCCGCCGCAGCGCGACCTCGGACAGGGTTGCGAACAGCTGTTCCACATCGATCGGCTTCGACAGGCAGGCGGTCATGCCGGCGTCGAGATAGGCATTGCGCTGCTCGGTCATCGCGTTGGCGGTCAGCGCGACGATCGGCTGGTCGCGCCATTCCGGACCCAGGGCACGGATCGCCTTGCTGGCGCTCACCCCGTCGATGCCGGGCAGGCGCACGTCCATCAGCACCACGTCGAACAGTTCCGACTTCGCCGCAGCGATGGCGCTCTCGCCGTCGTCGACGATCCGCAGCGCGGCGACGTGCGGCGACAGCAGCTCGTTCAGCAGCAGCTGGTTGACCGCATTGTCCTCCGCCGCCAGCACGCGCAGGTCGGCGACATCCGGGCGCTGGCGCGCCGGCAAGGAGTCGTACGACCGGCGCGGCACCGCCGTGGCCTTGCGCAGGCTGACCGTGACACTGAACTGCGAGCCGACGTTCGGCTGGCTGGTGACGGCGATGCTGCCGTCCATCAGCGTGACCAACTGATGGCAGATCGCCAGCCCCAGCCCGGTGCCGCCGTAGCGGCGCGCGATCGACGGGTCGCCCTGGCTGAACTTCTGGAACAGGTTGCGGCGCTGGCCCTCGTCCATGCCGATGCCGGTGTCGATCACCTCGAACTTGACGTCGTACTGCTCGCCGGCGAGGGCGCGCAGGCCGCAGCGCAGGGTGACGCTGCCGTGCCCGGTGAACTTGATCGCGTTGCCGATCAGGTTGATCAGGATCTGGCGGATGCGCGTCGGGTCGCCGCTCAGCGCGGCACGGCCGCCGGTGCGGTCGTCCAGGTGCAGCGCGATGCCCTTGGCCCGCGCCTGCGGCTCCATCAGCCGCACGACCGCATCGATCTCCTCGTCCAGGTAGAAGTCGATCGCCTCGAGCTCGAGGTGTCCGGCTTCCAGCTTGGAAAAATCCAGGATGTCGTTGAGGATTGCCAGCAGGTTCTCGCCGCTGCTCTTGATCAGCTCGACGAACCGGCGCTGCTTGGTGGTCAACGCGGTGTTGAGCAGCACGGTGGCCATGCCGAGCACGCCGCTCATCGGCGTGCGGATCTCGTGGCTCATCACTGCCAGGAACTCGGACTTCGCCCGGTTGGCGGCCTCGGCCTCGTCGCGCGCGGCGAGCAGCGCCAGTTCCTGGCGCTTTTTCTCCTCGATGTCGGTCATCGTCCCGACCATGCGGCTGGCACGGCCGTTGTCGTCGCGCAGCGCCTTGCCGCGGGATTCCACCCACAGCCAGTCGCCGTTCTTGCGGCGCATGCGATGCGTCGCGGAATAGACCGCGAGCCTGCCGTCGAGATGCTGCTGGATCGCCTCGCACACCGGCGGGCGATCGTCGGGGTGCAGCAGGTCCATCCAGCTCTGCGGCCGCGGCGCGATGTCGGCCTCGTCGTAGCCGAGCAGCGCGCACCAGCGCGCCGAGTAGTAGGCCCGGTCCTCCAGCGTGTTCCAGTCCCAGACGCCGTCGTTGCTGCCGGCGAAGGCGAGGTTCAGCCGCTCGGTCATCGACTTCAGCGCGGCCTCGGTCTCCGCGCTCTTCCGTTCGCTGCGCAGGGTGACCACGGTCAGGATGCCGATGACCAGCAGGATCACCCCGCCGATCGCGATCGCCACCATCAGGTCGGTGCGCCAGCCGACCAGCACGGCGGCCTTCGGCACGGCGGTCGCCGCGATCACGCCGAGATCGGGCATCCAGCGATGGGCGACCAGCCAGTCGTCGGTGCGCAGGCTGGCCGAGGTGTGGGGCGAAACGGCGTTGTCGGCGCCCGGATCGGCGGCGACGCCGCGCAGCGGCTGCTGCCAGGCTGCCACGCCATGGGTCAGCGGGGTGCCGTCCGGGTGCAACAGGTCGGCCGCCTGGTTCTTCCAGGTGGTGACGCCGGTGATGGCCTCGGCGAAATAGGCGGGGTCGACATAGAGGGTGGCGGTGCGCAGCGGGCCGAGGACGTTGACCGCGACCAGGCCGGCGCCGACGTTCAGCGGGTCGTCGGCGCGTCCGCTGCGCTGCGGCCGGGTCAGCGCCAGTTGGGTCTCATCGTGGTCCAGCGGCGCGGCGAAGGCCGGCATGTCGGTGCGCCGCTCGCCGACGCGGGCCTGGTCGCTGGCCGCGATCACGGTGCCGTCGGCATCGACGATCTCGGCCAGGCGGACGTGGCGGACGACCGCGATGCGCTGCTGCAGGCGAATACCGGTATGGGCGAGCCCGGAGCCGGACTGCTCGACGCCGTCGATGAATTCGTCGCCAAGGTTGTGCAGCGCGACCAGCGATCGGTTCACCGACCGGTCCAACAGCAGCACGGATTGGCGCAGGGCCTCCTCGCCCGCCGTCAGCGCGCGCTCGTGCGACCACCACCCGGCGCCGGCGACGGCGGCAATCGTGCCGAGACCGGCCAGCAACAGGGTGGCCAGCGCCAGGCGCGTGTGCAGGGAAAGGCGTCGCATCAGGGTTCCGGCCGATCGGTACGAGTCGTTGGTTCACACTCGCCGGAGAATGGTGAACGGAGTGTAAACGTGCGTCCACCTGCCAAGACGTCGGCGGACGGGCGCCTCCCGCGGCTCAAAGTAAAGGGAAAGTCGGAAGGCAGCGTCGGACCATGTCTACTGCAGCAGACCGACCTGCTGCAGCTTGGAGCGGATGATGGTCTCGTCGAACGGCTTCATGATGTATTCGTTGGCGCCGGCCTCCAGCGCCTCCATGACATTCGGCAGCCCGTTCTCGGTGGTGCAGAACACCACGATCGGCTGGTCGTTGCCGTACTTGCCGCGCAGCTCGCGCAGGAAGCTGATGCCGTTCATCACCGGCATGTTCCAGTCGAGCAGGATGACGTCCGGCATGGCGACTTCGCAGCGTTCCAGCGCCTCGGCGCCGTTCTCGGCCTCCGACACCGTGATGTCGAGGTCGCGCAGGATGCGGCGCGCCACGGTCCGGACCACCTGGGAATCGTCCACAACGAGACAAGACGTCATCCGTGCTCACTCCTCAGTCGCGGCACTGCACGGGGCCGCGGATGCTCTTCGGTCGCCGAAAGGCATTCGGCCTCGCGGACTGACGCCGCGGGGCGGAATGGCGCGCATCCGTCCGGGGGCGGGAGGAGCGCTACCTGACAAGCCTAATCGCACTGCGTTAACGCGTGCCTAAAAAGCGCAATATTTACGCGAATATCCGGTAGTTAGCGCGGTCGGCCGGGTTCAGCCGAAGCCGTTGGCGTCGTCGATTTCGAAGATGCAGTCCTCGAACGCGAAGCCGTGGGCGAGGGCAGCCGGATCGTCGGCGCCGAACAGGCGCGCGGCGTTGCGGAACACGCATTTGGTGAAGCGGCACGGGATTTCGCCCCGGCCGGGCGCGTCGAGAATGAGGGCGTCGCCGCCGGCGAGCGCGCCGTCGAACACGCAATCCTCGAACGCGACCAGGCCGGCGGGCGTGCCGGTCAGGTCGATCTGGCCGGCGGTGACCCGCCGTGCGGCGATCCCGTCGGTGACGCCGGCCAGGCGCAGCGCGCGGCACTGGAACCGGTCCAGCGCCAGCTCGCGCACCGGCGGCGGGGCATCGCCGCCGAGGTCGAGCGGCCCGTCGAAGATCGCGTTGCGGAACGACAGCCGGCGCACATAACCGCCGGCGATGGCATAGCCTTCGGGATCCTTCGGCGCGGCGAGGTGGCAGTCGGCGATCTCCAGGTCGTTGGCCAGGCCGCTGACGCTGCTGGTGAACATGGCGCGCGGCGAATCCTGCGGGTCGGCCAGCAGCGGGTCTTCCGCCGGGTCGCCGTGGACCAGCCCGAAGTTGAAGCCCCATGCCTCGGCGGCGGTGTTGTCGACCATGGTGGCGTTGCGCAGCGAACCGCCGGTCGCCCGGTGATCCAGCCCGTTGTAGCAGCGCACGCCTTCGACGCCGTCGACATGCTGCTCGAACGCATAGTGGCTGTCGATCGCGGCGACGCAGTGGATCGCAGCGACATCGGCGATCCGGGTTGCCTGGGCGCCGAACGAGGCGATGGCATGCCAGCAGTCCTCGCCGACGATGTTGCGGTAGGTCGCGTTGCGCCCGCGCAGCACCATCAGCGCATAGCGGCCGCCATAGACGCGGGTGTTCTCGACCAGGCCGTCGATCAGGCCGACGCGGAACAGGTCGCCCGACTGGCCGACATTGTAGCCGTCGGCACCGACCGGCGGGTTGTGCTCGATCAGCTCGAGGCCGGAGAAGTGGGCGTGGGCGGGGGCCAGGTGGGTGCTGTCGAGGAAGGTGACGCCGCCGCTTTCGCGGAAGTCGGTCTCGAAGCGCAGGCCGCTGACCTTCAGCCGGCCGCCGCGGAAGATGCCGGCGTAGATCGGCTCGCGGGTGCTGAGCACGATCTCGGTGCCGGCGGGCGGCGTGGCGGCGAAGACGATGTCGTAGCCTTCCGAGTTGCCGCCGGACAGCGTGTAGTCCCGTCCGGCGGCGAGCAGGGCGCCGTTGCGCCGCACCTCGATCCCGTCGGGATCGGCCGCCCAGAACAGGCGATAGTGCAGCCGGTCGGCGATGCCATCCATGCGATAGGCCAGCCGGCGGTTCGGGTTGACCCGGTGCCGGGTCGGCGCATCCAGGATCAGCCGGTTGCCGCCGACCGCGGCGACGCGGGCATATTCGGTCGCAGTCCAGCTGCTGTTGCGCGGGGCGGCGAGGCGCAGGCCGGTCTGCACCGCAACCAGGTCGCCGACCCGGACCTGGGCGGCATCGGCGACGGTCAGGCCGTCGCCGCCGGGCAGGATCGCCCCGGTGACCGGCAGGAAGCCGATCTCCTCGGCGTCCAGGTACACCGTGCCGTTGCGTCCGGTGCGGCGGAACACGGCGCCATCGCCGACGATCTCCAGGCTGCGGCCTTCGCCGATGGTGGCGCGGACGTCGCTGGCCAGCAGGTAGGTGCCGGGTCCGACCGCCAGCGGCAGGCCGGTGCGCAGCGCGCAGTGCATGGCGCGCTCCAGCGCCGGGCCGTCGTCGCTGACGCCGTCGCCGCGCGCGCCGAACCAGGCCAGCTCGAGGCGGTCGTGCGCCTGGCGGTGCCAGCGTCCGGCGTCGGCCACCGGCTGCGGCGCGATGACCACGCCGCAGTCCTCCGGCGACGCGCCGCCGGCGACCCAGTCGAAGCGGCCGCCGCCGCCGTCGCCCGGTTCCCAGTAGCCGTCGACGTCCACCGCCGGCGCGGCCGCGGTCGCCAAGGCGCGCAGCGCATCGATGGTGCCGACGCGCGGCGCCACCGTCGGGCCGGCATCGGCCATGCCGGCCTGCTGCAGCGCCTGTGGGGCGCAGCCGGCCGCCAGTGCCGTCGCGCCCAGGCCGATGCCGCGCCGCAGCAGCCTGCGTCTGTCCAGATCCGTCACGCGACCCTCTCTATTGCGACAGGGCGGATATGACCGACCAACTTCATAAGAATCTGTTAGCCAAGCCTGCGCATGGCAACCGGATCGCGCATCCGCCGGAGTCACGACACGGGATACGCGTGTCACGCCGGCTCGGATCGCCGGGCGATCCCGCCGGACGATGCGGCCGGGCGGCGCGGCGCGCCGGCGGGGCGCCCGCTCACGCCTCCGGCGGCGGCTCGCCCTTGTCGCGGTTCTGCAGGTACTGCTTCGGCCGCCATGGGCGCGAACCCTTGACCACCGCGCCCTGCTCGATCTCGATGTGGTGGTGCACGATCTGGCCGTCGACATAGGCGGTGGCGGCGATGGCGACCGACACCGCCATCAGCTCGCCGGTGGCGGTGCCGGCCACCGTGATCTCCTCGGCGAACACCGAATCGCCGACCGTTGCGCCCTCGCGGATGATCACGCGCTTGCCGTGGATCTGGCCTTCGACCTGGCCGGCGATGTCCACCGGGCCGGTGCACTCGATCTCGCCGTTGACCCGCGCCGTCTCCTCGATGCGGACGTCGCCGGCCTCGATCACGCCGTCCAGCGCGCCGGCGATGCTGGCCCGGTCGGCGGTGACCACCGAGCTGACCTGGGCGCCGACGCCGACGACGATATCGCGGGAGTTGATGTCGCCCTCGACCTCGCCGTGAATGCGGCAGGACCCGTCGTTCTCCAGCCGCCCCTCGACGCCGCCGCCGCGCTTGACCTCGATCGTGCCGGCCTCGACGTTGCCGCGCACCGCGCCGCCGACGATCGCCTCGGCGGCGACGATGTCGCCCTCGACCCGGGCGCCGCTGCGGACCTCGACCCGCCGGCCGCGGATGTCGCCGATCAGCACGCCCCGGATCACGATGTCGTCGCTGCCGCGCAGGTTGCCGCGCAGGGTGAGGTGCGGGCCGATGACGGTGCATTCGGGCGTGATCGCCGACTGCCGCGCCGCCGGCGACGTCGCCGCCGGCCGCGGGACCGCGATTTCCGGCGCCGGCGCCGGCGCTGCGGGCCGCCGCGCCGGTGTCTCCGCCGCGGGCCCGCCGGCCGCCTCCGCCTCGCTCCGGTCGCGTCCGCCAATCAGTCTCAGCGGCATCCCTGTCCTCGGTGTTCCCTGCGGCTGCCGGTTCCGCCGGCCCGATCGGGCCCGCGCCGGCGCGCCGGTGCGGCGAACCGGCCGCCGGCTTCGCGCGGTCCCGTCGCCCGAGCGGCGCTCAGCGGGCGTCGATCCGGACCGCTCAGGCCTCGGCCGCCTTGGCGCCGTCCTTGGTCTCGGCCTTGTCGTCGGACTTGCCGCCCGACGGCTTGGCGGCGCCGTTGCCGGACCGGGCCGAGGCGGGGGCCTTGGCTGCGCCGTGGCGCAGCTTGCCGTTGACCACCGCGCCGGACTCGATCGACAGCGAATCGTAGCTGACGTCGCCGTCGAGGCGGCCGGTGCCGCTGATGCGCACGGTCTTGCCGCTGATCTCGCCGGTAACGTTGCCCAGCACCTCGATGCTCTCGGCATGCACGCTGCCGTTGACCGTGGCGCCCTGGCTGACGATGACGCTGCGCGACGTGATGTCGCCGTTGACCCGGCCGTCGACGCGGATGTCGTCGTCGCCGCTGAGGTTGCCCTCGATGGTCAACCCGCGGCTGACCACCGACATGTCGGCCGAACCGCCCGCCCGCGCCGGCGCGGGTGCGCTCGGCGACGGCACCGGTGTCGGCCGGCTCACCTGGGCGGGACCCGCGGCATTGGCGGGATTCGGACGCTCGACGTCAGGCTCACCACGATCGCTCTTGCCAAAGATCGACATATCACGTCCCTCCATTGCTTGGCCTTGCGCAGCCTTCTGGGACAACCCAAAAGCATTTCGCGCACCCCCCCGTCAAGGGCGGCAGGATCGATTCGCGCGCGGCTCCGCGGCAGCCCTCGGCGGCGGTCCGGCGGTGCCGGACGCCGCGCCCGCCGGCTACTGGCAGGTGCCGTTGGCCCAGGCCTCGTCGGGTGCGCGTTCGGCCGGCAGGTGCGCGCGCAGATCGTCGACCGCGGCGGCGAAACCGTCCAGCGAATAGCGCTCCTCGCCGGTGCCGGCATCGTCGGTGAAGCCGAGATCCAGGGTCGTGCCGCCGGTCAGCGCCGGCAGCAGCCGCTCCACCGCCTCGGGCTGGACGAACAACTCGCCGTACATCTCGGTGTAGACGGCGTCGGGCTCGGTCAGTGCCGCGATCTTGTCGCCGTCGACCGCGACGCTGAGGGTACCGACGGTGCCGAAGGCAAGGCCGCCGGACGGCACGAAGCTCATCGCCAGGCCCGTCTGCGGGTCGCTCTCGTCGTCCGGGAACAGCATCAGATAGCGCCCGTCCAGCCCGGTGGCGGCATCGGTGACCGGCACCAGGTGGCAGGCCGCCTCCTCGTAGGACACGCACGGGGTGCAGCTGACGATCCAGGCGCCGTGCACCGCCTCATAGGGCGCCGGCACCGCGACACCCTTGCCACCGCTCTTCGCCATTGCCACGCCGCCGGCCGCCGCAAGCCCGCAGGCAAGCGCAACGAGCGCCGCCGCCGGCCGTCCCCAACCGCTCCACATCGCCCGGTCCTCCCGCTAGTGCCGCCGCGGCAGGGCCGATCGGCGACGGTGCCACTGTGCCACGGCTCAGCCCAGCGCGCCATCCCGCCGCAATCGGTCGATCGCATCGGCGTCGGCGTCGAGCCAGTCGCCCAGCACCTCGTCGCTGTGCTGGCCCAGCGTTGGCGGCGGCCGGCGATAGGCGACCGGCGTGGCCGACAGCTTCAGCGGGTTGCCGATCAGCGGCGCCGTGCCGTCGCCGCCGGCCTGCGGGTGGGGCATGGCGATGCGCATGCCGCGCGCCGCCGTGTTCGGGTCGGCGAACACGTCGGCGATGGTGTTGACCGGCGAGCAGGGCACGCCGGCGGCGGCAAGGCCGTCGATCCATTGGTCGCGGGTCTTCGCCGCCATGTAGGCCGGCATCGCCGCATAGAGCGCGGTGCGGTTGCGCACCCGGTCGGCGTTGGTGGCGAAGCGCGGGTCCGCGGCCAGGTCGGCGGCGCCGGCGAAGCCGCACCAGCGCTGGAACTGGGCGTCGTTGCCGACGGCGAGGATGACGTGGCCGTCGGCGGCCTCGAACACCGAGTAGGGCACGATGTTCGGGTGCTCGTTGCCGCGGCGCTGCGGGTTGATGCCGGAGACCAGATAGTTGGTGCCCTCGTTGATCAGCCAGGCGATCTGGCAGTCCAGCAGGGCGACGTCGATGTGCTGGCCCTGGCCGGTCCGGTCGCGGTGGCGCAGCGCCGCCAGGATCGCGATCGTCGCGTACATGCCGGTCATCACGTCGGCGATGCCGACGCCGACCTTGGTCGGCGGGCCGTCGGGCTGTCCGGTCACGCTCATGATTCCGCCCATCGCCTGGGCCAGCAGGTCGTAGCCGGGCCGGCCGGCATAGGGCCCGTACTGGCCGAAACCGGTGATCGAGCAATAGACCAGCCGCGGGAATGCGTCCCTGAGGTCGGCGTAGGACAGGCCATAGGCGGCCAGCGCGCCGACCTTGAAGTTCTCGATCAGCACGTCGGCGCGCTCGGCCAGGCGGCGCACCAGCGCCTGGCCGGCCGGGGCGGCGAGGTCGACCGCGATCGACCGCTTGTTGCGGTTCGAGGACAGGTAGTAGGCGCTCTCCGCGGTATCGTTGCCGTCGGCGTCCTGCAGATAGGGCGGGCCCCATTTGCGGGTGTCGTCGCCGGCGCCCGGCTTTTCGACCTTGATCACGTCGGCGCCGAGGTCGCCCATCAGCTGGGTGCAGGTCGGCCCGGCCAGGATCCGGCTGAGGTCCAGTACCCGCACCCCGGCCAGCGGTCCCGCCGGCGCCGCCGCGTCATCCTGCGATCCATCCATGGCCCGTCGGCCTCCCTATCCGCTTGCCCTCGTCCGCGCCGATCCATATCACGACAGCCGCGAGGGCGACACGGCCGCCGGCCCACCCTCGACCGACAGCGGACGAGGAGGGGACGATGGCCGACGCGACGACCGGCAGCGATCTTGCTGCACGCTTTCCCGGCGCGATCATCCGGCCGTTCAACGGCATCTGGCCGCGGATCGCCGACGATGCCTTCATCGCGCCGGGCGCCGTTGTGGTCGGCGACGTGACGATCGGGCCTGAGGCGAGCGTATGGTACGGCGTGGTGCTGCGCGGCGACGACCATCGCATCCGGGTCGGCGCGCGCACCAACATCCAGGACGGCACCATTGTCCACGTCTTCAACGACGGCCAGACCACCCATTCGACCGAGATCGGCGCCGGCGTGATCGTCGGCCATGCCGCCAAGCTGCACGGCTGCATGCTGGAGGACGGTTGCCTGGTCGGCATCGGTGCGATCGTGCTGGACGGCGCGACGGTCGGCCGCGAGGCGCTGGTGGCGGCCGGGGCGCTGGTCTCGCCCGGCAAGGTCGTGCCGGCGCGCCAGCTGTGGGCCGGCAGTCCGGCCCGGTTCAAGCGCGACCTGACCGAAGCGGAATGCGGGTTCCTGGCCTGGAACGCCCAGCACTATGTGGAACTCGGCGCAAGCCACAAGGCATAGCGTCGCCAAGGCGGCGCGGTCGAGCGGCTTGCCCGGCGCCGCACCGCCGGCCTAGGCTGGCTGCGGCGACCGCGCATCGCCCGCGGCGCGGCCAGTCGGAAGACCCGCGGGCGGCAGGGAGGGTCGACGATGGCAGGCTGGCACATCTCCGGGCGCTACATGGAAACCTGCAACTGCGCCTTCATCTGCCCCTGCATCGGCTCCAACATGGCCGACATGCCGACCGAGGGTGACTGCAAGGTGGCCATCGCCATGCAGATCGACGAGGGCGAGAAGGACGGGGTCCGGCTGGACGGACTGGCCTTCATCGTGGTGATGCGGTCGCCCGGCGCGATGGCCGACGGCAACTTCAAGGTCGGCCTGATCGTCGACGCGCGCGCCAGCGACGCCCAGGTCTCGGCGATCGGCGCCATTGCCTCCGGCGCAGACGGCGGACCGATGGTGGCGCTGGCGCCGCTGGTCGGCGAGATGGCCGGTGTGGAGAGGCGCCCCATCGTCTTCGAGGGCGAGGGGATGAGCTGGCGGGTCACCGCCGGCGACCTGGTCGACCAGGCGGTCGAGGGGGTGCCCAGCCTGGTCGCCGAGGGCGAGCCGATCTACCTGGACAACGCCGCCCATCCGGTCTCGACCAGGCTGGCGCTGGCCCGGGCGACGCGCAGCCGGTTCCATGCCTTCGGCATCGACTGGGACGACGCCAGCGGCAGCCGAAACGGCCATTTTGCACCCTTTGCCTGGCGCGGCTGAGACGGAGCGCGGACCGTGCCGTGACCGCGCTGCTCCCGCCCGGCGTCCGGCGCCGTGACGGCCTGACCGCGCTGGCCAGCCTGCTCGCGCTCGCCGCCCTGGCCTGGGCATGGCTGTGGCGCGAAGCGGAGCGGATGCGATCCATGCCGATGCCGGCCGACGACGGCGCGATGCCCGCCGCCATGGGTTCGATGGCGATGCCGGCGGAGCCGGTGTCGGGCGCCATGGCGTCCATGGCGATGGCGCCTGCCCTGCACGACTGGGCGGCCGGCCCGCTGCTGCTGACCGCGCTGATGTGGATGGTCATGATGGTCGGCATGATGCTGCCCAGCGCGGCGCCGGCGATCCTGCTGTACGGCGCCATGGTGCGGCGCAACCGCGCGCGCGGCGTGTCGCTGCCGGCGGTGTGGACGTTCGCGGCCGGCTATCTCGCCGTCTGGGCCGGGTTCAGCGTCGCGGCGACCCTGGCGCAGGCCGGGCTGCAGCAGGCGGCGCTGTTGTCGCCGATGATGGCGTCGACCGATGCCGCGCTCAGCGGTGCGCTGCTGGTTGCGGCTGGCCTGTGGCAGTGGCTGCCGCTGAAGCAGGCCTGCCTGCGCAAGTGCCGCGCCCCGCTGCAGTTCTTCATGTTCCGCTGGCGCGCCGGGGTCGCCGGCGCCTTTCGCATGGGCGTCGAGCACGGCGCCTTCTGCGTCGGCTGCTGCTGGGCGATCATGCTGCTGCTGTTCGCCGTCGGCGTGATGAACCTGCTGTGGGTCGCGCTGATCGCGGGGTTCGTGCTGGCCGAAAAGCTGCTGCCGGCAGGCACGCTGGTCGGGCGGCTGGCGGGCGTCGGCTTCGCGGCCGCCGGCATCTGGATGATCGCCGCAGGCTGAGGCCGGAACGAATTGCGGCGGGAGGCCAGGCCTCCCGCCGCGATCCGCACTATGCCTTCGCTAGATAAAGGGCTTGCTGCTTAATTCGGACGGCTCACAGCACCGCAGCTTCGCTGATCGAGCAGCAGGTCTCGGTCGGCTTGTCGTCGCCGCGGTCGCTGGTATCGTCGTTGCCACCGGTGTCCTCATTGCCGCCGGGGTTGTCGTTGCCCGAATCGGCCGGCGAGGAGTTGTCGGTGCGGTCGTTTTCCCAGCCGATGTGCTCGCCCGGATCGCGGTAGGAGAAGTCGTAGGGCTCGTCGCTCTCCTCGATGGGTTCGTCGTTCTCCGGGATGGTCTCGGTCGGCTCGCCGGCGGCCGGCTCGATCGCGACCAGGCAGGCGGCCGGGTCCATCTCGCACAGCACGACCTGGGCGGTCTGCAGCAGCGGCGGGCAGTCGGTGCCCAGATCCTGCACGAACTGCCACAGCACCTGGGAATCGTTGCTGGACATCGCGTTGCCGAACTGGTCCCAGTGGCGCTCGTTGCAGCTGATGAAGGCGTCCTGGGCATTGGCGACGCCGGCGCTGAGCGCGATGCCGGCGGTCATGGCGAAAAGGACGGACTTGGCGGCGTGAATGCGGGTCATCGTGTAGCTCCCTGTTAACGTGACCGGAGGTCTGGGCGGTTCGAGTTGCCGGCGATCATCGGCTCGGGGTGCCGATCCCTCGTCGCCGGCGCTGTGACCGACCATGTGGTTGCCGCCTGTGGCCGACCATGGGCTGCGCTGCGGAAATGCCGTGAACAATCGCGGCTTTTCACGGTTAACGCGCCGCCTTTGCGCCAAGGTTGCAACAAGATTGAGGTTAATGCGGCAGGCCGCGCCGCGCGGTGGCGCTTCTCACACCGGCCGCGCGGGCGGAAAGGCTTTGCGGACAGCGCGTTGCGCACCCGGCGGCTTTGGGCCAATGTCGCGCCGGTCCGGCGACGCGCCGGCGGGTCCACGCACAGGAAATGTCGAGCCATGCTTCGCGAGATCTTCCGAACCGGCCGGATCATCCCGGTGATCACCATCAGCGACATCGACGACGGCGTCGCCCTGTGCCGGGCGCTGGTCGCCGGCGGGCTGACCACGCTGGAGATCACCCTGCGCACGCCGGTGGCGCTGGATGCGATGGCCGCGGTGCGCGCCGCCCTGCCGCAGGCGACCGTCGGCGTCGGCACGGTGATGACCCCCGGCCAGCTTGGCGAGGCGCAGGCGCGCGGCGCCGCCTTCGCGGTCTCGCCCGGGCTGACGCCCGCCCTGATCGAGGCGGCTGCCGGTGCGACCGCTGCTGCCGGGCGCGCAGACGGTGTCGGAAGTGATGCGGGCGCGCGAGGCCGGCTTCACCTTCCTGAAGTTCTTTCCGGCGGAATCCACCGGCGGCACCACGACCCTGCGCGACTTCTGGCCGGTGTTCCCGGACACCGTGTTCTGCCCCACCGGCGGGATCTCGATGGGCAACGCCCCGGACTATCTGGCGATGCCCAACGTGCTGTGCGTCGGCGGCACCTTCATGATCGCGAAGGACAAGGCGACCGCCGGCGACTGGGCGGCGGTGGAGGCGGCGGCGCGGGCGGCCAGGGCGCTCGGCTGACCGCCGGCCCGCGTTTTCTCGCCGGACCGCGCATCGGCCGCGGTCGCGCCAGCCGTATATCCCGGACGGGGCCGATCCTCGGTCCGGGAGACAGCGATGAGACAAGACGATAGGCGGGTGCCGGCAGAGGCCGGCATCGTCACCGTGCGCCCGGTCGTCGACGTGATGACGCGGCAGCGCCTGCCCGGCTTCGTCGGGATTTCACGGGAAAGCGCGGGCGCACGCGCCCTGTCGATGTACATGGTGGTGATTCCGCCCGGCGCATCGGCCGAGGCGCATTTCCACGAGGGCTGCGAAACCGCGATCTACATGATCAGCGGCCGGGTCGAGACCCGCTACGGGCCCGGTCTGCGCCGCTCGGTGGTCAACGAGGCCGGCGACTTCATCCTGATTCCGCCGTCGGTGCCGCATCGGCCGGTCAACCTCAGCGCGACCGAACCCGCCGTCGCCATCGTCGCCCGCAACGACCCCGACGAGCAGGAACGCGTCGTGCTCTACGACGCCGACGTCGACGCCCACACCGACTTGGGCGGCTGATCCGCCGTTAACGCGACCTTCACCACGGCGGTGATAGCGGTCCGGCATGAGCAAATCGCTGTTACCGCACCCGCACCGCGACACCAATCTGTCCCGGCGCGGCCTGCTGGCGGGCGCCGTCGGCCTGGCTGCTGCCGGACTGGCCGCCGGGCCCGCGCGCGCGACCGGACCGTCGATCTACCGCTCCAGCGGCGGCGGCGTCTTCAACGCGTTGACCCGGCCGGCGCCGGGGCCGCTGTTCGGTCCGGGCCAGGAAGCCAGTCCGTGGCGTGGCCCGACCGAGTTCGGCCTCGGCCCGCGCACCATCGGCCTGCGCCATGCACATACCGGCGAGCGGGTCGACACCACCTTCTGGCAGCGGGGCGGCTACGACCAGCTCGGCGTCGCGCGGCTCAACGCGTTCATGCGAGACTGGCGTACCGACGAGATCATCGCCATCGACCCGACGCTGTACGACGTGCTGTGGTCGCTTGGCCAGTCGATCGGCCGCGACCCGGAGTTCACCGTGTTGTCTGCCTACCGCTCGCGCGCGACCAACGACATGCTGATCCGCACCGGCCACACCGGGGTGGCGCGCGACAGCCTGCACATCCAGGGCAAGGCAGTCGACATCACTTTGCCCGGCTTTCCGATTTCCGGCCTGCACGATGCCGCGCTGGCTCTGCAAGCCGGCGGCGTCGGCTACTACCCCAGCAGCAACTTCGTCCACATCGACACCGGCCGCTTCCGCACCTGGTAGCGGCCGCCGGCAAGGCTGCTATGCTCCGCCCTTCCACGGGGCGGGAGGCGAGCTTGCCGGAGGAGGGGACCGAACGGCGCGACGGCATCGCCATGCCGGGCACGCTCGACGAGGTCGGCGCGCTGGCGCTGGTCGCGCTGCGCCATCCGCGCGACGCGTTCGCCAGCCGGGCGCGGCTGCAGCTCGAATGGCGGGCGCTGGGCTATCATGCCGAGCCGGACTTCGACGCCGCGGTGCGCGAGTATGACGGCTTCGTCGGCTTGCTGCACGAAGCCGGTGCCGACGTGCTGTGGCTGCCCGGCGGCGACGGCCTGACCCTCGACAGCCTCTATGTCCGCGACGCCGCCGTGCTCGGGCCCGCCGGCTGCATCGGCGCGGCCATGGGCAAGCCGGCGCGGGCGCAGGAACCGGCGGCCGCTACCGCGGCCTTCGCCGCCGCCGGTCTGCCGGTTGCGGGCGCGATCGCGGCGCCGGCGCGGCTGGAGGGCGGCGACCTGGTCTGGGTCGATGCGGCGACGGTCGCGGTCGGCCGCGGCTATCGCACCGACCAGGCCGGCATCGCCCAGCTCGCCGCCCTGCTGGGCGACGGCATCGCCGTCGAGGCCTTCGACCTGCCCCACCATCGCGGCCCCGCCGACGTGTTCCACCTGATGTCGGTGTGGAGCCCGCTGGCGCCCGATCTCTCGCTGGTCTACAGCCCGCTGATGCCGGTGCGCCTGCGCGAGATGCTGCTGGCGCGCGGCCACGCCCTGGTCGAGGTGCCGGACGACGAGTTCGCGACCATGGGCTGCAACGTGCTGGCGCTGGCGCCGCGCCGCGCCGTGATGGTGCACGGCAACCCGGTGACGCGGCGGCGCCTGGAGGCGGCCGGCGTCGTCGTGACCGCGATCGCGGCCGACGAGATCTGCCGCAAGGGCGAGGGCGGGCCGACCTGCCTGACCCGACCGCTGGTGCGGCGATGAGCGCGCCGGATCTCGCCGCGGCGCGGGCCGCGCTGCTGGCCCGTCGTGCCGAGCTGGAGGCGTTGGCGGCCGGCACCGCCGGCGAGCGCGCGCCGGTCGAGCTGGACCAGGCCCGCGTCGGCCGGCTGTCGCGGATGGATGCGCTGCAGGTGCAGGCGATGGCGCAGGAGACCGAACGTCGGCGTGCGCTGGCGCTGCAGCGGATCGCATCGGCGCTGGCGCGCATCGACAGCGGCGACTATGGCCGTTGCGTGCGCTGCGACGAGCCGATCGAGCCCGGCCGGCTGCGGCTCGACCCTGCCACCCCGACCTGCATCGGCTGTGCGAACGGATGAGCCGCCGCGGCGCTTCGCGCCTCGCTAACGCGCGTGCGAGGCGTTAATGCTCTGGCGACGAGGGTCTTTCTGGAGGGTCTGTCATGCCGGACGATCGCGCATCCGAGCCGCGCGCGCTGGCGCGCAAGGTCACGCTGCCGGCGTGGTGCTACCGCGACGCCGATCTCTACCAGCGCGAGCGGCGCGAGATCTTCGCCAAGTGCTGGCAGCTTTTCGCGCATGAGGACCAGCTGCGCGAGCCCGGCGCCTATGTCGCCGACACGGTCGCCGGTTTTCCGCTGTTCGTGCTGCGCGGCCGCGACGGCGCGCTGCGCGGCTTCCACAACGTCTGCCGCCATCGCGCCGCGCCGCTGGTCGACGCCGGCCAGGGCCGCTGCGATGTGCTGCGCTGCCGCTATCACGGCTGGCTGTACGACCACGACGGCAACCTCAAGAAGACGCCGCTGTTCGGCGAGGATGCGAGCTTCGATCCGGCCGAATTCGGCCTGTTCCCGATCCGGGTCGAGAGCTGGCGCGGTTTCGTCATGGTCAACATCGACCGCGACGCAGCGCCCTTCGCCGCCGCGCATGCCGGCTTCATCGCCGAATGCGCCGAACTGCCGCTGGAGGACTATCGCTTCCACAGCCGGCTGACCCATCCGGTCGCCTGCAACTGGAAGACCTATGTCGAGAACTATCTCGAGGCCTATCACGTGCCCTATGTCCACCCGGCGCTGTCGAAGGAGGTCGACGTCGGCACATACCAGGTGTTGCCGCGGGACGGCTACATGCTGCACGTCAGCCCGCCGCGCAGCCCCGGCCAGGCCCGGGTCAACCAGGGCTTCTGGGCATTCGCCCTGCCGAACTGGGCGTTCAACGTCTATGGCGTCGGCGCCGCGATCGAGCGGATGAAGCCGGACGGCCTCGGCGGCATGGTGATCGACTATCTCTACATGTTCGCCAAGGATGCCGGCGACGCCGCCGTCGCCGATGCGCTGGCGATGTCGCGGGTGACCACGGCCGAGGACGCCCGCATCTGCGAGCAGGTCCAGGTCAACCTCGATGCCGGCGTCTACGAAACCGGCCGGGTCTCGCCGCGCTACGAGAACGGCCTGGCCGAGTTCCACGCCTGGGTGGCGGCGCGGATGGGGCTGGACGTCTAGGCCGGCCGGCCGGGTCAACCCAGCATTGCCAGCACCAGCCGGGTCGAGATCGCCAGCAGGAACAGGCCGAAGCCGATCTGCAGCTTGCGCTTGCTCCAGCGATGCGCCATCCGCGCGCCGATCGGGGCGAGCAGGATGGTGATCGGGATGACCAGGGCGACCGCCAGCAGGTTGACGTAGCCGACCGAGAACGGCGGCAGCCCTTCCACGCTCCAGCCCGCCACGGCATAGCCGATGGCGCCGGGGATGGCGATCAGCACGCCGACCCCGGCCGAGGTCGCCACCGCCTGATGGATCGGCCGGTTGAACAGCGTCATGTAGGTGTTGTTGATGACGCCGCCGCCGATGCCCATCAGCGCCGAGACGAAGCCGATCAGCGCGCCGGAGACCGCGCGCAGCGGCTCGCCGGGAATGTCCGGACCGAGGCGCAGCTTGTCGAGGTTCAGCAGCAGCCGGATGCCGATGGTGCTGGCGATGCCGGCGAAGATCAGGCGCAGCACGTCGCCGGAGACGAAGGCCGCGACCAGCGCCGCGGCCGCCACCCCCAGCGGCACCGGCACGATCCACGATCTGAGCAGGCCGGTGTCGACCTTGCCGGACTTGAGGTGGGCGAGGGTCGAGCGGATCGAAGTCGGCACCACCACCGCCAGCGCGGTGCCGACGCCGACATGCACCTGGATCGCCGGGTCGAAGTGCAGCGCGTCCAGCACCTCCACCATCACCGGCACGATGATGCCGCCGCCGCCGATGCCGAACAGGCCGGCCAGCAGCCCGGCGACGACGCCGGCCGCCATCAGGGATCCGGCCAGCAGCGCCAGCTCGCCGAAGGATACGGTGATGTCCATGGGCAGCAGCGGCCGCGACGGTGAACGGGAACCAGACAGCGATGACTACCCGATCGCGGGCCGCCTGTCGCGCGCTGCGGGCGCATGGCAGGCATGCGCCGGACAGGCCGGAGCCGTGGGGCCGGCCGGCCTCAGTCGACCCGAACCCCCTTGCCGTATTTCTTCTCGATCCGCGCCTGGATCATCTCGAACACGAACGACAGCCCCCAGTAGATCAGGGCCGCCACGATCAGCATCTCCATGACCTTGAACTCGGAGCGGCCATGGGTGCGGGCCAGGTACATCAGCTCCCAGGCGCCGAGCACCGAGACCAGCGAGGAATCCTTCAGCATGGCGATGAACTGGTTGCCGGTCGGCGGAATGATCAGCCGCATCGCCTGCGGCAGGACGATCAGCTGCATCGTCCGGCCCTTGGTCAGGCCGAGCGAGGCCGCCGCCTCGGACTGGCCCTTGGGGATCGCCAGGATGCCGGCGCGGAAGATCTCGGCCATATAGGCGCCGTAGCACAGCGAGACCGCGATGATGCCGGCGGTCAGCGCGTCGATCACCACGCCGAGCTGCGGCAGGCCGGAGTAGATCAGCACCAGCTGCAGCAGCAGCGGCGTGCCGCGGAAGAACGAGGTGTAGAAGGTGGCGACGCCGAAGGCCGCGCCGTTGCTGGACAGCCGGGCCAGCGCGGCGATCAGCGCCAGGATGGTCGAGGCGACGATCGACACGATGCAGATGAACAGCGTCAGCGCCGCGCCCTGCAGGAAGCCGTCGTGCAGCTCGAGCCCGATCAGGTGCGGCGTGCGTTCCTCGATGAAGGCGAAGTCGAGGTCGAAGCTGACGAAGAACCAGATGAACAGGCCCAGCAGCTCGGCCCACATCACGCCGACCTGGATGGCGAAGGGCAGCGGGCTTTCGGTCCGGCGGCCGGCCCGGCTGCCTTGCTGGAAGGCCCGGACGAAGTCCGGAATGCGCGAGATCAGCCAGAAGTTGACGGTGATCGCCAGCGCGAGCAGGGCGGCGAAGCCCCAGTTGACGATCGCCACGGCCTGGAACAGATGGTCGGGATGGCCGTCGCGGCTGCCGGGGTCGAAGGCGGGACCCATGTCGAAGGCGAGGTCGAGCGCGAAGCGGCCGACGAAGTTGAGCTCGTCCTCCTTGATCTGCTTCTCGCCGATGCCGGTGTGGTCGAGCAGCCCGAGCACCAGCCAGGCGAACAGGAACAGCAGCAGCCAGCGAACGGCACGCCGTTCGCTGAGCTGCAGCAGCGCATCGAGCGTCGACCGCTCCTCGTCCGGCAGCGCGCGGGCCGGCGGGCGTCCGTCGAGGCGGACCTCAGCCATGGCGCGGCCCCGTCCCCTGTCGCCCGTCGCGCGGGACGGGGCCTCGGCGCGCCGGAGTTCCGGTGCTCACGTCACTGGGTCAGGTCGGCGCCGTACCACTTCTCGCTGAGCGCAGCCAGCGTGCCGTCCTCGCGCAGTTCGGCGACGACCTCGGCCAGCCTGGCGCCCCATTCCGGGTCGCCCTTGTCGATCGCCACCGACAGCGGCTCCAGGAACAACGGGTCGCCGACCACCTTGATCGGATAGCCGGCGTCGATCGCGCCGAGAATGGTCGGCAGCGCGGTCATCGCCGCATCGAGGCGGACGCCGTCGCCGAGCGCCAGGTCGTCGAGCGCCAGCTGGTCGGTGTCGTAGGTGGCGATCACCGCGTCGTCGATGACGTAGTCGAAGGAGGGCGCTCCCTCGGCATCGATCACCAACGCATGGTTCAGGTAGTTCTCGTAGGTGGTGGCGACGCCGACGCCGATCTTGGTGCCGGAGGCATCGGCCGGCGTGGCGATGGTCTCGTTGTCGGCGTGCACGGCCAGCGAGGCGGGCGTGTAGTAGTAGATCGCCGGGAAGTCGAGCACCTCCTTGCGCTCGGCGGTCGGCGTCATCGAGCCGACCGAGAGGTCCCAGCGACCGCCCCAGCTGCCGGCGGTGATGATGTCCCAACCCGGCGTGACGAACTGGATCTCGACGCCCAGCTTCTCGGCGATCGCCCGGCCGACGTCGATGTCGAAGCCCTCGAACTCGTTCTGGGCGTTCAGGAAGGACTGCGGCGGGTATTCGGCGTCGGTCGACATGACCATGACGCCCTCGCCCATCACCTTGTCCAGCACGTCGCCGGCCTGCGCCGCCGTTGCCAGCGCGGTGGCGCCGATCAGACCGATCGTCAGGGTTCGCAGTGTCATCGTGTCCCTCTCGTCCTGTGTGGCCTCCCGGCTGTACCGCCGGGTTTCGCGAATGGCCAGCGTGCCCTTGCCGCTGGGCCGGCGCAAGTGCCATCGCATGCGCCGGGCGTCCGCCGGTCGCGGCGGCGGCGGGTAGGACGGAAGGATGCGGCGCCCGCGCCGAGCGGGGCGGGCGCCGCTTCGGGTCGTCAGGCCCTGATTTCCTGGCGCTGGAACGCCACATAGGCGATGGCGAACAGCACCAGTAGGCCGGCGACCATTCCGGCCAGATGCGGCCAGACCAGCAGCAGGCTCTGCGACACCGGCAGCGGTGCGCCGAGCACCGCCTGGTGCATCTGGCTGGCGAAGACGATGCCGAGCGACCGGGTCGCCGGGTTGAGCAGGCCCAGCGTCAGCTCGCCGAACAGCACGTTGGGGGAGATGCGCGCGATGCCGGTCTGCCATTCGACCGCCGCCACCGCGGTGGCCGGGTCGTACGGATCGACGGTGACCAGGCTGCCGGCGATCAGCGGCGCCAGCATCGGCCAGAACACCGCGAACACCAGCCACAGCGTCAGCGCGGCCAGCGCCGAGGTCGCCGGCGCCCGGAACAGGGTCGAGAACAGCATGGCCACCGCCAGCCAGACGCCGGAATAGACGAAGGCGCCGAGCAGGAAGGCGAGCCCGCGGACGATCTCCTCGCCGCTGGGCGGCAGGCCCAGCATCAGGATGCCCATGCCGGTGACCAGCAGCCAAAGGGTAACCAGGCAGATCGCGATGACGATCAGGCTGCCGAGGAACTTCCCGGCCAGCAGCGCGTCGCGGTAGATCGGCTGCGACAGCACGCGCGACAGCGTGCGGCGGTTGTATTCCCCGTTGATCGCGTCGAAGCCGAGCGCGACCGCCACCAGCGGCAGCAGGAAGCCGAGGAAGGCGACGAAGGACGGCAGCGGGTCCTGCGCGGTGGTGAACACCCGCAGGAACAGGAACTGGTCCTCGCCGATGGTCTGCTTGATCTGCCCGATCGTCGCATAGACCGAGCCGACCGCCGTCAGGATCACCAGCAGCATCACCAGATGGATGCGCGCGCTGGTCATATGGTCGGCCGCTTCCTTCAGCGCGACCGTGGCCAGTCCGGTGAACGGCGAACCCTCACGCCGCCTTGGCATGGTCCTGCTCCTCGAAATAGCGGGCATAGACGGCGTCCAGCGTCACGTGGCGCACGTCCATCGAGCGCAGGGCGCCACCGGCGCCGACAACGCGACGGGCAATGTCCGCGCGTATGTCGGCGTCGGCGTCGATTCGCCAGCGGCCCGCCTGCGTGGCAGAGACGCTGGTGACGTGCGGCGCGCCCCCCAGCAGCGCCGCGAGGTCGACGCCTTCGGCATCGACGTCGACCACGTGGGATCCGCCGAGCACGCCGGCGGTCAGGTCGGAGACGCGACCGGCCAGCCCGATCCGTCCCTTGTTGAACAGGGCCACCCGGTGACAGATGGTCTGCACGATGTTGAGCATGTGCGACGACAGCACGATGGTCATGCCGTCGCGCGACAGCAGCCCGATCAGGTCGAGCAGCTCCTGGGTCGACTGCGGGTCGAGGCCGGAGGTGGGTTCGTCGAGGATGGCGATCTCGGCCTGCTTGGCCAGCACGTCGGCGAGGCCGAGGCGCTGGCGCATGCCGTGCGAGTAGGTGCCGACGCGCCGTTCGGCCACGTCGCTGAGCCGCACACGCGCCAGCGCCTCGTCGATTCGCCGCTTCGCCTCCGCCTGGCGCACGCCGGCCAGCCGGGCCGAGTAGGCCAGGTTCTCCGTCGCGGTCAGCCGATCGTAGAAGCCGACCTGGTCCGGCAGGTAGCCGACCCTGCGCTTGACCGCCAGCGGCTGACGCAGCGGATCGAGGCCGAGGATGCGCACGGTTCCGGCGGACGGCTCGGTCAGGCCGAGCAGCATCAGGATGGTGGTGGTCTTGCCGGATCCGTTGGGCCCGAGCAGACCGAACACCTCGCCCTTGTCGACCGACAGGTCGATGCCGGCGACCGCAGCGACCCGGCCGTAGCGCTTGACCAGGCCCTGCGTCTGGATGACCGCGTTCATCGCCGGCCATACCGGGCAACGGCGATGACCAGCACCACGACGGCGGCGCCGATCACGCCCAGGCCGACGATGCCCCAGATCGTCGAGGTCCGCACGGTGACGCGGAAGCTGGCGTTGTCGGAGGTGCCGTCGCCGTTGGAACGCACCGCGACCACATAGTCGCCGGCGATCGCCTGGTTCGACGGCGTCATGGTGACGGCGACGTCGACGGTCTCGCCGGGCTGCACCGCGGGAATTCCCTCCGGCGCGAAGCTGACCTTCCAGCCCTGCGGCGGGCTGGCGGCCATTTTCACCGTCTCGGCGGGCGCGGTGCCGGTGTTGGTCAGCGCGAAGGTGAAGGTGCGGTCCTCGCCGGCGGTGGCATCGCCCGACAGCCGGCCGTCGGGCCCGGACAGCGACAGGGTCGGGTGGCCGGTGATGTCGAGCATCAGCGGGATCTGGGCGGTGGCGTCGTCGCCGGCGGCGCCGATCATCACCGGATACTGGCCGGCCGGCGTGTCCTGCGCCGGCTTGACGCTGACGGTCATGTCCTTGGACTGGCCGGCGCCGAGCGGCAGGCTGGTCAGCTCCTGCGAGCCGTAGCGCTCCTTGAAGGTGACCTCGAAGCCGGGCTCGGCCTGCGAGACCAGGTTGATCACCGTGTCCTCCTGGCCCTCGTTGGTGACCTTGATCTGGAAGTCGAAGGTGGACCGCACCGTGCCGCGCAGCGCGGGCAGGGTCGGCGTCAGCGTCAGCCGCGCGGGCTCGGTCTCGGTCAGGTTCAGCGAAATCGGCAGGCGCAGCGTCTGGCCGTCGGCGCGGCCGACGACGGCGAAGTCGTAGGCCTGGTACGCCGCGTCGGCCGCCGGCGTCAGCTTCAGCGACAGGGCGACCGGGCGACCGGCGGTGGCGATGGCGGCGCCGACCGGCCGGCCGTCGCCGTCGATCTCCCAGTGCCAGCCTTCCGGCAGGCCCGTGACATCGAATTCCACCCGTTGCGGTTCGAGCCCCTGGTTGGCCAGGGTCAGGTCGATGCTGATGTCGCCGCCGGCCTGGCCGCCGAGCATGGGGTAGGGGGTGGTGAGCCACAGTCCCGGCGGACCCTGGACGTCCTGCAGTTCGGCCCCGTCGGCCTGGGTACCGGTCGCGGCGAGGGTGAAGTGCGGCGTTGCGAAGAGCAAGGCGGCAGCGATCGTCGCCCCGCACACGGCGGCGGCGACGCGAAAGCGCAGGACCATGGGTCAAGACCCCTGCATCATGTTGTCTGAGTTTGAAGGGGCTGTCGGTCAGTTCACCGGCAGCGGCGCCGGATTGTGGCCCGGATTGTGGCAGGAATCTGGCACCAGTATTAACTCGGCGTTAGTGCGCGGACATCGATTCCACATTGCCAACCCGCGAATTGGCGGCGTTTCGCGGCCTGGCGCCGTTCCGCGGCCACGCAGATTGTGGCGGGATTGTGATTTTCGCTTTGTGGCAGGGGCGCGGCGATTTTTCGGCAGCGCGCGGATACCCATATCGGCCGCAGGGAACAGCCGATGGGCGCGCTCGCGCCCTGTGTGTCACGCACGGCCCGGCACGCGCCGGCCCGGTCTGCGACCACGGCACGGGGTGCCGCCGCGTCCCGGCGGTGCCACCGGTCGGTTCAGTTCGAACCCAATCGAGGAGCAATCATCAATGCGCTCTCTAAGCCTCGACGTCTGTCGAGCCGGGGTGCCGGCCGTGGCGGCGCTCGCCCTGCTCGGGCCCCTGAACGCCGCCAATGCGCAGGCGATCGGCCCGGACTTCGCAGACATGGTGCAGCAGGTGCTGCCGTCGGTCGTCACCGTCTCGATCGAAGGCCATCAGCCCGGCATGTCGCAGCAGATGCCCGGCCGCGGGCCCAATCCGTTCGGCCCCAACCCGTTCAATCCGTTCGGGCCGTTCGGTCCGTTCGGGCCAGGCGGTCCCGGCGGGCCGGGCTTCGGCCCCGGCCAGGACGATCCGGGCCAGCAGATCCAGGGCCTCGGCTCGGGCTTCATCATCGATCCGCGCGGCTATCTGGTCACCAACAACCACGTGATCGAGAATGCCGACAGCATCACGGTGACGCTGCACGACGGGCAGAGCTACGACGCGACGCTGATCGGGACCGATCCCAGCACCGATATCGCGGTGGTCAAGATCGACAGCGACGAGACCTTCCCTGCGGTGGCGTGGGGCGAAAGCGATTCGCTCCGGATCGGCAACTGGGTGGTGGCGATCGGCGGCCCGTTCGGGCTCAGCGGCACCGTGACGGCGGGCATCGTCTCGGCCACCGGCCGCGACCTGCATGCCGGCCCCTACGACAACTACATCCAGTTCGACGCCTCGATCAATCCGGGCAACTCCGGCGGCCCCGTGTTCAACACCGACGGCGAGGTGGTTGCGATCAGCACCGCCATCGCCAGTCCCAGCCGCGGCAGCGTCGGCATCGGCTTCGCGGTGCCGGAATCGATCGCCCGGCCGGTGGTCGAGCAGCTGATGTCGACCGGCATGGTCGAGCGCGGTTTCATCGGCGTGCAGATCCAGGCGGTCACCGACGAGCTGGCCCAGGCGATGGAGCTTGACAGCCCGACCGGCGCTCTGGTCGCCGAGGTGCGGCCGGATTCGCCCGCGGCCGCGGCCGGCATCCAAGCCGGCGACCTGATCATCGGCTTCAACGGCGAAAAGGTCGACAAGATGCACGACCTGCCGCGCATGGTCAGCGCGATCACGCCCGGCACCACGGTGCCGCTGGAGGTGCTGCGCAACGGCGAGACCGTCGCACTGTCGATCACCGTCGGCCGGCTCGGCGGCGACCAGGTCGCAACGGCCGAGACGCCCGCGGTCGGCGAGCCGGTGGGTCGCCTCGGTCTGACGGTGGCGTCCGCGGCCGACTACGGCTGGCGCGGCGCGCACGGCGAGACCGACGGCGTGGTCATCACGGTGGTCGAAGCGGGCTCGCCCGCGGAGCGCGGCGGCCTGCTGGTCGGCGACGTGATCCTCGCGGTCGGCGGCCATGCGGTCGGCGATGCCGCTGCCTTCAGCGAGGCGCTGGCCGCGCACGAGCGCGACGGCGACGCCATGGTGGCGCTGCTGGTCGAGCGCGACGGCGACCGTCGCTTCATCCCGCTGCCGCTTGCGACGTCGTAGCGTCAGGCCGACGCGGCCGCAGCGACGGGGCGATCCCAGCCGGGGTCGCCCCGTTTCGTTTCCGCCCGCCTGTGCGGTTCCGGCGCGGCGATTCCTGGCATAGGCTGGCTGCCTGGCCGCGAACCGGAGGCAGCGATGGTCGACTACCGAACCCCCGGCGTCTACATCGAGGAGGTGCCCAGCGGGGTGCGGCCGATCCAGGCGGTCGCGACGACCACCGCCGCGTTCCTCGGCCTGGCGCCTGATCCGGACGCCGCCGCTGGCGTGCCGACGCCGCTCGAAAGCCTCGCCGCCTTCCAGGGGACGTTCGGCCGCGGGCCGGCCGGCAACGTACTGGCCAACGCGGTCGCCGGCTTCTTCGAGAATGGCGGCCGGCGCTGCGTCGTGGTCAACCGCGGCCCCCGCGCGACCGGTCCGATCGGCCCCGGCGACCTCGCGCCGCTCGCCGGCATCGACGATATCGCGCTGGTGGCCGCGCCGGGCCATGTCGACAAGGCCGGCACCGAGGCGCTGATCGCCCATTGCGAGGGGCGCGGCGACCGGTTCGCGATTCTCGATACGGCGCGGGACATCGAGCCCCTCGGCCGGCTGACCCGTGCGCTCGGCGACGGCGACGGCCTGCGGCCGCGTACCTCGCAGCGCGGCTTCGCCGCGGTCTATGTGCCCTGGCTGCAGGTCGCCGACGCCGCGACCGGCGCCACCGTCGAGCAGCCGCCATCGGGCCATGTCGCGGGCGTTTACGCCCGCAACGACTTCAGCCGCGGCGTTCACCAGACGCCGGCCAACCTGATGGTCCGCGGGGCGCTCGGCCTGACCTGGGCGATCGGCGACGCCGACCAGGACGTGCTGAACCCGGTCGGGGTCAATGCGATCCGTGCGATCGGGACCGACATCCTGGTCTGGGGCGGGCGCACGCTCGCCGACGCGGCCAGCGACTGGCGCTATGTGCCGGTCAGGCGCACCGCGATCATGATCGGGCAGTCCGTCGCCCGCGGCACGCGTTGGGCGGTGTTCGAACCGAACGACGCGCCGCTGTGGGCCGCGGTGGTGCGCGACGTCTCATCCTTCATGCATCAACTGTGGCGCCAGGGCGCGCTGCAGGGTGCCCGGCCGGAACAAGGCTATTTCGTACGCTGCGGCGCCGACACCACGACACCCGGGCCGGACATCGCGGCCGGCCGGCTCAACATCGCGGTCGGCTTCGCCCCGGTGCGGTCGGCCGAGTTCGTCGTGATCCGCGTCGGCCAGACGGCCGCCGGCGCGCAGGTCGACTGAGCGCGCGGCCGGACGGGCCGGCGTCACAGCATGCCCAGCTTGTCCTTGATCACCAGATAGCCGGCCGGCTCCAGCAGGAAGGTGCGGACCTTGCCGGTCGGCACGAAGTCGGTCGACACGATGTGGTTCATCAGTTCCTGCGCCATCTTGCAGGCCGGGCCGTAGCCGCCGCCGAACGCACTGCCGACCTTGAGTTCCTGGAAGGCGCGCCAGTGCACCTCGACCGAGACGCGGTTGACCAGTTCCTTGATTAGCACGCTGGTCGCGGCCGCGCCGAGCCCGACAGCGGCCGAGACGACGTTGGAGGCGATCGAGTTCGGGATCGCCGCGGCGGCGATCTTGCCGCCGCGGATGCCGGCCTTGGCGGCCTTGACCTTGATCATGTCCATCACCAGCCCGCGCAGATAGGTGCTCTGCTTGACCTGGTTGGCCAGCGCGGCGAAGCGGGCGAGGTGCGCCAGCGTCGAAGCTTCCGACAGGCCGTGCTTGGCCAGCCCGAAGGTGTCGACGCCGCCGACGCCGAAGCCGGCGATGTCCTGCGCCACCTGGAACCCGGTGCCGACGAAACTGAATGCCGCGCTGCCCATCTTCTTGTACTTGCGGTGCTGCAGGTACTTCCTGGTCTCGGGCGACGCGCCGTCGCCGTGGCCGTGCAGCAGCAGCAGTGGGTTCGGGATCGGCGTGGTCTTTTCCGCCGCGTCGTAGATCTCCTTCAGCGTGAAGCCGGCCTCGAGCAGCAGGGTGATGGGGAAGCCGGTCGCCTCCTCGAGCGCGGCGCCGGCCTGGCTGACGCCGATCATCACCGCCTCGGTGCCGACCTCCTGTCCCAGTTCCTTGGTCTTCTTACCGAAAGGCATGCGATACCTCGTCCCGTGAGGTGGCTGTGGCAGCCCGAACTTCCGACCTGCCGCGGCCATGCGCAAGGCCGTTCTTGCCCTGCGCCGTGGGGTGGGTCGCAGCCGGTCGCGGTCTGCGTCGTCGGGTCTCGCCGACGCTCGTGTGCTCCGACTCCGACGTCGCCGCCCGTGACCGGAACGGGGTCGCCGGTCGGCTGCGCGCGGCGGACGGTTCGCACCGCTGGCGAACGGCGGCGTTACGCCATAAAAAGGACACCGCAACCGCATAAGAGGTCCTCATGGTCATGCCGCTGCCAGCAGGCGATGGAAATAGCAGCCGGCGCCGCAAGCCGACTCCGCTCAGCTACGTCCCGTTCATGGGGGTCGTCGCCCTGATCTATCTGGTCGTCGGGCTGATCTCGTCGACCGCGCTGCCCTCCGTGCTGTTCACGGTGAACCTGTTCTCCGGGGCACCCTGGGCGCTGACGGTCTCGCAACTGATCCTGATCTTCGGCCTCGTCGCGCTGCTGGTCGAACTGCTGAAGGCGCTGCGGGTCGGCGGCCATTCGGCGGTCGACCACATGCTGTCGATGGTCGTGTTCGTGCTCTGCCTGCTGGCCTTCCTGTTGTGGGACGTGGCCGGCACAAGCGATTTTCTGCTGCTGACACTGATGGCGCTGGTCGACATCATGGCCGGTTTCGCGGTGTCGCTGGCCACCGCGCGGCGCGACATCGCCATCGGCGGCGACTGACCGCGTGACCGGCGGCCGGGATGGCCCGGTCGAAACGCTCGACGGGGTGCTCGACCTGGCATGGACGGCGCTGATCGACGGCGCCGCCGGCCGCCTTTCCGCCATGCGCCGGCCGGTGCTGGCCACGGTCGACCGCACCGGCCGGCCGCGGGCGCGCACCGTGATCCTGCGCGCCGCCGACCGCGGCGCCTGGCGATTGCGCTTCCATACCGATCTCAGGTCGTCCAAAGCATCAGAGATGCGCGATAATAATTGGATATCGCTTGTTTTCTATGAGCCGACGCTGGACCTGCAGGTCAGGGTCGAAGGGCCGGCCGCGCTGCATGCGGGCGACGCCGCTGCGCGCGCGGCGTGGGACGATGCGGCGCCGAGCAGCCGCCGGATCCACCTGGCGGAGCCGGGGCCGGGCGCCGACATCGCCGCGCCCGGCAGCGGGCTGCCGGCCGGGCTCGATACCCGCGTGCCGACCGGGGCGGAGGCCGAGCCCGGCTATCGCCATTTCGCGGCCGTCGTGGTCGCCGTCGACCTGCTCGACGTGTACCAGCTGCATCCGGCGGGGCATCGGCGCAGCACGCATCGGCACAGCGGCGACGGCGGGGTCGCCGCGCGCTGGCGGGTGCCCTGACCGCGATGGCGCCGGCGGACGGCATGCGGCTCGGCTTCGTCGGCGACCTGATGCTGGCGCGCGAGCTGAACTACGTGCTCGACGAGCACCCGCCGGAGTGGGTATGGGGCGACGTGCTGCCGGAGATGGCGGAATGCGCCGCGGTGGTCGGTAACCTGGAATGCCCGATCTCGACCCACCCGCGCCGCTGGCGCAAGGGCCTGACCAAGGCGTTCCATTTCTGTGCCCGGCCATGGGCAGTCGATTGCCTGCGCGCGGGCAACGTGCGCGCGGTCAACCTGGCCAACAACCATATGCTGGATCACGGCCGGCCGGCGCTGGCCGACACGCTGCGCCACCTGGAGCGCGGACGCATCGCCCGCTGCGGCGCCGGCCTCGACGCCGCCGATGCCGAGCGGCCGGCACGCCTCGAGGCGGGCGGCCTCAGCATCGCCATCCTCGGCGCGACCGACAACGTGCCGGAGTTCGCCGCCCGACCGGACCGGTCCGGTACCCTGGTCCGCAAGTTCGGGCCGGAGCGTCCGGCGGTCGCCGAGTTCGGCCGGCGCGTCGCCGCGCTGCGCGACGAGGGGGTCGACCTGATCGTGCTCAGCCTGCACTGGGGGCCGAATTTCCGCGTGCATCCGCCGGCCCGCTTCCGCGCCTTCGCCCACCGGATGATCGAAGCGGGGGTCGACATCGTGCACGGCCACTCCGCCCATATCACCCAGGCGGTGGAGGCCTATCGCGGCCGGCTGATCCTGTACGACACCGGCGACTTCATCAGCGACTACTGGCGCTTCCCCGGCCATCAGAACCTGTGGTCGTTCCTGTTCCGGGTCAGCGTCGCCGACCGGCGCCCGGTGGCGCTGGAAATGGTGCCGGTGATGCTGCGGGCCGGCTCGGTCCGCCACGCCGATTCCGTCGCCGCCGCAGGGGTGATGGCGCGGATGGAGGGGCTGTGCGCCCGCACCGGCGGTGCCAGGCTGCGCCGCCACGACGGCCGACTGATGCTGGACCTTTGAGCTATCGGTTTGCTGCCGATCGGGCGATCCCGTCCGATCGGAGGTCTATCTAGGACGACCGCCGGTGCAGGGCGTTGCCGTCGGCGTCGTAGAACACCTCTTCGACCGGATTTCCCTGGCCGTCGAGCGCGGTCCACGGACCGACCGGCGTGCCGTCGTCGGTCCGGCAGCCGTACCATGTCAGCCCGTCCCGTTCCTCTGTCACCGGCATGGCGCCGAACGGGCAGCGCAGATGCAGCGGGAAGGGCTGCGGCAGACCGGCCGCGCCACTGTCACTCCCTGTAGCGTCGGGTGCGGGCGGGTAGGGGTTGTCGCCGGTCACCGAACAGCGTTGCGCGCAATAGCCGCCGTCGGTCATCGCCGCCCAGGCCGAGAGCGCGGGCGCATAGACCTCGAGGCACGCCTCGACGAGAGCCGTCTCGCAGGCGCGACAGTCGGCCCGCCAGGCGCGGTTCAGCAGTCCCGCCTCGATCGTCTCGCAGTCGCAGGTGATGGCGGCGCAGGGCGTGCCGGCCGCGGGTTCGTCGGGTTGGCCGAGCGCGGGCGCGGCCCAGGCCAGGCTGAGCGCGAGCGCCGCCGGTCGGAGCATCCTCATAGCCCTCTCCCTGTGCTGGCGACTCGCCGGACTCGGTTGCGCGCGGCCGTCCGGCGGGCTAGGGTGCGAGTCGCGTGACGAATTTTTTTCGGCCGGCGGCCGGCGCGCGATCACAATAATTTACCATTTCGACCGGCGCTCTGCAGTTGCAGGCTGCGACGACTCGAAGCCTGCCCTGCTTTTGGGCATCGAGTCGGTCCATCGGAAAAGCGCCGTTTACCTCGGTTAATCGCGCCGCGACTCGTCGGTGCGCCGAGTTGCCGCACCGCAACAGCCAAGTCGAAACCGAGTGGAAATTATTACCGCCGCGGCCGTCACGAAAGCGAAATTGGTTAACCTTTCATTCATAATTTCGCCTTATTGATGCTATTGCCTTATCGGCGTTTCCTCCCTCGACCTCGGGCCGCTCTCAGCGGCCCATTTTTTTTCCGCCATTACGGATATGAAGAAGCCGTCGGTTGCGGTGGCGGCCGGCGTGAAGCAAAGGCCCCTGTCGCTGCTGTCCAGGCATTGTGCAGGCAGGTCGGCGAGCCCGGCTTCGGCCGCCAGTTCTGACGGCGCCACCGCACCCATTGCCGGATATTCGGGCAGGAACGCCGCGATCCTGTCCGGACCTTCCTCGCACAGCACGGAGCAGACGGCATAGACGATGCGCCCGCCCGGCCGGACCAGCGCTGCGGCGCGGCGCAGCAGCCCGGCCTGGACGCCGGCCAGCCGGTCGAGCTCGGACCGCGACAGGCGCAGCCGGCCGTCGGGCTGCCGGCGCCACATGCCGGTGCCGCTGCAGGGCGCGTCGACCAGCACCAGGTCGGCGCTGCCGTCCAGCGCCGGATCGTCGGGCGCCGCCAGTTCGACCGTCGCGCCGGCGCGGCGGCGCGCGGCACCAGCCGCGCCAGCCGGTCCGGTTCGCTGTCGCAGGCGACCAGGCGGCCGGCGTTGCCCATCAGCGCGGCCAGCGCCAGCGTCTTGCCGCCGGCGCCGGCGCACAGGTCGATCGCCGTCATGCCCGGCCCGGCCCCGCTGGCCAGTGCGACCAGCTGCGATGCCTCGTCCTGCGGCTCGAACCAGCCGGCTTTGTAGGGGGCAAGTCCGGCCAGCACGAAGCGGTCGGCGAC
This sequence comes from Alphaproteobacteria bacterium, assembly GCA_041396705.1. NCBI lineage: Bacteria > Pseudomonadati > Pseudomonadota > Alphaproteobacteria > Alphaproteobacteria bacterium. Next base: position 358,791 of record JAWKYB010000004.1, read on the forward strand.
GCGCAGGCCGTCGGGCGACCACGGCGTCGGCGTCGCGGCAATGCCGGCGCGCGCCAGCGCCGCGGCCGCCTCGTCGCGGCTCGCCTTCAGCCGGTTGACGCGCAGGTCGACCGGCGCCGGCCGGTTCAGCGCCTGCGCTTCGGCCGGCCAGCCGTCGCCGAAGCGGCGCACGAATGCCGGCCGCAGCCATTCGGGCAGGTTGGTCTCGGCCCAGTCGGGCAGCGGCATCGCCAGGCCGGCCTCGACGATGGCGCGTTCTTCGGCGTCCAGCGGCGGCGGCGCATAGCGGTCGCCGCTGAACGCGGCGGCAAGGCCGTCGATGCCGTCGCGCGCCGCCAGCCATGCCGCCACCCGCAGCCGCCCGGTCGGCGCGTGGCCGGCGAGCCGCCGGTCGACGGCGACGATGCGGCGCAGCAGCGCGTAAAGGTCGTCGCCGATCGCGCGGCGGTCCTTGGCGCCGATGAACCGGCGCGTACGAAGATAGCCGCGCAGTATCTCGTCGGCCGGCCGCCGGCCGCCGGCCACCGCGTCGAAGATCTCGACGAGCGCGGCGATGCGGGCGGCCGGGGTCACATCTCCTGCTGGTAGTTGGGCGCGGCGCGCGTGATGGAGACGTCGTGCACGTGGCTTTCGCGCAGGCCGGCATTGGTGATGCGCAGGAACCGGCAGTTCGCCTGCATCTCGGCGATGGTGGCGTTGCCGGTGTAGCCCATCGCGGCGCGCAGCCCGCCGACCAGCTGGTGGATGATGGCGCCGATCGGCCCGCGATAGGGCACCCGGCCCTCGATGCCCTCGGGCACCAGCTTCAGGGTGGAGCCGACCTCCTGCTGGAAGTAGCGGTCGGCGGAGCCGCGCGCCATCGCGCCGACCGAGCCCATGCCGCGGTAAGACTTGTACGACCGGCCCTGGAAGTGGAACACCTCGCCCGGCGCCTCGTCGGTGCCGGCGAACATCGAGCCCATCATCACCGCGTCCGCGCCGGCGGCGATCGCCTTGGCGATGTCGCCCGACGACTTGATGCCGCCGTCGGAGATCAGCGGCACGCCGGCCTCGGCACAGACCGGCCGGGCGTCGGCGATGGCGGTGAGCTGCGGCACGCCGACCCCGGCAACAACGCGGGTGGTGCAGATCGAGCCGGGGCCGATGCCGACCTTGACCGCGTCCGCGCCGGCCTCGATCAGCGCCCTGGCGCCGGCGGCGGTGGCGACGTTGCCGGCGATGATCTGGGTGTAGTTGCTGAGCTTCTTCACCTTCTCGACCGCGCGCAGCACGCCCTCGCTGTGGCCGTGGGCGGTATCGACCACCACCAGGTCGACGCCGGCCTCGATCAGCGCCTTGGCCCGCTCCAGCCCGGCGTCGCCGACGCCGGTGGCGGCGCCGACCCGCAGCCGGCCGTGCTCGTCCTTGCAGGCGTCGGGGAATTTCTGCGCCTTCTCGATGTCCTTCACCGTCATCAGGCCGATGCAGCGATAGGCATCGTCGACCACCAGCAGCTTCTCGATCCGGTGCCGGTGCAGCAGCCGCTTGGCCTCCTCCGACGACACGCCCTCGCGCACCGTGACCAGGTCGCGGGTCATCAACTCGCTGACCGGCTGGCGCGGGTTGGAGGCAAAGCGCACGTCGCGGTTGGTCAGGATGCCGACCAGCTTGCCCGACGGCTCGACGATGGGGATGCCGGAGATGCGGTGCCGCTCCATCAGGTCGAGCGCGTCGGACAGCGGCTGGGTCGGCAGCATGGTGATCGGGTTCACCACCATGCCGGCCTCGAACCGCTTGACCCGGCGCACCTCCTCGGCCTGCTGCGCCACCTCCAGGTTCTTGTGGATGATGCCGATGCCGCCGGCCTGGGCCATCGCGACCGCCAGCCCGCTCTCGGTCACCGTGTCCATCGCGGCGGAGATCAGCGGGATGTTGACGTTGACCGTGCGGGTCAGCCGCGAGGCGGTGTTGGCCTCGCCGGGCAGCACGCGCGACGGCCCCGGCTCGAGCAGAACGTCGTCAAAGGTCAACGCCTCACGGATCTGCATCGCCGGCCTCGCGTGTATCGGATGGGTGGCCGGGGACTATACCCCCCGGGCGAGTCGGGACAAGGGGCAGGCGGCCGCGGGGCGCGTGCCGCGCCTGCGACCATGCGCCCGGGACGGTTGAAGCGCGCCGCGCCGCCCCCGACATGCCGTTCATGGCACGCAAGATGGAGGCGAGCATGGGACGGTTTCTCGGGTTCGCGGGTCTGGTCGCCGCGGCGGCGGCGGCCGCGGCGCTGGCGGCCGGCGACGGTCGCGCCGCAAGCTATGCGCTGTGCACCGGCGACGCGCCGGCGACGGCCGGACCGGCGCTGGAAGACTGGCTGGCGCTGCCGCTGGCCGGGGCGCCGGTGCGGCTGATGGTCAACGATCCGGTCACCCGGTCCGGCACCGGCACGCTGTCGATCGTCAAGAACCGGTCCGGCGGCTACACGGTCAGCCTGGCGATCACCGCCGGCGGCACCATGCCCAACCTGCTCGGAACCCGGCAGAGCAACAGCGTCACGGTCGAAGGCATCGCCGACGGCGCGCTGCTGGTGGTGCCGGACAGCGTGGTGTTCTGGCACCAGGACGGCCGCATCGCCTTCGCCACCGTGGCGACGCAGGCGGCGGTCGACTGCTTCTACGGCTCTGCCGACCTTCCCTGAGGCTAGCGTTCCGCCGGCACCGCCAGATGGCGCCGCCACGGCGTCATCGCCGGCTTGTCGGCGCCGTCGCTGCGCTTCAGCCCGGTATAGGTCCAGATGCGCGCCAGGGTTTGCGCCGCGGGCGGCAGGCGCGCGGTCAGCGGCTCGAAGTCGTGGCTGGCGAAGTTGACGACGAAGGCATAGCGGTCGCGCCGGGCAGCGGCGAGCAGCAGGTCGACATGGCGTTCCTGCTCCTCCGGCGAGCCGAACAGCGGGATCGCGCCGATCATCACGTTGCGCGAGGTATAGCCGCTCTCGGTGACGGCGACCGGCTTGCCGCCGGCCGCGTCGGCCAGTTCGGCCGCGAAGTCGAAATAGCCGTCCGGCAGCGGCCGCGGCGTCGCCCAGCTCATGTGCGGATAGATGCTGAACGCGACGAGGTCGCTGTGCTGCAGCAGGTCCAGCAGCTCGCGCCGCTGGGTCGGGTGGTCGGCGCCGTCGGCGTTGCCGAGATAGTGCTGCGCCTCGATGGTGAAGCAGACCGGCAGGTCGGGGAAGCGCGCCTTGAGCGCGGCATAGCCGTGACGGTACAGCGCCTTGAGCGCCGGCCAGGCCTGCGGGGCGTTGGACAGCAGGGCGTTGAGCTCGATGCCGATCGCCAGCCAGTCGGGCCGCATCGCCTCGCAGGCGCGCAGCGCGAAGGCGGCGAACGACGCCATCACCTGCGGATCGTCGAGGCTGCGGCCGGCGAATTGCGGCGGGACCGGCATGTTCTCGCGTTCGCCCCAATAGGGCGCCATGCCGCGCCGCAGCAGGTCGAGTGGGCCCAGCGACAGCAGCAGCTTGTGACCGGCGGGCGGCCGATAGGCGAGCTCGACGCGCAGACCTTCGGCGAAGGGCGCACCGCTTGCCGCCTCGGTCCACGGCACGCCGCCATACAGCATCGGCGCCGCCATGTCGCAGTCGCGCGCGACGAAGCCGTCGACCGCCGCCACCGCTGCCAGCGTCAGGTCCGGCGGCCAGCGGGTGACGCCGAGCCGGAACGGCCGAGCCTCGTCCGCGCGCGACCGGGCGCCCGGCACGATCGCCGCCGCCGCGCCGCCCACGCCGCGCAGGAATGTCCTTCGGTGCATCGCTGGCCGTCCTTACCTGCGCGCGAACAGCGCGGCGCCGTCGCGTGGGCAGGCGATCCTAAGCCGGTCGGTCGCGTGCGCCCAGCCGTCCACACCGGTTCCGGCAAGCGCCGACGAAGCCGCGCCCTCTGTCGGTTAGCCGATTGTGCAACTATTCTCTGACGAGACGTCGCCCACGATGATAGTTACCTGCCTGGATAAGAAAATGCCGGCGATCCGCAAGAGCGGGGCCGGCGCGGCCCGGAGGCGCTCGCGATGTCGCTCGTGCTCTATCACCACCCGCTGGCCTCGTTTGCCTGGAAGGTGCTGATCGCGCTCCACGAGAACGGGACACCGTTCGACAGCCGGATCGTCGACTATGGCGACCCGGATTCGCGTGCCGAGTTCTTCGCCCTCGCCCCGCTGGGCAAGATACCGGTGCTGCGCGACGCGGCCCGCGACCGGACGCTGCCGGAGACCAGCATCATCGTCGAGTATCTCGCGCAGAACTGGCCAGGACCGGTCGCGCTGCTGCCGGCCGACCCCGACGAGGCGCTGGAGGTGCGGCTGTGGGACCGCATCTTCGACCTCTACGTCAACGTGCCGATGCAGAAGATCGTCGGCGACCGGCTGCGGGCGGACGGGCAGGGCGATCCGGCGGGAGTCGAGGAGGCGCGGGCGACGTTGCGCAGCGCCTATGCGGCGATCGAGGCCGGGCTGGACTCGCGGCAGTGGGCGGCGGGGGCGGCGTTCACGATGGCCGACTGCGCGGCCGCGCCGGCGCTGTTCTATGCCGGCATCGTCGAGCCGTTCGCCGCCGAGCATGCGGCGCTGGCGGGCTATTTCGAGCGGCTGGTCGCGCGGCCGTCGGTGGCGCGCACCATCGCCGAGGCGCGGCCGTACTTCCGTTTCTTTCCGATGCGCGACGCGATGCCGGCGCGGTTCCGCGACGGCTAGGGGACGGACCGATGCAGCCGCAGCCCCTGCACCGGGTGTTTCACGCGCTGGCGGACCCGACGCGCCTCGGCATGGTCGACAGGCTCAGCCGCGGCCCGGCCACCGTCAGCGAACTGGCCGAGCCGCTGGCGATGGCGATGCCGTCGGTGCTGAAGCACCTGAAGGTGCTGGAGGCGGGCGGGCTGGTCGGCTCGCGCAAGAGCGGGCGCGTCCGCACCTACAGCCTGCGGTCCGGCGGGATGTCGGCTGTGCAGGATTGGGTCGCCGCCCGCCGCGCCGAATGGGAATCCCGCTTCGACAGGCTGGGAGCGGTGCCGGCGGTGCAGGAGCGGGACACGGGGCAAGGCAGCCGCTGAGCGACCCGGCACACATGGCTTGCGCCGGGGTCAGTGCAGCAGGCTCGCCCGTGCCGCGTCGCATTCGGCGCAGTCCGCCGTCTGCGGGTGCAGGAAGACAAGGGGATCGGCGGCCAGCCGCGCGCCCGCCACGGCGACCAGGTCCCGGCTGGCCATCAGGCGGGCATGCCCATGGCCGACCGGCCCTTCCGACTGCAGGCCCGCCGCGCGCAGCCAGTCGTCGGCAAGCGCGAAGCGGGCACAGCAATGGTCGTTCTCGGCATAGTCGATGCGCGCCGGGCGGCCGTTGCGCAGTACCGTGACGTGCTTGGCCGCGCGATAGGGCGCGCCGGCGACCAGCTCGGCCAGATGCAGGCTGGTGTTCGCGTCGTGGCCGACACCCAGCAGCAGCACCTGGCCGTCGCAGGCATGGACCTTGCCGACCGGGCTTCCCGGCGCATGCGGCGGCAGCGGCATCGGGCCGCCGACAATGAACCGCGCCCGTGGGCCGGCGGCGGCGAAGGCGAACGGATGGTCCGAGCGCACCACCCCCGGCGCGCGGCGGAAGGTGGCGGCGACGATGCCGAGGTCGGCCGCCACGGGCGCGTTCGCGGGGTCGAACGGCGCGTCGTCGTCGCCCGACCAGGCCGGCATGACGAGCGTGCCGTCGGGCCCCAGCGCATGGCGCAGGGCCGCGATCAGGCCGGCGGGTCCGCCTTCGACCGGCCCGGTCGCGCGGAACGACGTGTGGACCAGCAGCACGCCGCCCGACCGCACGCCCAGCGCGCGCAGCTGGTCGACGATCGCGGCCTGCGCCAGCGGCCGGCGGCGTTCGCTCTCCACACTCATGGCCCGCGGTTAGCAGCCGGCGGTGCGGCGCGCAATGCCGGCGGCGGCCGCGACGGCGGCGATCACGCCGCCAGTTCGTTGGCCTTGCGGCGGTCGAAGTCGGCGCCCAGCCTGGCCGCCTCGTCCTCGTCGATCAGGTTGCGGGCCAGGCGGAACACCTCGGACTCCTCCTCGTCCATGTGATGCTCCAGCTCGTCCTTGAGCTTGCGGAACTTCACCAGCCAGCCGCCCGCGCTCATGTCCATGCCCTGCAGTTCCTCCAGCAGGTCGGCCGCCTCCTTGTGCTCGCTGACGCTGTGCCGGGCCTGCTCCTGGCCTTCGGGGATCGCGATCAGCGACGCATAGAAGGTCTGTTCCTCGGCGTTGGCGTGCGCCTCGATCTCTCCGGCCAGACTGTCGAACAGGCGCTTGCGGTCGGGGCTGTCGCCGTGCGTATCGGCCAGCTGGGCGGCAAGCTCGCGCTGCCGTTCGTGGTCCTGGCGGATGCGGCTGTAGATGTCCATCGGTTGCCTCCATGGTGTTCGCGGCCGGCTGCGGCCCGCGTCACGCCAACAACGCCCCGCCGCGCCCCCGGTTCCCGCGATGACGACGGGCAACCCGGCGCGCTAAGCTGTGCCGGCTGGGCGATGCGGGGGAGGGCTGCGGATGGACGCGGAAAACGGTGCGGCGACGAAGCGGGTAGTGATCCACGAGGACGACGTCGGCATGACACACGGCTCGAACGTGGCCTTTGCCGAGCTTTCGGCCTCGGGCGCGCTCACTTGCGGCTCCGTGATGGTGCCATGCCCGTGGTTCGAGGAGGCGGCCGACCGGTTCGGCGCCGACCCGGCCTACGACCTCGGCGTGCACCTGACGCTGACCAGCGAGAAGAAGGGCTATCGCTGGCGGCCGCTCGTTGCGGTGTCGCCGGCGGCCGGCCTGACCGACGGCAACGGCTGCTTCTGGCCCGACGTGCCCAGCGTGCGGGCCCACGCCGACCCGGCTGCGGTCGAAGACGAGCTGACCGCGCAGGTCGACCAGGCGCTGGCGTCCGGTATCGACGTCACCCACCTCGACGCCCACATGGGCACGGTGCTGTGTCCGGAGTTCGCCGCGATCTACCTGCGGCTCGGCCGGCGCTTCCGCCTGCCGATCCTGCTGCCGCGCGACATCATGGCCTACAACCCGACCGGCTATTCCGGCCCGCTCAGCCGCGCGCCCTACGACGCGGTGCGCGACGAGGCGGCGGCGGCCGGTTTCGACCTGTTCGATTCGGTGCCGGAAACGCCGTGGGACCGCACGGCCGACGCCGTCACCGCCTATCGCGCCATGTTCGACGGCATTGGCGCCGGCCTGACCTTCCTGTCGCTGCACTTCAATGCGCCCGGCGACTTCGAGGTGATCGAGCCCGCCTTCGCCCACATCCGCACCGACGAATATGCGCTGTTCCTGAGCGGCGCGACCAGGGCCTGGGCTGCCGAGCTGGGCCTCGAGCC